>MPMP01000035.1 GCA_002238565.1 Albidovulum sp. bin36
ATGGAGTCGGTCCGCACCCTGATGCACTCGCTGGGCTTCCGGAAGCTGTCGCCGCGACCGATCCATCCCAAGGCCGATCCGCAGAGGCAGGAGGACTTTCGCAAGAATTTCAAGACTTTGGTGGCATCGGCCCTGCCGGAGGGCGTCGATCTGGCCAGCGTCCACTTGTGTTTCCAGGACGAGGCGAGAATCGGGCAGAAGGGCATGCTGACACGGGTCTGGGCGCAGCGCGGCACCCGCCCACGGGTCCCGCGGGACCACAGATACGGATACTGCTACCTGTTCTCCGCCATCTTTCCGGAGGCCGGCGTGGCGGTCGGCCACATCTGCGACCGGGCCAACACCGACGAGATGAACCGGCACCTGCTGGACATCGCGGCGAAGGTTCCCGACGGCCGCCACGCGCTGGTGGTTCTCGACGGCGCCGGCTGGCATCGCTCCAAGGCGCTCGAAATCCCGGCCAACGCGGTGCTGCTGCGCCTGCCTCCCTACAGCCCGGAGCTGAACCCGGTTGAGACCGTATTCCAGTTCCTGAAATCGCGCCACTTCGCCAACCAGGTCTTCGAGACCGCCGATGCCGTCAAGGAGAAGGTTGGCGCAGTCTGGTCGGATTTCACCAACTCCCCGAATCGGATCCGCACGCTCGGCGCTCGAAGCTGGGGAGAATTGGCATGAGAAACATCAGGAGAACTTTCAATGCTTCCAAGAATTTTTCGAGTGCCTGGAAATTTTCCGGTATTGGTATAAGTCGAATCCGATTGAAGAAAAAGGATAACCCCGATTACATCGCAAAATTGTCCCAGCCTCCGGGTCGCCTTTAAATCAAATTTCAAATCAGAGTTCGGAGATTCGAATTCCCCTTTCGTAATGCATGATGACTTCTCTAAGATGTCGATCCATGGCCACCCACGCTTTTTCCGGAGCGTGCGAAGCGATCGCCTCAAAAATTTCCTGGTGCCTTTGAAATGCGCTTGATTCGACGCCGGTTATCCGAAGCGAAACTTTCCGCTGCTGGGACAGCCACTCGGAAATCGCGGTATGCAGCGCCGTGAAAACCGGGTTTTTCCCGATACCCGCTATTGCCAGGTGGAACTCGACATCCGTTCTCTCGAAGGCTTCAAGATTTCCGATAGAATCTCGATTGGCCATTAGCGCGGCCTCCAGGCGCTCGATTTCCTCGGCCGTTGCGATTTCGGCCGCATTTTTCGCAATGGCGGCCTCGAAGAGCCGCCTCGCGTCTTGAAACGAACGTTCGCCCTCCTTTGAGGAAAGCAGGATTCTGGCAGATGACGATAGTTGCCCAACGATGTTGCGCGGCGTGGGGCGAGCGACGGCTGGACGCCCGTTCGCAGAGATTTCAATAAATCCGTCGCGCTGCAGCAGCAGAAGCGCTTCGCGCACGGCGGGCCGCCCGACCTTGAAAGCTTCCATCAGGCTTCTTTCCGAAGGCAGTCCCTCGCCTTCGGCTAACGCGCCCGAAATAATCTGATTTTCGATTTGCTCCGCTACATCCTCATGAACCCTCCGCCGTTTGACGCTGGTGAATTTCATGCCGTTTCCTTTCCCGCGACAATTGATCGCGAACTTAGGCTTTGAACGGAGATTCTCTTTGACTGGTCAATTGCGCCAAGGCCCGAATTCGAACGCGCTGGGCATCGATCAGCATGGCCAAAAGAATAATGAGTCCCTGAATTACCTTGACCCAAAAAACGGAAACCTGCATGAGGTTCAGCCCTCGATCAATGGTCGAAAGCAGAAGAACGCCGCCTAGCGCGCCCAGCATGGTGCCGCGACCGCCGTGCAGGCTTACGCCGCCGATTACCGCGCCGGCGAATACCGTGAAGATGAACCCCTCGCCCAAGTTTACTTGTATCGAAACCACTCGTCCCGCGAGCATCCAGCCGGCAAGCGCCGCGAGCATGCCGCTAAGCACATACACTTGGCGGATACGGCGGTCCGCGTTAATCCCGGATGCCACAGCCGCATTTCGATTGCCGCCGATAGCGTAGAGCTCGCGACCGAACCGGTGGTAGTTTAGGATGATATGGCCGGCAAAAAATACAAGCCCGGTTGCAACCACTGCGTAAGAGACCTTGACGACGCCTGGAATTGTAAAGGCCTTTTCGTGACCTAGCCAATAGAACACGTCCGCTTCGGGAAGGTTGTAGCCGTTTACGGCGGAGCCTTCGGTAAAAGCCAGCATCAGCCCGCGAATGACGAGCAGCACGGCGAGCGTGACGATGAAATTGTTCATGCTGCCCAAGGTTATCAGGCTGCCGATAAAATAACCGACCGCCGCGCCCATCAGAAGGATGGCGGCAATCGATACATAGGAATTCACGCCGATCCCCCCGCCGAAGTGCGGCGACGCGGCCGGAACGATCAGCCAGATTCCCAGCAGAGCCGACATTCCCAAGGTAGATTCCGTAGAAAGATCGAAGTTTCCGCTGATAAGGACGAAGGCTTGCCCGACGACCAGAACGCCCAGTACCGCCGCGGCCGAAAGGATGTTTGAAATATTCCGTTCCGTTAGGAAGTACTCGCTCTGCGTAACGAAGAACAGGAAAACGACTGCAAGAATGACCCAGATCAGATGATCGATTACGACAACGAGCCGACTATAGAGGTTCATTTTGGGCCTCCATATCCACGCCTTCAATTGCGGCAATTAGCTGCTTCGGCGTTATCTCTTCTTCCGACTTGATGAATTCGCGCGTTATTCGACCGCGATGGAAGATGACGATCCTGTCGCAAATGTCGATCATCTCGTTAATCTCATCGGAAACTATGCAGACCGCGACTCCGCGCTTGCTCAGGTCGTCGACAATGCGCAAAATCTCGGCTTTCGCCGCAATGTCCACGCCTTGAGTGGGTTCATCCAGAATTAGAACTTTCGGGGATGTCGCAGCGAATCTCGCGACCACGCATTTCTGCTGGTTTCCTCCGCTGAGGTTGGCGATCTCTACATCCATGGAGGGAGTTACGATGCTTAGCGAATCGATATACTCCCTGACCAGCGATTTTTCCTTCTTGCCGTCGAGAATTCCAAAACGGTTTTCAAGACGGCCCAATATGGACAGGGAGATATTGTCCTTGACCGTCCGTATCGCCACGATTCCCAGGCCGTGGCGGTCGCGCGGCAGATTTGCCATCCCCTGAGCTATCGCCTTGACCGGGCTGCCGGAGACATAAGGCTTGCCGGAGATGCTGACCTCGCCGTCGCCAAGCTCCTCGAGGCCGAAAAGCCCTCGCGCGAGCGCTCCCGGCCCGCTGCCCTCAAGACCGGTAAGGCCGACCACTTCTCCCGCCCGCACCTCTAGGCTCACGTCCGAATAGGCGTTGTCACGCGACAGATTCCTGGTTTTCAAAACGACATCGCCCAATTCGCCGGTCTGCCGCGAAAAGCGCTGCACCGAAGTTCCGCTTATCAAATGAACAAGATCTTTTTGCGTCAGGTCGCTCACGTCCGACATGCCGACGACCCTGCCGTTTCGCAATACGGTTGCCCGGTCCGCGATCTCGAATATTTCTTCCAGGAAATGAGAAATGTAAATAAAGGACGCGCCTAGCTCCTTCTGCTTGGAAACAAAGGAGAAAAGCCTTTCAACCTCTCGTTTCGGAAGTGGCGCCGTCGGCTCGTCAAGAATGATGACCGAGGCGTCGGCGAACAGAGCGCGCGCGATTTCTATCATCTGGCGCTCTGCGACGCTGGTCGCTTCCATCGGCCTGCGAACGTCTAAATCAAGCCCGAACTTCCTTAATTTTTCGTCGGCGGTTTCAAATAGGGTGCGCCAATCCACCCATCCTCGGCGTTCGGGCAGGTCGCCGAGGCTGATATTCTCGGCGATCGACAGCCCCGGGACGTATTTCACGTGCTGCGCCACGTGCGCGATTCCAGCCGATCTGGCGCGAGCGGCCGTCAGACCGGAATACTCGACGCCGCGGATCCGGATGCTGCCCGAATCCGGCTGCGTGAGTCCGTTCAGGATGTTTATCAGAGTTGATTTTCCGGCGCCGTTCTTACCCACCAGGCCTTGAACTTCGCCGGCGCCGACATCGAGATGCACATCGTCCAGAGCGCGAACTCCCGGATAGGTCTTGACGATTCCGTGCATTTTCACGACGGGATCGACTGCCGAGCTTTCCATGTGCCTAGCTTTCTGAACGATGATCGGAGAGCGGTTCGGAGGCGGCGAAACCGCCGCTTTTCCCCGAACCGCCAAGCGCCGCCCGCGCCTTCGCGCCGGCTGCTTTCTTTTAGCCTGCTACTGGTTTCCCCAAAGTCCGGGGTGGTCCACGTTGTCCTGAGTAATCGAAGTCGTGCTCAGGAACAGCTGCAGTCCGACATCGGTTTCCGCGATGCGTCCCGGCGACCAAAGAGCGCCTTCTTGAACGACTTCGCCGGGTCCGATGTCTTCGCCGTTGAACTTCTTTTCCATGAAGTCCGCGACCAACGTGCCGAAATCGGGAATTGGCTGACCGGAAGTCTGATCGGTTGCGCCCGCGCGAATGAGATCCAGATTCTCGCTGCATCCGTCGATGCCGCCTATGAAGATATGGCCTTCTTCGCCCTTCGGCGCGAATTGACCGATCTCTTTCAAGGTCTGGACCGTGCCGGTGCTATAGACGCAATCGGAATGCATGTAGATGCCGTCGACGGGTCGCGAGGATACTACGTCTCGTACGATCTCCACGCCCTTGGCGGCGTCCCAGTCGCCCGGCTTCACAATCAGTTCTATGTCGGGATACTGATTGATGACGTCGTCGAATCCGGCGCCTCGAAGCTGAGCGACATTCTGCGCCAGATTGCCCGTTATCTCGAGAACCGTACCTTTGGGGCTTCCGTATTTCTCGGTCAGATGCGCTACCATTGCTTCGCCGGCCTGCTTGCCGCCGAGATAATTGTCGGAAAGGACAACCATGTCGATTACGCAGCCCAGCGGCGCGCGGTCGATCGTGTAAAACGGGATTCCGGCCTCTCTGGCCGCTTCAACAGCAACGCATATTCCCGCGCTGTCGTCCGGCACGGCGACAATTGCCGCCACGTTCTGAGTAATGAAATCATTGACATCGTTTATCTGCTTCTGCGCGTCGCCGCCGGATGTAACCGAGATGACTTGCCAGCCGCGCCGTTCCGCTCCGACCACGAAGCCGCCCTGAATCTGGGCCTGGGCTCCGTCTAGCGACGGTGCGGCATAGCCGATAACTACCTTGTCGTCCGCGATGGCGGCGCTTCCCAAAGCGATTCCTATCAAGCTGCTTAACACAAGCTTTATCGAGCGCATTTTGATTTCCTCCATTCTTACCAAAGTTTTCGGCGAATCTATCTTCGCTTCCGAACGGACGACTATTGCCAGCCATTATGGCCTGTCAACGTGATTTTATGAATATCTACATTGTCATACCGAATTATGTCGGGCCGATACCGGCCGCCTTGCCCGAGGAAGCCATTCCATGATCGAGTATCGAATTGTCCCGGGCAATCTCCCGAATTCTCCATACGACGATTTTGGCCCGATTGCCGCGTTTCGCGCGACGCGTCGACGATGCCTTTGCCGACGGCGGGACGTTTCGCCTCCGCTATGCGGAACGCAAAGTTGATTTCCGGCGCTCAATTGCCGCCGCGCCGAAAATTGCTGCGGAAACTTTTCGGCGCCGTCCGGAATCTGGGGTTTCCGAATGGCTATTTTTGTACTAGGCCGACCCATTCAAGCTCGCCGATGACTTTAATCCCGAGCTCCCGTGCTTTCTTCTCCTTTGACCCGGAACCGGGACCGGCGACGACTAGATCGGTTTTCGATGAAACCGAGCCGGATACCTTGGCGCCCGCCTCTTCGGCCCGCGCCTTCGCTTCGGATCGCGTCATCGCCTCCATCGTTCCCGTGAACACTAACGTCTTTCCGGCAATCGGGCTTTCGCTGGCCACTTCGGGCATGGGCTCGATTTCAAGCCTGCCGACAATATTGCCGATGATCGTTCGTTCCCTTTCGTTCTGGAAAGTCGCGACAAGCGACTCCGCGATCACGCTGCCGATGCCCTCGACGGAAACCAGCTCGTTCCATTCCGATCCCTCTCGATCCGATGCGGCGTCAATGGCGGATTCGAATTCAGTCCAGCCGCCATAGTGTCGAGACAGGCGCGCGGCCACGGTTTCGCCCACATGGCGAATCCCGAGCGCAAACAGTAGCCTGTTCATAGGAATCCGTACTCGGTCGCGAATCGCCTGAAACAAGTTCGACGCCGACTTCTCGCCCCAGCCTTCCCTTTCCGCGAGCGGCTCGCTCCCGCCAGCATGATTGTCTTCGAGCGTAAAGATGTCCGAGGGCTGCCGGATCCAGTCGTCTTCGAAAAATTGTTCGACCTGCTTGTCTCCTAGCCCTTCGATGTCGAACGCATTCTTGGATACGAAATGCTTCAAGCGCTCGGCCACCTGAGCCGGGCAGGCCAATCCGCCCGAACAGCGGCGCACCGCGTCTCCGTCCGGCCGCACGGCTCTCGAATTGCATTTCGGGCAATGTTCCGGGAATTCGAATGGCTTGGAGTCGCTTGGGCGCTTGCCGGGATCCACGGCGGATATTTTCGGTATGACATCGCCGCCGCGGTAGAGCTCGACCCAGTCGCCGACCCTAATGTCGTAGCCGTCGCGTATCGGCTGGCCATTGGCATCGACGCCGGCGATGTAGTCTTCGTTGTGCAAGGTCGCATTCGAGACGACGACTCCGCCCACGTTGACGGGATTGAGTCGAGCCACCGGCGAAAGAGCGCCGGTTCTACCGACTTGTATTTCTATCCCCTCCAGGCGCGTCCATGCCGTTTCGGCGGAAAATTTATGGGAGATCGCCCAGCGCGGCGAAGTCGACCTCACGCCGAGTCGTTCCTGCAAAGGGAGATCGTTGACCTTGTACACCATTCCGTCAATGTCGTACTCAAGCGACGATCGCATGGTTTCAACTGCGCTGTAGTGCTCGGCGAGATCGCCTAGGCTTCTGCAAATCCTTGTATTCGGATTTTTCTTGAAGCCGAATTCTTCCAGCTTCTCCATGGCTCCAGCAGCCGTCGGAGCAAGTTGCTCCGATAATTCTCCCCACCCGTGCGGGATATAGCCCAGCTTGCGCGACCGGGTTATTGCGGTATCCAGCACCCGCAGCGAACCCGCCGCCGCATTGCGAGGGTTTGCGAACACCTTGCCGCCGGACTTGGCCTGAGCTTCGTTAAGTTTCTGAAAATCGCCGCGCCCCATATAGATTTCGCCGCGAACTTCCAAAACCTCGGGCGCGGAATCTATTGATCTCGGAATATCGGGTATGGTCCGGGCGTTGGCAGTTACGTCCTCGCCGATCGATCCATCGCCGCGAGTCGCGGCCGATACCAGTTTTCCGTTTTCGTAGCGCAGAGCCAGGGACAGCCCGTCGATTTTCGGCTCAGCCAGGTATTCGAGCACTCTATCGTTTCCAAGACCCAGGAATCGCCGGATTCCGGCATCGAATTTTTCGACATCCTCCAGCTTGAACGCGTTCTCCAGGGACAGCATTTTTACGGCATGCGCAACTTTGGCGAATCCCTCCCTGGCCGGCCATCCGATATTCAAATTCGGGCTATCGGCGGACCTTAATTCCGGAAACCGCTTCAAGATTTCCTTCGCTCGGCTTTTGAGCCGGTCATATTCGGCATCGGCGATATCCGGATCGTCCCTGCCATGGTACGCCTTGTCGGCTTTTCTGATGCGCTGATAAATCTCTTCGAGTTCGGCACTGGCTTTTTCTAGTTCGCTCAATGACTCGATATTCGATTCGTTCACGGCTTCGACTCCTTGCACTGCGTAAAGCGAATGGCCTTGGCGGTAGGTTCTAGCGGAATTGCAGCGCTCGATGTTTACGGCAAGGCAGCGAAATTACCAACGATTGCCTTCGCTGCTTTTTCATTAGCGACGCGTTGGGGCAAATCCGCACTGCGCCGCAAATGTTCGCGCGAATCGCCCGCAAGGACTCAGCGGCTCGCAATAAATTCTCTGCGACCGACGGTCGGCGGATTCGCAACGATCGCAGCCAAGTCGCGGCTGCCGCTCTTGCGAACCGCTTCGCAACATCTTTAATAGAGGCGGCTATGTTCCATTCCGCCAAATTCCCGATTGCTTCGAGATACGGCGCAAAGCGAATATAAGACGAAGGCGATGGCTGCGATGGCGCCCGAAACTGAAACTAGATTGAATTCGCTGGGATTCCCGAAGGCCGCCGCCGACACCCGCGTCGTCGTGGCGATGTCGGGCGGCGTGGACAGCTCGGCAGTGGCCGCTTTGCTCGCGAGCGAAGGCTACGATGTCGTCGGCATTACACTTCAGCTATACGACCACGGCGCCGCGCTGGAAAAAAAGGGAGCCTGCTGCGCGGGAACGGATATCCGCGATGCGAGGCGCGTCGCGGAATCGCTTCAATTTCCGCACTACGTTCTCGACTACGAAAATATTTTTCGCGAAAACGTTATCGACGAGTTCGCAGACAGCTATTTGGCGGGCGCCACTCCGATTCCATGCATCAAGTGCAACGAGCGCGTGAAATTCAGCGAACTGCTCGACACCGCCAGAGATCTCGACGCGGACTGCCTCGCCACCGGCCACTACGTCAGGCGCGTCGTGGGCCCGAACCGATCCGAACTTCACCGCGCGGCGGACCATTCGCGCGATCAGTCGTACTTTCTGTTCGCGACAACCGACGATCAGCTCGACTACCTGCGATTTCCGCTGGGCGGGCTGCAGTCGAAAGGCGATACTCGAGGCTTGGCCCGGAAATTCGGGCTGTCCGTCGCGGAGAAACCCGACAGCCAGGACATTTGCTTCGTTCCGAACGGGAACTACGCGAGCGTAATCGAGAAGCTCAGGCCCGGAGCGGCCGAACCTGGCGACATCGTCGACTTGGACGGAAAGATCCTCGGAAGCCACCGAGGCGTAATCCATTATACCATCGGCCAAAGGCGAGGACTTGGTATCGGGGGGTTGTCGGAGCCGCTGTACGTCGTTCGGCTGGATGCCGAAACCCGCCGGGTCGCGGTCGGTCCGAAAAGCGCCCTGCAATCGTCCGAGATCACTTTGCGCGAAATCAACTGGCTTGGCGACAATCCGTTCGAATGCGAGTCGGAACAGCGAGTTTCCGTCAAGGTCCGCTCCACGCGACCGCCAAAGGAAGCAATAATCACGCCTCTTCCGGATCGTCGCGCGGAAGTCCGCCTGCTGGAGCCTGAAGAAGGCGTTGCGCCGGGACAGGCGTGCGTCTTCTACGACATATCGGGCACCAGGGTCTACGGAGGCGGCTGGATACATGGCGCGCGTTGATCGGCGCCGGCGCGATCAATGCCCGACTTATGATTCGATTCTCTGAACGGAATTAAAGAATGCTTGAAAGACTATTGTCCTGTATCGATGACGATCTTCCGAACTCGCTCGAAAGATTGTTCAAACTTCTGGAAATCCCTTCGGTTTCCACCGATCCCGCCTACGCCAGTCACTGCGACGCGGCGGCTGACTGGCTCGCCGCGCACCTGAAAGATATCGGATTCGATGCGGACAAGCGCTCGACGGACGGCCATCCGGTCGTCGTCGGGCACGGGACCAGGGAGAATCGCAGATTTCTGTTCTACGGCCACTACGATGTTCAGCCGGTCGATCCGCTTGGCCTTTGGGAGCAGGATCCTTTCAAGCCGATGCTGCAGGACACTCCCGGCGGACAGGTCATTCGCGGTCGCGGGGCAAGCGACGACAAGGGGCAGCTTATGACATTCGTCGAAGCGTGCCGCGCCTGGAAAATCGTCTTCGGAAGGCTGCCTCGCAGCATCTCGCTGTTGCTTGAAGGAGAAGAGGAATGCGGCTCCGTCAGCGTCGCGCCGTTCCTCGAGAAAAACGCCAAGGAATTTCCGGCGGAGCTCGGACTGGTTTGCGACACCGGGCTCTTAGCCGACGCGACGCCCGCCATCATAACGCGGCTGCGCGGCGGCGTTAACGTAGAAATTGCGATTTCCGCTGCCAATAGGGATCTTCATTCCGGAATATACGGCGGACTCGCGGTTAATCCCGTCAGGGTGCTCGCGAAGATACTGGCTGATTTGCACGACGAGTCGGGCCGAATCACTCTGGAGGGGTTTTACGACGGGGTTCCGGAATTGCCGCCGGATGTAGCCGAGCAGTGGCGGCGGCTCGGCTTCGACCACGGTGAATTCCTAGGCGATGTCGGCCTGTCCTCGCCGGCGGGCGAATCGGGGCGCGAGCCCATCGAAATGATCTGGTCGCGCCCTACCTGCGATATCACCGGCATCGCCGGCGGCTACCAGGGCGACGGCTTTAAAACCGTTGTAGCGGCCAAGGCATCGGCGAAGGTCGGCTTCCGCCTGGTCGGCAGCCAGAATCCAGCCAAGGTCCGCGAAAGCTTTCAGGCGCATGTCCTGGGATCTCTTCCGCCCGACTGCGATGCGGAATTCATTTCGTACGGCGAAAACCATGCAACGGAAATGGCCACGGACCATATAGCCTTCCGGCTTGCGAAAGATGCGCTGACCGAGGAATGGGGTATTCCGGCCGTATATGCCGGATGCGGCGGCTCAATTCCGATCACGTCCATGTTCAAGGACATTCTTGGCATGGATTCCATGCTTATCGGTTTCGGCAAGGACGACGACCGCATCCATTCGCCGAACGAAAAATACGATTTGGCAAGCTTCCACAAAGGCATCCGCAGCTGGGCGCGGATACTTTACGCTCTCGATTCCTAAGTCGGGTTAATCCGGCAATCCGAGCTTGCCGCCCGCCGCTAGCCGGTATCGGATCACCGGCCTTCGAAAACAGGTCGCCTTTTTTCCACGAACGCCAGCACGCCTTCCTGAAAATCGCGAGACTTGCCCGCTTCGCCCTGCAGCCGCGCCTCTAGCTCAAGCTGCTCCTCGTAGCCGTTCGAGAAACTGGCTCCAAGCGCCTTTTTGATTCGCATGTAGGCTTCCGTGGGGCCTTGCGCCAACTGCATCGCCCTTCGCTGCCAATGCTCCTCGAAGTTCTCGTCGACGACGGATTCCCAGATCATGCCCCAGTCGGCGGCCTGCCTGGCCGAAATCTTTTCCGCGAACAGCGACGCGCCGATCGACCGCGCCAATCCAATCTTGCGCGGTAGCAGCCATGTCCCGCCTGCATCCGGAATTAGGCCGATGCGGGAAAACGCCTGCATGAAATAGGCCGACTCGGCCGCGATTACGACATCCGCGGCCAAAGCGAGATTGGCTCCGGCTCCCGCTGCCGGCCCGTTGACCGCGCCAATGATCGGAATCGGGCAGTCTTTAATTGCTTCCAGCATGGGAAAGTACTCCTCGCGCAATGTTCGCTCGAGATTTACGTTCGACGCATCGACGCGGTCGCCGAGATCCTGCCCGGAGCAAAATGCCTTGCCCGATCCGGTTATGACCAGCGCGCGACCGGATTCCGGAGCCTTTCGCACCGCATACGTGATTTCCCGCCTCATTTGGGCATTGAGAGCGTTCATGACTTCGGGCCGGTTCAAAGCGATTACAACCGTATTGTCCCGCTGCCTGACCTCGAGGGCTTCGTATTCCATATCCACTTCCTATAGATTCATCTGCAGTGTACGAGCGATTTCATTGGCCCAGAATCTGTTCCAGCCTTTCCCGCTCGTCGTCTCGAAGCGCATCCTTTTGCCGAGAAGGCTTTCGGCGCTGGCGTATGTAGAGCGCGCATAGGGCCGTTCCGATCAGGAGTATTATAGGTCCGGACGCGTATAGAAGAATGTTGGCGCCCTTCAAATTCGGCCTCAGCAGTACGAACTCCCCGTACCGATCAACGACGAAGTCGTAAATGTCGCTGTCGTCTTTGCCGTTCCGAAGCTGCTCTCTAACGATTCTGCGGAGATCGGATGCCAGTTCGGCGTTTGAGTCGTCGATCGATTCGTTTCGGCAAATCAGGCAGCGCAAATTGGAAGAGATTTCCCTTGCTCGCGCTTCGAGGCGGGGATCCTCCAGGATCTCGCCGGGTTCGACTGCCGCCGACATTGTCGCGGCAAGCAGGCTCAAAGCAACGGCAAGCCATTTCATCGCGCTACGCAATCCTTGCCCTTGCAGACGCGCCTGCGGCGATTCCGACGCGGTATCGGCGGTCGAAGAGGCTCGCCAGCGCGCCCGCGGCCATAAACAGCGCGCCGATCCATATCCAGTTGGCCAGGGGCTTGACATAGGACCGGATGGCGTAGCCGCCGTCGGGCTGCCTGTCGCCGATTACGATATATATATCTCGCATGAATCCCATGTCGATCGCCGCTTCCGTGGTTTGAGTTCCGGCGGCCGTGTAAAACCTCTTTTCGGGCCTTAGCGTCGCAACGAAATCCCCGCCGCTGGAAACGTTGAATTCGCCGGCAATCGACACGAAGTTCGGGCCTTGCAATTCCCGGACGCCGATGAACTCGACTGAATAGCTTCCCAAGTCGTAGCGGGACCCGGGCATTGCGGCTCTAATGTCTTCAACTTCCCAAGCCGTAATCGAGGCTATTCCAAGTATCGTCAGGCCCAATCCGGAATGCGCGAGGAATTTTCCCCAAATCGCTCCGGGAAGGCCCGCCAACCTCGCGATCGAACCGGGAACGCCCGCGCGACCGCCCGAGGCTCGCCGGGCGAAATCGGCCGCCGACCCCAGGACTAGCCATGACGCCAGCGTAAAGCCGATAGGCGCGAGCATGCCGCCGCCGGTCTGCAAAGACCAGGCCAAGGCCCCGCAAGCCAAAGACACCGCCATCGCGCCGTAAAGGTCGCGGGCGGCTCCGGCGATCGAGCCGCGCTTCCATGGGAGAATTGCTCCGAGCGGAAGAATCGCCGCCAATGCAACCATGAACGGCGTAAAGGCGATTTCGAAAAAGGGCGGCCCTACGGATAGCTTTCTGTCGAAGAAAAGCTCGGCCGCCAGGGGCCAGAATGTTCCGATGAAAACGACGAGCGTCGCAACGACCAATAAAAGGTTGTTCATGATCAAGGCGGACTCTCTGCTGGTCGCGCTAAACGCCCCCTTGGCCAGTAATTGCGCCGAGCGAAGCGAATAAAGCAGCAGCGCGCCTCCGGTGAACAGCCCGAGTATAGCCAGTATGAAAACGCCGCGAGCGGGATCCGTTGCGAATGCGTGCACCGAGGTCAGAACGCCCGATCTTACGATGAAAGTTCCGGCGAGCGAAAACGAAAACGCTAGAATCGCCAGCAGCACGGTCCAGCTTTTCAAACTCTCCCTCTTCTCGACGACCGTTGCGGAGTGCAGTAGAGCGGTAGCGATCAGCCAAGGCATGAACGACGCGTTTTCGACGGGGTCCCAGAACCACCATCCCCCCCAGCCGAGTTCATAGTACGCCCACCAGGACCCGAGCGCGATTCCGAGGGTTAGAAACATCCAGGACGCGAGCGTCCAGGGTCGGACCCAGCGCGCCCAGGCCGCATCGATCTTGCCTTCGATCAATGCCGCCACCGCGAAGCTGAACGACATCGAAAGGCCCACGTAGCCAAGGTACAGAAACGGCGGATGGAACGCCAGGCCGGGATCCTGCAGCAAAGGATTCAGGTCCCGGCCGTTGAACGGCGGCGAAGCCAGCCTCGCGAACGGGTTTGAAGAGAAAATTATGAAAGCGTAGAATGCGCACCCGACCAGAGCCTGCACCGCGAGCACTCTAGCCTTCAGCCTCAATGGAAGCCCGCGGCCGAATAGCGCCGCAGCCGCCCCGAATGCCGATAGAATCAGCACCCATAGCAGCATCGAACCTTCATGATTGCCCCAAACGCCAGTGATCTTGTAGAGTATCGGCTTGGCGGCATGGGAATTGCCGGCAACCAGCGAAACGGAGAAGTCGGAGCCGACGAAGGCGGCCGTCAACGCGGCGAAGGAAGTCGCAACCAGAACGAATTGAACAACGGCGCAAGGAACGGCGGCCTGCGCCCATGCGAACCAACCTTTCCCGGCTCCGACCATTGGCACAATGCCTTGAACGACCGAGACTAGAAAAGCCGCGATCAGTGCAAAATGCCCGAGTTCATTCACCATCCGGAATCCTCGCCGGCAGCAATTGGCCGGTGCCTCGACCGAAGTTTCGGCGCACCGAAACTAGCGCCAATAGACAACCGAATCGAGCGGTACGCGCATTCGGTTTCGCGCCGGACCTAATCGCAGGCGCCTACCGGCGCGGCTATTCGCCGGCCGCGGGCTTGAATACGCCGCGTTCCTTGAGAGCATCGGCAACCTCCTTTGGCATGTAGGTTTCGTCATGCTTGGCAAGAATCTCCGTCGCCCGAAAAACATCCCCGGAATAGCGTCCCAATGCTATGGCGCCTTGGCCTTCCGCGAACAAGTCCGGCAATATTCCTTCGAATCGGACTTCGAGGGAGGCTTCGCCGTCGGTAACATGGAAACTGATTGAACCGTCCGCCATTTGCCTTATGGAGCCGTCTTCCACGAGCCCGCCAATCCTAAAAAGCTCTCGCGGCCCCGGCGCATCCTCCAAAACCTCCGCCGGGCTGCGAAAATACGCAATTCCGTCGCGAAACGCAAAACCGAAAAGCACGGATGCCGCAATCAGGCAACCGCCGGCCGCGGCGATGAGAGCCAGCCGCTGCTTTCTGCGCAGCCCCGCCATGCTATCAAGGAAACATCGGCGCGGAGTCCAGGCCGGTCGTTTCAGGCAAGCCGAGCATCAGGTTGGCGTTCTGAACCGCCTGTCCGGAGGAGCCCTTCGCAAGGTTGTCTAGAACGGAGATAACAATGGCCCGCCCTTCCCTTCGGTCGGAAACGACGCCGATATGAACGAAGTTCGACCCGCGAACATGCCGCGTGGAAGGGTGATCGCCGAACGGCAGGACGAAGACGAATGGCTCCCGCTCGTACCGGCGCCGCAGAGCTTCGTGAATTCTCGCGGGCTCGCCGCGCACGTAGACGGTCGCAAGTATGCCCCGGTTCTGCGGGAGGAGATGGGGAACGAAAGTTACGCGCACGCGCTTTCCGAAGGCTCGCGACAGTTCCTGATCGAATTCCGCCAAGTGGCGGTGCGCCGCTACGCTGTAGGCCTGGAATCCTTCCGACACCTCCGAATGGAGCGTTCCTTCCTTCGGGCTCCGCCCCGCTCCCGACACGCCGGTTTTCAAGTCGATGATTATTTCGCCCGGATCTATCGCGCCGGCTTCCGCGAGCGGCATCAAGGGGAAGAGGCCGGCGGCGGAATTGCATCCGGTGCATGCGACGAGCCGCGCGCCGGCGATGTCCTCCCGATAGAATTCTGTAAGCCCGTATACTGCTTGCTCCTGAAGTTCCGGCGCCGCGTGAGGACGCCCGTACCATCGCCGGTATTCAGCAGTATCGCGCAGGCGGAAATCGGCCGAAAGGTCGACCACCTTGACGGTCTCCGGCAGGGTTTTGATTACGTCCTGGCTCGTTGCATGCGGAAGCGCGCAGAAAACCAGCTCGATTTCCGAAAGGTCGATTTCGGCGAGAACGTTTAGCCTCGGCAGATCCAAATGCCTGAAGCCGGGAAACACGTCCGGCATTTCGAGGCCGGCCTTGCGGTCCGCCACGAGCGCTGAAATTTCCAGCCAGGGGTGAGTGGAAGCAATTCTGACAAGTTCCGCGCCGGTGTATCCACTCGCTCCAACTATTGCGATGCGCTTTTTTTCCATGTTTCGATCAGTCAGTCGTTCGGCCAGGGCATGTTCGGCGGCGCCGCGAGGCGTCAGACGGATTCGAACTCGATCTTGCGTCCTAGAAACCGCGTTGCCTTTCGCGATACCGATTCGGCATCGGCGGTCGTGTAAAAGCCGCCGGTTCCCGATGTCGCCAGCATGTTCGGATGCCGCTCCAAATAGTCCGCCAGGCTCTCCGCTACCAGATTCGCCTGGCTGACGCACTTTACTTTTGGCCCGAGCGCGTCTTGAAACGCGCGCTGGAACAACGGGTAGTGAGTGCAGGCGAGAATCGCGGCTTCGGGATTCGGCATCCTGCGAAGCAAAGCCTCCACGTGGCTGCGCACGAGCGCCTCCGCTAGAATATCGTCGTTCGCTTCGATGGCGTCCACCAGACCGCCGCAAGGCTGCGCCTCCACGTCGACGCCGATGGCTCGAAAGGCCAGTTCCCGCTGGAACGCCCGGGACGCCACGGTTGCAGGGGTCGCGAACAGCGCGACATTTTTCACGTCGACTTCCCTCGGCTGGGACTGATCGCCCCACCGCCGTTCCGTAAGCACTTCGATCATGGGAACGAATACGCCGAGAACGCGCTTGTCCGCAGGCAGCCAGGTTTCCTGAATGCGCTTGAGGGCGACTGCGGAAGCCGTGTTGCAAGCTAGAATCACGAGGCGGCATCCTAGGCGCCAAAGCATTTCAACGCCGCTGCAGGTCAGCTGAAAAATATCGTCGGCATCCCGCACGCCGTAGGGGGCGTTTCGATTGTCTCCCAGGTAGGCTATTGGCACGTCGGGCATTCGCCTTGCGACGCTGTCGTAGATCGTAAGGCCGCCAAGCCCGGAATCGAATAGTCCAATCGTCATGTCCGGCAGGCGGCCGCGCCGTCGAAATCCGGGCGAACGGCCAGCGCTCGCTAAACGAATCCTAGCGCTTGGAGAATTGGAAGCTGCGGCGAGCCTTTCGCTTGCCGTATTTTTTTCGCTCCACCACGCGCGCATCCCGCGTAAGGAACCCCGCTGCCTTGAGAGCCGGGCGATAGCCGGGTTCGAAGAGCTGCAGAGCCTTTGAAATTCCGTGCTTGACCGCGCCCGCCTGCCCGGACAATCCGCCGCCCTTGACCGTCGCCATGACGTCGAACTGATTCTCGACGTTGGCGACCTGGAAAGGCTGGCGCAAAATCATCTGCAGCACTGGACGGGCGAAATATTCCGGCAATGATTTTCCGTTTACGGTAATCATTCCGCTGCCGGGCTTTATCCAGACTCGAGCGACCGCATCCTTGCGCTTGCCCGTCGCATAGGAGCGATTCAGGGCATCGCGCTTCGGCTGAGGCGCCTGCTGCGGCTCCGCATCCGGCATCGCCTCTTCATCGGCTGCGATCTTACCCTTCAACTCGTCCAGCGATTTAATCGATTCTTCCATGTTTAGCCGCTCCGAGTGTTTTTCTTGTTCCATGCCGCGATATCCAGCACTTCCGGCTTCTGCGGCGCATGCGGGTGATCGGAGCCGTTGTAGACGCGCAAATGAGTCAGTTGCTGGCGCGAAAGCGGACCGCCCGGCAGCATTCTTTGCACGGCCTTCATCACCAGCCGTTCCGGGTGCTTGCCTTCGAGGATCTGCCTGGCCGTTCTCGATTTGATTCCGCCCGGATATCCGGTGTGTCTGTAGTATTTTTTGTTTTCGAGCTTGCGGCCGGTCAGCGCGACCTTGCCCGCGTTCACCACGATAACGTAGTCACCCATGTCCATGTGGGGCGTGAATGAGGGCTTGTGCTTTCCGCGCAGCCTAGCGGCGATAATTGCCGCCAGGCGACCCAGCACGAGGCCCTCGGCGTCAATTAGCACCCAATTCTTTTCGATGTCCGCGGGTCTTGCGGAATAGGTTGGCATCGTTCCGTTCCGATATTGCTAAAAAACCTCTTGCGCAAGGAAGCGCGCAGCCAGTGCCTAATAGCGATTAATAATGCGGCGTCAACACAAAAATGCGAATTGTTCAATAAAATTCAGTAACATAGTGATGCGGTAACATAATACCGCTTGAACTATCCGCCTGCCAGCGGCCCCCGATTCGGTTTCGGGCCTCCGCCCTATCCGCTCGATGGCAGCGCGTAGCTCAAGCTCGCTCTCGCGACGGGGTCGCCGTCCAGTTCGGCGTAAATCATGGCATCGGCGACCGCGAGTCGCCGCCCTAGCTTCAAAAGCCGCGTCTTCGCATGCAGAGCATCGCCCGAGGGCCTTCGCATGAAATCTATCGAGCAGTTCGTCGTAACGGCCAAAACGACGGGTCCGGCATGGGCGAGTACGGTCAAATAGACGGAAACGTCCGCGAGGAAAAACATTGTCGGACCTGAAATGGTCCCGCCCGGCCGAAAGTTCTCCCATTCGACGGTCATGCTCGTTCGCAATCGCCCGGGATCCACGCTTTCGATGCGCACGGTATCGGCGCACTGCGGGAATTCCCGCCGCAGCAGGTCAGATAATTCGGATTTCGTCATTTTCGGTTTCATGCTATGCTCCGCGAAATTTGCGGCGACCCGCCGGCTTGCATCGAAAAAGTGATATTCGAGGAATTGGCATGCAACAAGCTTTGCTCATGAGAAGCGACCTGGACGGCGTATCGACGCTGACCCTCAACTCGCCGAGCAACTTGAATGCGCTGTCGGAGGCGATGATAGATGCCATCACCTCGGCGCTACTTGAAATCTCGAGCGACAAATCCGTTCGAGTTCTTGTACTGCAAGGCGCCGGCAACGCTTTCTGCGCCGGCCACGACCTCAAGGAAATGACCCGGGGTCGCCAGGCGCCGGACGGAGGCAAGGCGTATTTCAAAATGATTTTCGACAAGTGCGCGGCAATGATGACGGCGATAATGCAGCAGCCGCAGCCGGTTATCGCAAAGGTTCACGGCGTGGCGGTGGCTGCCGGATGCCAGCTCGTCGCCAGCTGCGATATGGCAGTTAGTTCCGAGGCGGCGCGATTCGGGGTCAACGGAGTTAATATCGGCTTGTTCTGCTCGACGCCGATGGTTGCGCTTACGCGCAACATTCACCGGAAGGCCGCATTCGAACTTCTAACCACCGGCGACTTGATTCCGGCCGGTAGAGCGCATGAGCTCGGGCTCGTCAATAAAGTCGTGCCTGCCGAGGATCTCGACAGCGCGACGAGAGAGCTTGCTCGAAAAGTTGCCGGCAAGCTTGGCGCGGCCGTCAAGATCGGCAAGCTCGCCTTCTACAAGCAGGCGCAAATGCCGTTGGAGCAGGCGTACAAGTACACGGGCGAGGTCATGGTCGAGAACATGCTTTACCGGGATACGGAGGAAGGGATTTCCGCCTTTCTTGAAAAACGGCCTCCCTCCTGGGCGAAATAGCGTTCAATATTTTTTCGCCGGCCATTCCGCCGCTGCAGGCCGGCTTAGCCGCGACTGAATTTTTTCTCCAAGTACGTGAGCAGCGGCTTTTCCGAAGCTTCGAAGCCGCAAGCGGCATTGATCGTGTCTCTTGGAGGCCGCAGCGAACCATGACTGTGAACGGAGCGCCTGAGCCACTCCGCAGCAGGTTCGGCCGAGCCCAGCCTCAAGGATTCATCCAAGTCCGGCAGGCTGTCGCTCATCGCCTCGAACAAGCATCCCGCGTAGACATTGCCGAGCGCGTATGTTGGAAAGTAGCCGAATTCGCCCACGCTCCAATGGACGTCCTGCAGAAACCCGTTTGACGGCCTGTCGACGTCGCGACCGAAATCGGCCTTGAATCTCGCATTCCAGGCCTCCTCAATGTCGGCTATCTTCAATTTCCCTTGAATAACTTCACGCTCGAGATCGAACCTTAGCAGAATATGGAGATTGTAGTGCAGCTCGTCCGCTTCGGTTCTTATGAAGCCGGCGTTCACCCTGTTCGCCGCCGCATAGAACTCCTGTTCGCTCGCGACCCCGATGTCGCCGAAAATTCCCCGCAGCCGTCCAAATAGCCATTCGCAAAACGCTCGCCCTCTTCCCAGCTGATTCTCGAAAATTCTGGACTGGCTTTCGTGCACGCCGAAAGACGCGGCCCGTCCGACCGGCGCGAAAGCAAATTTCCGGTCGATGTTTCTTTCGTACACCGCATGCCCGGTTTCATGAATCGTCGAATAGATGCAGTTGAATGGATCGGCCTCATCCGTACGCGTGGTGATCCTGGCATCGTCTCCGCTACCCGAAGAAAATGGATGCACGGAGACATCGAGACGCCCTCTGCCGAAGTCGTAGCTGAATGATTGCGCTAGTTCGCGGGCGAATTCCAGCTGCTTCGAAACTGGAAACATTCCGTTGAGAGCCGCGGCGCCGCTGTCGCGGTCCATGCCGTCCAGCAACTCCACAAGCCCACGTCGGAGGCGGTCGAAAATCGGTTCGATCGCGCTCGCGGTCAAGCCGGCTTCGTACCTGTCGAGAAGCGCGTCGTAGGGGTCGCCGCCGTCCGCCAGAGCTGCGGCTTCCTCGCGCTTGAGCGCGACGACCCTTGCCAATGCCGGCATGAATTGGTCCTTGCTGTCGGTACTTCTCGCCTGTTTCCAAACCGAATGCGCCAAGGAAGTTTCTCTCGCTAGCCTGCCCGGGAGATCGGCGGGGATTTTCAGTTTTTGCTCGTAGTCCTTCCGAATCAACCGAACATTGGCCTTATCCGCTTCGGACAGCGAAGACTCGTCGACCGAGGCAAGCCATTCGCCGATCATCGGCGCGGTGCGCCGTTCATGCAGCACGCTCTCCATCGCGGCCATAACTTCAGCCCTTTGGTTCTGCGCCTTGTCGGGCATCATGGTGTCCCGGTCCCAGTATAGATGCCCGGCCGCCTGCCCGACGGCTTCCGACGTTCGCACGTAGGACATTAGCTTATCGAATGCGCTCATTGGCCGCCTCGTTTAAGTGGTTTCAACTTGGGATAAATCGCCGAGAATTTGGACTGCACGATCAGCAATAGCAAGATTACGGCGGCAATCTGGTGCAGCGCTGCGAGTCCCCAGGCGGCATTGGAGACCGCTGCGGAGATGCCGAGCGCGACTTGCACAAGGACAAACGCCGCGACAATGGCGAATGAATTCTTGATCGATCGGTAGGGGTTTCTGCGAACCTTGAACCAAGCCAATGCGGCTAGCGCCAGAAAAGCATACCCAATAATTCGATGATTGAATTGAGCGAGCGCAGGATTTTCGAATACATTGGTCCAGAGCGGTTCATAGCCGAAAGCTTCGGAGGGAATGACTTCTCCATTCATAAGGGGCCAAGTCGGAAAGCCCTGGCCGGCATCGATGCCCGCAACCAAGGCGCCGAGCAAAAGCTGAAGGAAAAAGGCGGCGATCAACATGGATGATAGAAACGCGGCCCTGCGGTCGCTCGCCCTGCGCGACTGGAGCAAATCGCTCTCGCTTCGCGCAAGCTTTAGAATACTCCAGGATATCAAGGCAATTATTGCGAATGCCAATGACAGGTGCAGCGCTAGCCTGTAGGATGCCACATCGACCATGCGTCCTTGAAGTCCGCTCGAAACCATCCACCATCCAATTGCGGCCTGCGCCCCTCCCAGTACTCCTATTAGCAGTAGGCGACTCGTCCATCCGGGAGGAACTTTCCGGCGAACCGCAAACCAGCCGAATCCCAGGAGCCAGACGATTCCTGCGAGCCTGGCAATTTGGCGATGCCCCCACTCCCACCAGTACAAGTATTTGAACTCGGACAAGCCGATGCTTTTGTTTTGAAGCGAATACTCCGGTATTTCCTTGTATTTGGAAAATTCCACTTCCCAAGCTTCGGCATTGAGGGGAGGCAGCGCGCCGGTGACTGGTTTCCATTCCGTGATGGCCAATCCGGCATCCGCAATTCGCGTCAACCCTCCCGAAATCACAGTTGCAATAACCAGCGCCAGTAAAACGGCCAGCCAGACCGCAAGCGCTTTCCGGCTATTGTCCTGGCCGCCTCCGATTCTGTAACGGGGCGTCGCGGCGGGCGCAGAAGAACTAGAATCGACATCTTCGAAAATCGCCCGTTTCTTTTGCATATCCGCGGCTGCCCGTGCTTGCCTAGCCAATTGATTCCGCCGCGACGTCAATGCATCCGTCGACGAGTCAGGAATTGGCGAATGCCATGTAAAGTCTTAACTTCCGACATTGTAAAGTCGTGTCGAAGAAACAAGTTGCGCAAGTTGATTTTCTTTGCTTCCTCGTTCTGAGCCGCGTCGAAAAAGCCCGATTTACTTAGCTCCTCGGTATATTTGTCCGCTAGAATCACTTTCTCAATTACATTCGCCGCCGTTAATTCAAGCGAGGTGACCGGATCGGCAACTTGCTCGCTTAATCGCCATTCGTAGCCGATTAGCAAGGCGCATTGCGCAAGATTCAATGAGCTGAATTCCGCAACGGCCGGAACGGAAATCACTGCGCTAGCATAGGATATCGCTTTGTTTTCGAGACCCGCCCGCTCCGATCCGAACAGCACGCCTACCGAAACCCCGCCTGCTGCGAGCTCGCGAATTTCCATCATGGCGGACCTCGGCGACATTACTTTCTTCGTAAGCTCCCGCTTTCGCGCGGTCGTCGCATAAACCCTCTGGAAATCTCCCAGCGCCGATTCAAGATCTGAATAAACTCCGGCGTTTGACAGGACTATGCCGGCGCCGCTTGCCGCGGAAAAGGCCTTCGGATTCGGCCATCCGTCCCTCGGCGACACAAGACGCATGCGATCGAGACCGAAGTTCCGCATAGCGCGCGCGGCAGCGCCGATATTCTCGCCCAATTGCGGTGAATCAAATATGAATACAGGTTGCATGCCGCGCCCGGACTGTTTTTTTCGCTCGAATTTTGCCGTTGAATTTCACTATTAATGGCCCGGCGCATCGATAGGCAAGCATCGAATGGCTCTAACAATGGAATTCGGCGAATTTGTTGCCGAAGTTCCTTGAAACATGGGAGCCGTCCCGATTGCAGAAAGGGGACAGCTTTGTCGGAAATTCGAAATTCTAGATCGGGGGAGACCTCGCAAATATTTCAAAAGAGCGCAATAATTCAGGCTCTTTATTGGCAGGCGCGCGCTCTCGGGGCCGATCCGGGACCAGACTGAAACAAGAAAGCGAGGCATTTCGTCCAGACGCGTATTCATCGCTCCGAAGGAATGCAACGCAGAGATGCGCAATCCCATTGCGGATCCGTTGCTTGCCGCAACGCGTTGCCGGAGGCATGGCGGCGTGCCGGCCGTTCATTCGAATCGCTCGGGAATTAAAACGCATCGACAATCGCGGGAGCCCGATCCGACCCCGGGCAAAAAATCCGAAGAACTCCATAATATCGCGGGAGCCAGCCAAATTTTCGAGCCGAAGCATCGCAAGTTTGATAAATCTCATTTTCGTCCTCGATTAGGGAAGGCAGGGCGAATTCACCGGGCGCCGCCCTAGCAACTATTGAACCGAAACTTCCGCATGGTTGCGGATCAAATTCCGTTATCAAGCCGCCGCTCGCCGCTGGAAAAGTCCGTGTTTAGGCGGTTCAGTTAGCAGCATCGAACGGCATCGCGCCATCTATGCGAAATTCGGTCCGCGCCCTTTTCTCGTTAAGACAGCTTTACTTTTGGCCAATCCACTGCGTTTATACCCAAAGCTAGCTTGCCATGGCGGTACGCCGCATTATCAAGCGCAAAGGAAATCCAATATTGGAGGATATGTCATGCCGGAATTCGCTAGCGACGGGTGGCGTGCTTTGATTCCGCCCCAACCGATGCCCGAACCCGAAGGCACCGGTCGGATCGAATCTAACGGAGCAAGTATTTATTTTTCCACATATGGAGAGGGAAACGACAGTCCTGTTATGCTTCTCCACGGCGGGCTTGGGGCTGGAGAGGACTTCGGCGGTCAGATCGCGGCCCTGGCTCGAAATCACCATGTTGTTGCCGTTGATTCACGTGGGCACGGAAGATCGACCGTCGACAGCCGCCCCTTGGATCTTCAGGTGATGGCAAGCGACGTTCTCGGCGTCATGGATCACCTCGGCATCCAAAAAGCCGCAATTGTCGGCTGGAGCGACGGCGGAAATATCGGGATCGAACTAGCCATCAACAATCCGGAACGGCTGACGAAGCTATTTGCGCTAGGCGCAAATTATAGCGTTTCGGGCGTACGTCCCTCGGCCTTTGCCGACGCGCTGGTCCTAGCCTTTGTCGCACGCGCCGCGGAGCAATACGCGCTGATGTCCGCAACCCCCGACAACTTCGAAGAATTTTCCGGCAAGGTATTCGCGCTGTGGGGCACCGAACCGCCGTTTACCGAGAAGCACATTAGCAAAATCACCGCGCCAACGATCATCGCGGCCGGAGTATATGAAGAAGCGATAGACGAGAATCATACTCGCAGCCTCGCCGAACTAATCCCGGGCGCACAGCTGATGCTTATCGACAACGCCAGCCACTTTGCGCATTGGCAGCAGCCGAAAGTTGTCAATGACGCGATATTGGAATTTTTAGACTCTAGCTGAGACGGCGCATGGCGTTTTTTTAGCTGCAATCGACTCCAATCCCTTGATTCGCCGGTTGCGCCTTCGCGGCTGATAGCGATCGGGAGATTCATGGGCTTTCCTAGCTCGGACCGGCGAGGGCCAGCTTTGAAAATAAGGCGGGCCGACGGCCGGGGCTGCCGAGTTATTCGCCGGTCGGAATAGTGGCCTTTGCATCCGCGACTCGGAGCTGTTTCGCTTTGCCATGCCAACACGCGCCGACTCGACGAAAGTTCCTGCGAGCGAAACCGATCATGGCAGCGTCCGAGCGCCGGGCGGCGCAGCCGAGTGGCCGCGCACAGCGGATATCGCGGCTATATTTTGAACCGGATTGGGTCATGCCGGGAATACGGGTGCGAACCCCGGCTATGACATGTCGCGAAAGCTCGGCTAGATTTGCGACGCTCTTCAACTCGGCCCCTGCCCCTTAGCGTCATTTCTATCCGTTCAAGTATCGTGGAGTTGCCCTTCCTATTCGTAATGGCTTCTCCTTGGACGCTAACGCGGTCGAGCAATGTCTTGGACGCAGGCAATTCAACGCAAAATTCGCTAGATCTCAGCCGCGGCGCGCCGCCAAGCCCAAATTTCCCGGGAATTCGATCGCCACCGGACAAATATGCCGGCTTCAAGCCGCGGTATCGGAATACGCGCCTAAAAGTCCTGTTAGCATTCCTTTCGATTTAGGATTAAAGGCCATCCAAATAAATTTGGTAGAATGTTGACAGAGCAATCGCCGCAAATCTGCATCGCGCTGCCGGCATCCTTTGATGTCGCGAGCAAAATGGATTCATTCAAGGGCGTACTTGATGCCGTTGATATCGCTTGCGTGCGCATGGCGGCGCCATCGGCCGACATTGCGAAAGTCTCGAAGGCTGCGGAAGCAATAAGGAGGGAGACGGAATCGGGCGAAATTCCTCTGCTGATCGAAGAGCATTACAAACTCGTCGAACCGCTGGGCCTAGACGGAGTTCATCTCGGAAACGGGAGAAACAGCGTCAGAAAGTCCAAGGCAGCTCTAGGAGCATCGAAGACCGTCGGTGCCTTTTGCGGAACAACGCGGCATGAAGGCTTGAGCGCGGCGGAGGCCGGATGCGACTACGTGAGCTTCGGCCCCGTGTCGGCGAGTTGGCAGGGCGACGGGGATTTGGCAGCCCCCGATCTTTTCGCCTGGTGGAGCGAAATGACGGTCATACCGGTCGTCGCCGAAGGCGCTCTCAATCGCGGCATCATTGCGGAACTCGCCCCCCATGTCGATTTCCTTTACGTTTCGGAGATTTGGGACAGGGATGATCCGGCGGCGGCGCTGCTTGAAATGCTGGAGGGCATCGATTAGCGCGGCCTTGGGTCAAATCGGCCCTCCGGTTGTCGGCCTGGCGGCCGATTTGCGGGCTTTTGCGAAGCCGCAAACGAAAAATGGAGCGTGGACAGGGATTTTATTTGGACGCGGTTGCGTATAAGAGCGCAGCGGTTAAACGAAAAGAATCCACGAGATAAAACAGCTAACGGGCGGTAATGAACTACAGCGGCGAAATCACGACGGCGAAGCGTCGCACGGGAATGCTTATCATCCTGTCTTCGCCGTCAGGCGCAGGCAAGACCACACTTGCGAGACGCCTGACTGAATGGGACTCTTCGATTAGGTTCTCGATTTCAGCGACGACAAGGCTGCCGCGCGCCGGGGAATTGAATGGTCGCGAGTACTGGTTCAAGACTCGCGAGGAATTTCAGAAAATGGTCGAGAAAGGCGAATTCCTGGAATGCGCCATGGTTTTCGGCAATCATTACGGCTCCCCTAAATCGCCCGTGGAGGAAGCGATACGGAACGGCCACGATATTCTATTCGACATCGATTGGCAGGGAAGCGAGCAGATTCGGAATTCAGCGCACGCGGACGAAACCGTTTCGATTTTCGTTTTGCCGCCGACGATAGCGGAACTTGATCGCCGGCTAAGGCTGCGGGGGAAGGATTCCGAGGAGATGGTCGAGCAGCGGATGGCGAAATCCCGCGACGAAATCAGCCATTGGCCGGACTACGAGTACGTTTTGATCAACCATAATTTAGACAGGGTATTCCAAAAAATTGTAACTATCATCGAGACGGAACGGCTTCGCCGAAGACGGCAAATCGGACTCGAAAATTTCGTGCGGGGTCTAAACCAGGAATTCGAAGAGCGGCAAGAATGACTGTTTACGCCCTCGGGCCAAAGATGCCGGTATTTCCGCCGACCGGCGATTACTGGATCGCGCCCGACTCCAACATAATAGGCCAAGTGATAATCGGCGAAGCGGTTTCGGTATGGTTCGGCTCCACGCTTCGCGGAGATAACGAACCTATCGAAGTGGGATGGGGCACCAATATTCAGGAAAATTGCGTTCTGCATACGGACATGGGATATCCGCTAAGTATCGGAAAAAATTGCACAGTGGGTCACAAGGCCATGCTGCACGGCTGTACAATTGGCGAATTGAGCCTGATCGGGATGGGGGCGACGTTGCTAAACGGAAGTTCAGTCGGCCGAAACTGCATTGTTGGCGCGGGCGCTATGCTGACGGAAGGCAAATCCGTCCCTGACGGCACTTTAGCGCTGGGGTCGCCGGCGAAAGTGATAAGAGCGCTTACGAACGAGGAAATCGAGCGGCTGGCATGGACTGCGGAACACTATCGAGCCAACATGCGACGCATGAAACGCGAACTCGAGGCGATCGGATGAAGGCAGTCATGATCAAATCCAAGATTCGCCGATCTTGCGAGAACTGTCGAAGGCATCTCGAATTCTCGTTTCAAGGACTAGCGCGGCGCTGTCCTATCCCAAACAGAACATATTGAAAGCCCTGCTTCATGCCGGTCGACTTTTTGGAACCTGGAATGCTGGTGCGCAACCCGAGTAACGCCGAATGGGGGCTTGGCCAGGTTCAATCGGTCGCGGGCGACAAAGTTACCGTAAATTTCGAGCACACGGGCAAAGTCGTCATAGACTTCAGGTCGGTTAAACTCGTTCCGGTATTCGATTAAGGCCAAAAATGTCTGAATGGCGTTGCTGCTTGAATTTCAGATATTTTCCGATTCGCGACGGTGCGCGGTCGCGTTTAGCGATTAGGCGCTATTCGGCGCGAGCGACGAAGCAAAACCTATCGGTTAAATATTCGTAAGTTTTCCGCGTGGCGCGGAATATTGCCAAAATCCGGCACAGTTGAAAGGCCGCCGACGAACGCCGCTTGGTTGTCCCTGCCCTCGCGCGGTCGATCCGCATGGGTCCGACATCCGGCGCGCCGCGGATGTTCATTTGCTGGCGACCATGTGTTGCCGACGCCGCCGACCGTTTCCGAGCGAGGAACCTGTCTAGGACTAGCCGCGACCAGCGTTCGCGTTGCGCGGCATCGGCGACACCGACATTTTCATGGGGACGGAAGGCGTTCATCATGCGCTCGCAGCGCTTGATAAACGCTGCTTCCGCCGCCTCCGTCCGGCTGCGGACATTGATGCTATTTAATCGCGGCTTCGTCCACTCCATGGATAATTCCCGAATTTGCCTAGGGAGATCGAACGAATTAAGATGAACTGGTATCGGTCGCGGACCGGCGGGCGAAGAGATGGCATTCGAATGAATTCCGAGTTCAGTAATTTTGAAATGCGCGTTGCAACTTCGGAAGAGGACGTCAGGGCTGCGCAAAGGCTAAGATACAGGGTATTCGTCGAAGAAATGGGGGCTGGCGGCGAAGGCGTCGATGACCTGGAGAGGCTGGAAACCGACGAATTCGACAAGATTTCGGACCATTTAATACTCATAGACAACAGCCGCCAAAGAAAGAGTCTGGATCATGTTGTCGGCGCCTATCGCCTGCTCGGAATTGAAGCGGCGCGAGCCAACAACGGCTTCTATACGGAATCGGAATACGATATTACGCTTCTTAAGGAATGCGGACGGCCTATCGTGGAGCTCGGGCGTTCATGCGTTCACCCCGACTACCGCAGCAGAACGGTGATGCTGCAGCTATGGAGCGGGCTTGCCGAATACGTACTCAACAGAGAATTGGAAATTCTATTCGGAGTTGCAAGTTTTCATGGCAACGATCTGAGCAAATTCGATCAGCCGCTATCCTACTTGCACTACAACCACTTGGCCCCCAGCGACTTGCGCGTTCGCGCTCTCGATGGCCACTACAATACTATGCAGCGCCTCCGTCCCGACGATGTCAACGCCAAGCAGGCATTGAAGTCCATTCCAATTCTGCTGAAAGGCTATCTTCGGCTCGGCGCGTTTATTGGCGACGGCGCCTTTGTCGATCGGGCTTTCAATACTATAGACGTATGCGTAATCATCGATACCAATCGCATGTCGGATAGACACAGGGGATACTATGTCCGAAACTGGTCGAAGCCTTGACTACCACCTGGCGGGGGCAACCTGATCACGAACCCGCTCAGCACGGAATTGCGGGATGGATGCGCGCAGCCGTTCGCGTACCGGCGCTAGCTCTGCTGATCTACTTCCTGCTTGTATTGCTCTGGATCTCAAGAATTTTCGAATGGCCCTGGCGACGCCCGATTTCTTCTAGAATTACGCAAATCGCATGCCGGGGATCGCTCGCGATTCTGGGATTGTCGATTCAAGCGATCGGGAAGCCGATGAAATCGAACGGCGCGGTAGTATCCAACCACTCGTCGTGGATTGATATATTCGCGCTTAATGCGCTGCAGAGAATCACATTTGTTTCGAAATCTGAAGTCGCTTCGTGGTTCGGAATCGGCATTCTGGCTAAATCGACAGGCACTTTATTTATCAAGAGAGATCGCAAATATGCGAAAAATCAGAGGGACGTATTTCTAGATCGCCTGTCCGCGGGCGACAGGCTATTGTTTTTTCCGGAAGGAACATCTTCAGACGGTCAGCGCGTGCTTCCCTTCAATTCAACGCTGTTCGCCGCATTCTTTGACGAGACGATTCGAAACGACATCCGGATTCAACCTGTCACAGTAACCTATCACGCCCCGCCGCAGGAAGATCCTAGATACTATAGCTGGTGGGGTGACATGGGCTTTGCTTCCCATTTTTTCAGCGTCGTCGGTGGTCCACCGGGCGGACGGGTCGACATCGTATTCCATGATCCCGTCCTTGTTCGCGATTTCGAAGGAAGGAAGCAGCTTGCTTCGCACTGCCATTCCTTGATCAAGTGCGGATTGCGATTGTCGAATCGTTGATGCGGCGAACCGGACCATTGGAGACGAAGACTGTCGCTCGTCCGGTGCGCGGAGGCTCGTTTTTGCTAACTCCAAGGTGCCAGGGCGGAACTGCCCGCGCGCAAATCGCGAAGCGCCAATGATTTCGGAATAACGCCGCCTTGAGGCAGCCACACGAGTTCCATAAATGTTTCACGTGAAACATTGCACGAACTCAATTCTCCGCACGCTTGGGACGGCTCTTTTTCCGTTGAATGCCCGTACCTGTTCGCGCGCAAAGAGCGCGTCTTGAAGTTGGCTCGCCTCGCAATTGGCTGCAATGAATTTCGTCGCGCCTATGACTTGAGACGGTGCGAAATTTTCAACCCGCCCAATATTGGGCCCGGCAATCGCCGACTTCCCGCCGAAGCGAATTTGGCGCGGCAAGGCTAATCCGCGACCGAGCGAATCAATCCGTTTTCCGCTTTTTGACTCGCCACCCGGCTCGCGATTTCTTCCGCCACTAGAAATGCAAGTTCCAGCGACTGCGACGCATTAAGTCGCGGATCGCAAGCTGTGTGGTATCGATCCTCGAGAGTCGAATCGGACACTGCGCTGACGCCGCCGGTGCATTCTGTGACATCTTTTCCGGTCATCTCGAAGTGAACGCCGCCCGGGTAGGTTCCTTCGCCCTCGTGAACGCCGAAAAACTCCTTTACTTCAGCCAGCACTCTCGCAAACGGCCGGGTTTTATAGCCGGTCGCCGACTTAATCGTGTTTCCGTGCATGGGATCGCACGACCACACGACTTTGCTTCCCTCGCTTTTTACGGCCCTTATCAAATTTGGAAGATGGCCCGCGACCTTGCCTGCGCCGAATCTGCAAATTAGCGTTATTCGCCCGGGCTCGTTTTGCGGATTCAGCTTTTCGAGTAGAATTCTCAGGTCGTCCGCCGTCAATGACGGACCGCATTTAATTCCGATCGGGTTCTGAACTCCGCGGCAGAATTCAACATGCGCTCCATCGGGCTGCCTAGTTCTGTCGCCGATCCAAATAAAGTGTCCCGAACCAGCAACGTGCAAACCGCTCGTAGAATCGATTCTGCAAAGCGATTCTTCGTATTCAAGAAGCAGAGCCTCGTGGCTCGTATAAAAATCAACGGTCTGCAAAGTGTGGATTCGATTGGCATTCACCCCTGCCGCGTCCATAAAATCCAGCGCGTCGGTTATTCGTTCGGCAAGGTCGCGGTACTTTTCCGCTTTCTCGCATTCCGTAAATCCCAATGTCCATGAGTGAACGCGGTGAATATCGGCATAGCCTCCCTGGCTAAATGCTCGCAGCAAATTCAGCGTCGCGGCCGACTGGCTGTAGGCTTGCAGCATCCTTCGAGGATCGTGCGCGCGCTCGGCGTCCGAAAAGCCGATATCGTTAATGATGTCGCCCCTGTAGCTGGGAAGTTCCTTTTCATCGTGCACTTCGCTATCGGACGAGCGCGGCTTTGCGAACTGGCCTGCGATTCGTCCAACCTTAACTACGGGGGATTTGGCGCTAAATGTTAATATTACAGCCATCTGCAGCAGCACTCGGAAAGTATCGCGGATGGAATCCGCGTCGAATTCGGCGAAACTCTCGGCGCAGTCCCCGCCTTGCAGCAAAAACGCTTTTCCGTTCGCTACGTCGCCAAGCGCCCGCTTAAGCCGACGAACTTCGCCGGCGAATACAAGGGGCGGCTGCTTTTCCAGGTCCTTCTGAACACTTACGACCGCAGCGCCGTCGGCGTAGGTTGGCATTTGAACTCTTGGCTTGCTGCGCCAGCTAGACTTCGCCCAGGATTTCGCCATTTCGTGCGCGCTCCCTAGTAATTCCGATAGTTTGAACTCGTCTATATTCTGCAGCATATTGAATTTTCAATAGACAAGGCGTTCGTATTCGCTCCTTTTAAAAAGAGCTTGGCCGAAAACCCCCACTTTTTTCCGCCTAAGCTTGCAATATTAATCCTGACTAATTCAGTCGGATTTCCTTCGACGGCTTTTTCGGCGATTTTCGCCGCTTCGCCGCCTGGCGGGCCGGGAATCCGCAGTCCGGGCAATAGGCCGCCGCCCCGTCGCTGTTCCGGGGTCGGCACTGCCATGATCAGGGGGCTCCGGGTCAGGCGGCGAGCCGGATCCCGCGCTTGCGAAGGCGCTTGAGGCACTTGCGCTCCCGCCTCTGCGCGATCAGCGCCGCGCCGGAATCGTTAATAGGCCGCGAATTAATCGGCAAATTTTCAATTTCCGGCACGCGTCCGCGCGCATTCTCCGAGTGCCGCGTCGGCGCCCGGACCAGATGCCAGCCGTGGAGCAGGCGCCGGTCGCCGACAGGAAGGCGCTGGATCTTGCCCCGCGGAAATTGAGGACCGCCTTCGGCAGCCTGTTCCTGTTCGCGCCCGATCTGGCGCGCATGGACCTAGGGGAGGTGGCGGCCAACCTTCCCGGATCTGGGATGATCCCGGCGGATTATGCCCTCAGGGCGCTTCTGGCGCTCAAGCTCTGGGGGATCGGCCGCAAGGACCATGTCATGCCCGAGATCCTCGACGAGGGGATCGCGCTGTTCGCCGGGCTCAACGCCATGCCCAAGCGCGCGACGCTGACCGAATACTCGTGCCGGGTCGATCCGCGCAAGCTCGGCACGGTCATGGAGGCATGGCACCGGCAAGTGGCCGCCCTCGACGCCGCCATCGGCTGCGGGGGGTCCTTCGACCTCGACTTCCACACCATCCCCTATCACGGCGACGAGGCGCTGGTCGAGAAGCCCTGCGTCTCCAAGCGCTCCAGGCGCCAGAAGGGCGTCCTCGCCTTCCTGGTTCGCAACGCGGGGACCCGCAGCTTTGCCTGGGCCAACTCCACCGTCACCAGGTCGCGCGGAACGACGAGGTCCTGCGATTCGTCGAGGCATGGGAACGGCGGACCGGGCAGAAGCCCGCGGAACTGGTGTTCGACAACCACCTGACCACCTGCGCCAACTTGGCCAGGCTCGATGCAATGGGCATCGACTTCCTCACCCTGCGCCGACGCTCCGCCAAGCTGGTCAACGCCCTCCTGGCCGAGCCGCCGGAGAAATGGCGGCGGGTGCGCCCGACCAACATCGCCCGCCGCTTCCGCGCGCCGCGCATTCTCGAACAGATGGTCACGATCAGGGACTGCCCGAACCCGGTTCGCCAGATCGCCGTCCGGGATCTCGGCCACGACCGGCCGACGCTGCTGATCACCAACCAGCTCGACGCCCCGCCGCGCGAGCTGGTCGATCGCTATGCCCGGCGGATGGTGATCGAGAACACCATCGCGGATGCCATCGACTTCTTCCACATGGACGCGCTCTCGGCCGTGGTGCCGGTGAAGATCGATGTCGATGTCCAGCTGACCGTCATGGCCTCGACACTCTACCGCATCCTGGCAAAGCGCATCGGAAACCGGTGCGAGAACCAGAAGCCGGCGCAGCTCTTCCGAAAGTTCGTCAATGCCAGCGCCACGGTTGAAATTACAGAGAGCGAGATCATTGTCAGCTACGGGAGGCGCGCCTGCAACCCGTTTCTGGCCGATGCAGGACTGTTCGAGACGACCGAAAGGCTGCCGTGGCTCGGGGGACGGACGTTGCGCCTCCGGGCCATCTGAGCAAATGCCATGAAGAAAATCTCGGTTGGGAATCGAGGCTAGCGGGATGGCGCCACGTCGAGGTGACGGACCGCCGCACGAAACTCGATTTCGCGCATCTTCTCCGGAACATGGCGGATGTCCATGTCCCGGGCAGAAAGATCGTGCCGGTGATATGGACAACCTGAACACGCTCAAGCTGTCCGCCCTCTACAAGGCCTTCCGCGCCGACGAGGCCTCGCGCCTAGCGGACCGCTTCGAAGTTCACCACGCGCCCAGGCACGGAAGCTGGCTCGACATGGCGGAGATCGAGATCGGCGTTCTGTCCAGGCGGTGCCTCGCCCGGCGCATCCCGGACCACGAGACGCTCGAGTGAAGCTGAAGTCGCTTTACCCAACAATTCCATGTTGAAAAAGTACTAGGGACGAATCGGCAAGTCACTTCAATGCAGGCAGACCGTTGATTTGGTTCCGCCTTGCCGCCCGACGAGCAAAACCGCGTTGGAGGATGGGATCATGCTGCGAAATTCCGATGGCAAGCTGCCAAGCCGCGACGAATTAACGCAGGGCCCCGCTGCCACCGCGGACATCAACTCGAAGCGCCGCCCGTACTAGAGGGATGGCGAGCGGCGCAATCGAATTTCGCCGGGTCGCGCGATCCGCCAAATTTAGCGCATTGGCATCCAAGCCTTAATGTCGGCATTTGATCCTAAGGACGACTTTCCGCGGCTATAGCAAATCGAAAGCGCATCTTTGTGTAGACCCGATTCCTTGACAACGCGATATTGTTAAAGGAAACAGGCATTCGGAGTACTGCGACGCCTGAAATTTCGCGAAGCAGGCGCAAGGGATTACTAATATGGTTGGAATTGAAAATCCAGACAAAAAAAAGTTCGTTTTTCTGCTGTTGAAAAATTTTTCGCTGATTTCCTTCGCTAGCTGTATCGAACCGCTTCGACTCGCGAACGAGCATTCCAAGATCGATCACTACGAATGGAAGCTCATATCGGATGACGGGCAGCCGGTGCGATGTTCCAACGGCACGATGATCTCGGTCGATACCGGGCTAACGGGCATTGATCTTTCCAGCACCATTATCGTCTGCGGCGGCACAAAAATCCGAGAGGCGGTTACCAGGCCGGTATTGAATTGGCTGCGCCGAGAGTCTCGCCGCGCCGCAAATATCGGAGCCGTCTGCACGGCTTCCCACGTACTTGCCAAAGCTGGACTGCTGGATGGCAGGCAGGCGACGATTCATTGGGAAAATCAAGACAGCTTCACGGAGGAATTCGTTAATACTTCGCTGACAAAGGCGGTATTCACGGTCGACGGCAACCGGATGACCACGGCAGGCGGAATCGCTTCCATTGACCTCATGCTTCGGCTTATCGCCGAAGACCACGGGCAGGACCTCGCCAATACGGTTGCGGACCAACTCATATACGCGTCGATTCGAACTGATCGGGACACGCTGAGACTGTCGACTCCTACTCGCATCGGCGTTCGCCATCCGAAGCTTTCCTCGGTCATTCGAAAAATGGAAGAGAATATCGAATACCCGGTTTCCCCTTCGGTTCTGGCGCAGGAGGAAGGTATGAGCACGCGGCAGCTGGAGAGGCTGTTTCGCCGATACCTCAGCCGCTCTCCCAAGAAATACTACATGGAATTGAGACTGCAGCGAGCGCGCAATCTTTTGCTGCAAACTGAAATGAGCGTCATTAATGTCGCGCTCGCCTGCGGCTTTTCCTCGCCTTCGCATTTTTCGAAGTGCTACCGGTCGCAGTACAGTACGACCCCGTACAGAGAACGAGGCTCCCACTACGGGAGTGCCTAATTGGCCCGGCGCCAGCCCGATCGTTTTTTTCGAATTGAATGCGAGAAAGACGACTCTTATAGTCCTATGCCGCGTCAAGTCGCAGGCTCCGCGCCGTTCCCCGTACAATCGGCACGGCAGGAAAAACGAAATCGGACGGTTAAAACTTTAGCCTAGCGTCCCGATTCAAGGTCGCCCGTTCCGCTATATCCTTCATGATTTTCTGCGTTTGCTTACCCCGGAGCATGAAACTCGCGTGTGACTGACGGTTTCCGGGACGATGTCGCGTGGTGGCGCTGTTGCCGGGACCAGAGTATCCTGTGGCCCATGGATCGGGTGCCGGCGGCCAGAGGAAAGTGTGTCCAAAGCCCGAAAAGAGTTTCAGAGAAAACAGGTAGACCGCCATGCCAACGGTCTATCGAACGCTGAACCGGCGAAAATTCCTTAGAGTGTCAATTTGCACTCAGCCGGAGTCGACCCGAGATTGGAGACAGGACCAGTCAGCCGTGTGACCCCGCAGATTTTGGTGGTTCCCTCATTGGGAAGCGTCACCATCGCGCATTCAAAGCGGAATTCGCGTTTCATCCGCATGCGTCATCGTACGGACATGAACTCTATCCAATGTGTGATGATCTGCCGGAAGCGAGAGAATAAATTCAGGCGGTCAACAATCGGCACGGCCGGTTGAAGAGGTTGCCGGCTGGCGCCGTCGTGGCATCGCGACCCAATGCCTCGACGACCGACCGCGATGATTGCAGCGCATTGAACTGGAGAGAGCCTCGCCACGCACGTGCCTTGCCGCCGAAATCGACAGAACATGCGCTCGAACTGCGAAGAGAGGCTGAGAGGCTTGACACGGTCTCCGTGGCAGGTAGAGGGTTTCACGATGACCTTTCCGGCGATCGCACGGTGTATGGCTCGGACCCTGTTCACCGGCCTGACATTTCCCCTGCTGCTCGCGGCGAGTATGCCGATGCTGGCGGAGGCGCAAGACTATCGGGACGGGATGCCGCGCATTGCCGTGGTATCCGCTTTCGCCCCGGAACTGGAGATTCTCAAGGGAGAACTGCGGGACAGTTCGGAGCATTCGGTGAACGGCGTGGAGTTTTCGGCCGGTAGGTTGGAAGGACACGAGGTCGTTCTGTTCCTGAGCGGGATCAGCGTCGTCAACGCGGCAATGACGGCGCAACTTGCGTTGGACCGCTTCGCCATCGAGAGGATCGTGTTTTCCGGCATCGCAGGTGGCGTCGACCCTTCGCTGGGCATTGGCGATGTGACCGTCGCGGAGCGTTGGGGACAGTACCTGGAAATGCTGTTTGCGCGCGAGGTGGATGGCGGCTGGGCGACAATTCCGTTTTTCGAGTACCCGTACGGGAACTTCGGCATGATGTTCCCGCGATCGGTCACGGTGTCGCGTGCCGGAGCCGGCGGGCCCGAGACACGCTTCTGGTTCCCAGTGGACGAGGCGCTGCTGGCGGCGGCGCGCAGCGCTGCGGACAAGGTGACGCTTGCGCGTTGCACCGTGGACGGCCGCTGCCTCGAAAGGACTCCACGCATCGTGGTCGGCGGCTCCGGGGTCTCGGGCGGGGCGTTCGTCGACAATTCGGCTTTCAGGACGTGGGTCTTCGAGACGTTTGGCGCGCGGCTCCTCGACATGGAGAGCGCCGCCATGGCTCATGTCGCTTACGCAAATGACGTTCCGTTCGTCGCGGTGCGCAGCCTCGCCGACCTCGCTGGCGGCGGGGGAGGCGCGAACCGGATGGAGATATTTCTCGATCTCGCGGCGGAAAACGCGGCTTCGGTGGTCCAGGCGATGTTGAGAGAGATGCCGGGGCGTCCTTGAAGCTCCGAACCGGTCAATAAAGCAGATTCAGCAAACCGAGCGAGACGACGAGGAACAAGATCGACATAAATTCTCCGGCTCGCATGAAATCGACGACCGAGTGGCCGCCCGTTCCCATGATTAGCGCATTGAGGGAACCACCAAAATCCGCGGGGTCAAGTGGCATGAACGCTCTAAAATCAGTTTAGTGCAGCGGATGCAATAATTTGCTACCTAGTCGGCGCTAATTCCGTTTTGAGAAGCCGATCCTGATACGAACCGGATTTCCAGTCTTTTCCCGATATCCATTGATTTTCCGGCTGACGCGCCGCAAGCTCGTCGTCGATTTCAATTTCGTCGAATCCGCTTCGCCTAGCAAGCGCATACTGATCTGCGATTACATGGCCCGAAGCCCTCAGGCGTCCTGCATAGCCCATATGCCTCAATTTGGTCGCTATGCTGAATCCGCGCCCGTCGCCGAAATTCGGAAAGTTTATCCGGATTGCGCCTATTTTAGGCAGCAGCGTTTTCAAGGCAGGCAGATCGGCATGATTCGGCAATTCGATTGCCAAGGATAAATCCTCGGAAATTTCGGCATCCTCCATTCCAATAAAACTTCTTCCATCCAAATCGTCCTTTGAAAATCCTTGGTCTCGAACAATTACCGCCATTTCAATTCCTTTTGCCGCGCGGGCGTCTCTATGCCGCCAGCTTTCCAGTTTCTGGGTACAGCGCCGCTCTAAACGGCTCGGGCCCAAGCCGCCGATAGGCTTCGAGAAAAGTTTCACGGCATGAGTCGCGAAGTCTCAAATACGCCTCGACAAGCCTTTCAAGAGCCGGAATGAGTTCGTCGGCGGAAAACCCGCGCCCTGCCCTATCTCCCAGAGCCGCGGTTTCCGTCGCATCGCCGCCAAGCGTAATCTGGTAGTTTTCCACTCCCGCCCGTTCGAGGCCGAGTATGCCGATGTGTCCAACGTGGTGGTGGCCGCAGGCGTTTATGCAGCCGGAAATCTTGATTTTCATGGAGCCGATTTCACGTTCTATGCCCAATGCGGCGAACCGACGCGAAATTTCCTGGGCGATCGGAATTGAGCGCGCCGTCGCCAGAGCGCAATAATCCATGCCGGGGCAGGCGATGATATCGGAAACAAGCCCGAAATTCGCTGTTTGAAGGCCAGACGCAGCCAGCACGTCGTACGCCTCGGGAAGGTCGTCTTTGCGAATATGAGGCAAAATGATGTTTTGCTCGTGGCTGGCGCGAATTTCATCGTGCCCGAGTCTTTCGGCAATATCCGCCAGCGCGCGCATCTGGTTCGCGCTCGCATCGCCCGGCGTGCCGCCAATGGGCTTCAGCGATACGGTTGCGATCGAATAGGCGGAGCAGCGATGCTCGAACAAGTTCGTGTCCGCCCAGGCGCGAAATCCGCTATCCTTCTCCAGCCGGCGTTCAAAGGCGCCGGTTCGCGAAAGATTGAATTCCGGCGGCTTGAATGCCGACTTCAAGGCTTCAATCAGCTCCGGATCGACGCCGGCAAACCATTTCTTTCGCTCGGCGAATTCGGCCTCGATTTCACGAGAAAGCTTTTCGATTCCCGTTTCATGTACGAGTATCTTCAGTCGAGCCTTGTATTTGTTGTCTCGCCGCCCGTGCAGATTGTAGACGCGCAGTATTGATTCGACATATGCCAGCAGTTCGCTTTCGGGCAGAAACTCGCGAACGACCGCTCCGATCATGGGAGTACGCCCCAGCCCTCCGCCTATGAGAACCTCGTAGCCCGGACTGCCTCCGGCATCTCGAATCGATCGCAGTCCTATGTCATGGGCTTTTGTAACAGCTCGGTCGCGAGACGATCCCGAAACTGCGATTTTGAATTTCCTAGGCAGGTATTGGAATTCGGGATGATCGGTCGACCACTGGCGAAGAAGCTCGGCCGTCGGTCTTGGGTCGGCGATCTCATCGGCCGCCGCGCCCGCGAAGTGGTCCGCAGTCACGTTTCTAATGCAATTCCCGGATGTTTGGATCGCATGCATGTCGACATCGGCGAGCGCATCGAGAATAGCCGGAACGTCGGCAAGTTTCGGCCAATTGAACTGAATATTCTGGCGCGTGGTGAAATGCCCGTATCCCTTGTCCCACTTGTCCGCAATGTCGGCCAGCTGCCGCATCTGCCTGGAATCGAAAGTGCCATACGGAATCGCAACGCGAAGCATGTAGGCATGCAATTGAAGGTACAGCCCGTTCTTTAGGCGCAGCGGCTTGAATTCATCTTCAGTTAATGACCCGTCCAGCCTTCTGCGGACTTGATCACGGAATTCCTCGACCCGCCGCCGAACGAAGAACTCGTCGAATTCTGAATATTTATACATTCGCGCGCTCCGCCTGCTTTCCGTGGCAATAGTTCGATGGTCCCATTGAGCGAAGCCGCTCTCTGTAGTGGGTCGGGCTGGGGCGACCGGACGGATCGGTTTCCGCGTCGGCGAAATACGCGCCGACATGAAGGAGAGTTTGCCGGTTCGCCGTTTCCAATGCCAGGCTTGCTCCAGCCGGATCAGTGAAGAGCTCCGCATCTCCGAACTCGGGAGACCAGATCCCGTCCCGCGTTAAATAAACCGCATCGCCTTCCAGCAGCCTATTGGTCGTAATGACTTTAGCCGTAAATTTCTTGACCATGCCGATGCTCCGCTTTTCTCTCTCGCCTTGACCGCGTCCGAATGCAGCTTCACCGGCGAATTTCGCTCTCGGCATCGTCGAGAGCCGAGGATGGTGCAAAAGGACCCGAACGTCGAAACTTTTCGATTGCCCTGATCCGCGCTTGCGCTTGAAAGGCGGCGCCGAAACGTTGTCCGAAAGGCATCGCCGATTCCGACCTATGGTTGATCGGCCTCGAACGCGCATTGGCCGGCGGCCAGCAAGCGGACATCGCTCCGTTTTGTATCACTTCGCATTTGATTCCCCGGGCGGCGACCAATTCGATCTCCGAACGCAGATCGCCTCGCCTTTCCTCGAACGCCGAAAAGAGCCTGACGACGAGTTCTCCGCTTGCCGCCTTGGAGGCCATAAACTCGATTTCAGGCCCATTGAAGTCTTTCGGTACAGAATCAAAGCGCGAAGATTCCCTGAATTCGGCCTCGCGCCGGGCCAATTCGAGCACGGAAGCGGAAACGCCTTTGTCGAAGACCACGGAATCCGCATTGTGCAGCAGGCTTCTCGTTTTGTGCGACAGCAAACCCGGATTGCCGAATCCAGTGCTCGCAAAAACGACTAAACCGGACTCTTGGGCATGTTCCGACGTCGAGGCGGCGAGCGCAGCGAGCACTCGAGTTGCCCCCTCGGGTCCTTCCTCTTCGAATGCGCGCGGGCCGTCGCGAAAAAAGAATCGGGACCAGAAGTCCCTCCGGCTTCTACCCGAAGGCAATTTTGCCGCTTCGCTGCGAAACAAACCGCCAATTCTAGCAAGCTCGCCAACCGACTCGGGCAGCAGCGATTCAATCTTGGACTTTATGCCCCGCGCGAGCACCGGGGCGGACCCCTCCGTCCCGATCGCGACAGTTACCGGCGTACGGTCTACAATCGCAGGCGTAATGAAATCGCTGCCTTCCAGGTCGTCTACGATGTTGACTAGAGTGCCGGTCGCGGTTCCGATTCCGGCAACCCTTCGATTTTCGGCAGGGTCGTCATTGGCCGCGTAGATTAGTGTCGACCGTCGCGCGTCTTCTTCCTCGAAGCGCCGTTCGAATACCGACAATCGGCCGTCCTGCTCCATATCACGAACGTATTCCGAAACATTCTCGTCGTAGACCTCGATTTTCGCATTCGTCTTCAACAAGAGCCGAAGCTTGGGAATTGCGGTTTCGCGGGCGCCCGACACGGACACAATGCGCCCGGTCAAATCGATAAATACTGGGTAGTGCCTCATTATTCCTGCTCGCCGACCGGATAAATCAAATCCTACGTATAGAGATCTTGAAACATAAATCATCATTCCTAAAGAATTTACCCAAATAAAAGAACGCAATCCGCTTTTATCCAATAAAGAATAAATTATTTTCTCTTTCTGGAACATGCACAAAAACACGGGTTCCGCTTGTCGCGCCCATTCGGTTCGATTTCGATCCCGAACGCGATGTTTCGGATTCCGATTGCTCGAAACTTCAGTGATTCCGGGCTCGTGCCTGCAGCCTTGGCGACGCACGCAAATTGGGCGAAAGATTCATGCCTCTGAAAGTATTCAAGATATAGCCTTGAAGTGGTAATTCGGCTTCGGGCCCAGCCGCCGCATTCCACGCAGGAGGCTCTCGCCGGACGGCGTGTGAATTCCGTTCGATCGCGGGAGTCCCAAGCTCGGACTCCCTTTGAACGCGAGTTTCCGCACCCTTCCGGCCCGCGCTTCGAGGTATCAATACTTGGTTGACTATCCATTGCCGGCTATTTAAGTAACTAATTGGTTCACTCCACCGAAAAGGGAAATTCCAATGGGAAAAATTGCAAACAATTCCATCATGCTCGCGGCTGCGGCAACGCTTTCGTCGGGCATTTACACGGCTAGTTTTGCCGAAGACATGACGCTTGCGATTTCGATGCGCTCGCTCTCGAACCCCTACCATGCGACATTCGCGCGCGGCGGCGAAGCATTCGCCGAGTCGGTCGGTCTACCGTTCGAAGTGCTGGTTACGGAAGGCAATTCCGAGAAGGGCCTTGCCGACATACGCGCATTGATCTCTCGAACCAACGGCAATGTCTGCATCAATGTCGACCCCAACGATTCACCCGACGCGGCGACAATCGTCGACGAGGCGAAAGAGGCGGGCGCATACGTTGTTACACAGTGGAACAAGCCGGACGACCTCCATCCCTGGGACCACGACCCCAACTACGTGGCGCACATGTCCTTCTCCGGCGTGGGCACGTCGAAGGAAATCACCAACGCACTTATCGACGCGATGGGCGGCGAGGGCGGAATCGTCGCCATCGGCGGCATCCTGTCCAACGTTCCGGCAATCGAGAGAAAGCTCGGCATGGAAATGGCCGTTGCGGAAACCGGCGGCAAAGTCGAAATCCTCGATTTCCAGCCCGCCGACTGGAACGAGACCAAGGCGTTTGAGATCATGCAGGCATGGCTAACTCGCTACGGCGACGACATCAAGGGCGTCTGGGCCGCCAACGACTCGATGGGCATCGGCGCGCTCGAAGCACTTCGCCAGGAAGGCAAGGACGGCCTGGTGCCGGTCGTCGGAATCGATGGTACGGAAGCGGCTCTCGCCGCGGTCGAAGCCGGCGAAATGGCCGGGACGGTCGCCTGGGATCCGATGTGGACCGGCGGCATGGGTCTTTCGCTGTGCCATGCGGCCGCTTCCGGCGCGATAGACATCGCCGCCGAACCCGCCGAGCATCGCGAATTCTACGGCACCGGCATAGTCGTAACCTCGGCCAATATCGCGGAATTCCGAAGCAGAGACGCTTCGTTCGACTTCAATGACTACTGGGCCAAATCCACTGGACAAATCCAGTATCAGTAGTAGTATTCGACTTGCGGAAGCCGCGCATTCCCGCGCGGCTTTCCCGTCCAACGAAAAATGTACTGGCCTTCGACACCGTGGAATCGATAAACTGGCGAGCGCTCGCCCCCATCGGGGTGTTTTTCCTGCTTTGCGTCGTCATCGCCATCTTCAGCCCGAACTTTCTTTCGGTGTCCAACGCAATTCGCATCCTCAATGCCTCGGCAATTCCCGTGGTGCTTGTCATGGGCGCCACGTTCGTCATTCTCATGGGGTCGATCGATCTTTCGGTCGAAGGCATCGTCGCGCTTTGCGCAGTGGTAACCGCTTCGCTGGTTCTAAATGACACTTTCGCGTCGGATCTTGGCCTGTGGGCGATACCTTTCGCCGTGCTGGCCGGCGGCATAATCGGCGGCATAAACGGGTCCACCCACGTGTACCTGAAAGTGCCTAGCTTCATGGTTACGCTTGGAATCGGCTTTGTCTGCCTGGGCATCGCAACTGCGGCGCTCGGCGGATTCCCGGTCAGAATCTCCGACCGCGGATTTCGGGCGCTGACACTCGGCCGGACGCTGGGGCTTCCGAATGGAATCTGGGTGGCCGCCGCCGCCGTGGCCGTCGCGATGATTGTACAGGAGCGAACGCGCCTCGGTCGCTACGTATATGCGATCGGCACGGACGAAACCACGGCGAGGCAAAGCGGCGTTCCGATCGAGAGAACCCGCGTTCTTGTCTTTGTCCTGGCCGGGCTCTTCTCGGGGCTCGCGGGCGCAATGGCGGCGGCCCAGCTGGGACAGGGGCACGCGCTCATAGCTTCCGGGCGCTTGTTCACAACGATTACCGCCGTTGTCGTCGGTGGCACCGCTCTGTCCGGCGGGGTCGGGTCCGTGCTGAATTCCGTTGTCGGCGTGCTCATCGTCATCGTATTGACGAATGGCATGGTCCTGATGGGCGTGCCGCCCTTCGTGCAGCAAGGAGTTCAAGGCTTTCTCATAATTGTCGCGGTCACGCTTGCGCTCGACCGAAGGCAATTGCTGGTCGTGAAGTAGCCGCCGTGGAATCGATTCTGGAACTCGAGAGCGTAACCAAGGAATTTCCCGGCGTAAGGGCGCTCGATAGCGTGAGCATGCACGTTGACCGCAACGAGGTCGTCGGGCTGATCGGCGAAAACGGCGCCGGCAAATCCACTCTCGTAAAAATTCTCGCGGGCATTCACCGAATCGATGCCGGAACGATGAAATTCGGCGGCGAGCAAGCCAGCTTCCGTTCGCCGCGAGACGCCTTCGACCGCGGCCTGACCATGGTTTTCCAGGAGCAGTCGATTATTCAAACTCTTACGGTGGCGGAGAACATATTTCTGGGGCGCGAACGGGAATTCCTCCGTTTCGGCATCATCGACAAGAGAGCCATGAACGCTGCGGCCAAGGTCGAACTGGCCAAGGTTCATCTGGATTGCGACCCCGCGACCAAATGCGCGAATCTCGACTTCGCCGCCCGGCAAATGGTTGAAATCGCCAAGGCCCTTTCGCTGGACGGCAGGATCGACAGCGACATTGTCATCCTGCTCGACGAGCCGACCTCGGTCCTGGAACGGCGGGAAATCGATCTTCTATTCGAGATAATCAAGGAATTGAAGAACAAGGCGTCCATAATCTTCATTTCGCACCGGCTGGACGAAGTGCTCCAGGTATCCGACCGGGTTTACGTGCTTAGGGACGGCGCCGTGGTCCACGAAACAGCGTCGAAAGACGCGACGATCACGGGCCTGCACGAGCACATGGTCGGGCGGCAGCTGGACCATCGCTACTATCGCGAAAACAAGCAGCGGCAATCCCTCGGCAAGCCGGTCCTGTCGATTCGAAATCTTTCCATCGACGGCGAATTCCGCAACCTTTCCTTTGACTTGTCGGAAGGCGAAATCCTCGGCATCGCCGGCGTTGTCGGTTCCGGGCGCGAAGCATTCGCCCGATGCCTGGGCGGCTTGCTGCCGCCGAGCGGCGGCGAGATTCTCATCGACGGCAGGGCGGTCCGGCTCAATCATCCTCATCAGGCCGTCAATGCCGGATTCGGCTTCGTGCCGAGCGAACGGAAATCCGAAGGCATCGTTATCGGACTCAGCGTTTCGGAAAACATGACGCTCGCCGCCGGCAAGCGTTTTTCCAAATTTGGATTTATCAGCTTCGAGCGGGAGCGCGCCGAGTGCCAGCGCTGGATCGACAGGCTGAGAATTCGAACCCCGTCTACGAAAACCCCCATGCAAAGCCTTTCCGGCGGCAACCAGCAAAAGGTCGTTCTTTCGAAGTGGCAGATTTTTGGATCCAAAGTGGCGGTGCTCGACCACCCCACGCGCGGTATCGATGTCGGCGCCAAGGAGGACGTATACGAGTTGATCCGGGAAATGGCCGAACAGGGCGTCGCCATTATTCTTCTTGGCGACACTCTCGAGGAGGTTATCGGCCTTTCGAACGTGATACTCGTGCTGAAGGACGGCGAAGTGAGCGCTCGCTTCGAAGCCCCTGTCGGCGCAAAGCCCGATCAGATCGACCTGATTTCCAAAATGGTTTGACAAATGTCCGATAAGCAAAAGGAATTGCTGCGCAACCTCGTGCCGGTCTTTACGCTGCTAATCCTGGTATTAGGAATCGCCGCCTACGAACCGAGGTTCCTCAGGCCCGCCAACCTCATCACGGTCACGGCGGATACGATGACCCTGTTTCTGATGGCCTCCGGCGCCACGTTCGTAATCATGCTCGGAAGCATCGACCTTTCGATTCAGGCGGTCGCTTCGATGACAAGCTGCATACTCGCCGCGATGCTTCCGATGTTCGGCGGCACCGCTCTCCTCGTCGCTCTTGCCGCGGGCGGACTCGCAGGCGTGCTCAGCGGCCTGGTCGTCAACAATTTTCGAATCCCGTCCTTCGTGGCGACGCTTGCGATCGGCGGGATCATGACATCCGTGGCGTTCTGGGCTTCGAACGAAAGATCGATCTACATATCCGACAACGACAAATCCGCCTGGCTCGACTGGGCTACCGGCACGACGGCCGGGATCGACAATGAAGTCATCGTGGGCATCCTTGTCCTCGCCGCGCTGACAGCGATCCTGTCGCTAACAAGATTCGGCCGCCTCGTGCGCGCCGTCGGCTCGCAGGAGCAGGCCGTTGTCGCCTCCGGCATCAACGTCAACAGAATAAAGTTTCTGGCGTTCGTGATCTCCGGCCTTATGGCCGGCCTGGCGGGTATCGTCATGGCCGCGAGGCTCGGCTCGGGCTCGCCTACGCTCGCGAGCGAATTCCTGCTTCCCGCCATCGCCTGCATCATCGTCGGCGGCACCGCCATCACCGGAGGCGTAGGCAGCATTTGGAAAACGTTCGTCGGGGCCTTGATTATTGCCGTTGTACGGATCGGAATGACCTTTGTCGGGGTGACGGTGTTCGCCCAGCAAATCGTTTTCGGACTCGTTCTTGTTCTGGCGGTTGCTATGACGATTGACCGAACCAAGGTCTCCGTCGTCAAATAGGCGCAGCTCGGACAGTAGATTTTCGCCTGGCTTCGGAGGGCTCCAGCCGCGCGGCGGGGGCGATACGAACTCCTGGATCAGCCGCTCAAGCGAATCGCCGTCCGAGCCGTCCCATGCGAAGCGATCAAGGCGAATCGGCCCCGCCGCGAAGCTCGGAATCGTCCGAAGCTGAATCGCGGGGCGAATTATTCCGCCGGCGCCATCCTGTAGATCGCCCCGCGGTCTTCGGATAGAAACCAGATCGATCCGTCCGGCGCTTCCGCGACATCTCGCACGCGGCGCGTTTCCGGGAATTTCAGCCGTTCGGCTTCCGACAGCCCGCCGACGGGATCCAAGCGGGAAATCAGGTCGAATTTCAGCGAGCCGACAAGGAAATGCCCCGTCCATTCAGGCCATAGCCTGCCGGAATAAATCGCCATGCCGCCCGGCGCGATGGACGGGTCCCAGTAGAAATCGGGCTGTTCCATTCCCGCCCTGGACGTGCCGACGCCGATCCTGTCTCCCGAATAATGCCGCCCGTAGGAAATGACGGGCCAGCCATAGTTCCTTCCCCTCAGGATTCTATTGATCTCGTCGCCGCCCCTGGCGCCGTGCTCGACAACCCAGAGGCCGCCGTCCGCATCGAATGCGGCTCCTTGCGGATTGCGATGGCCATAGCTCCAGATCTCGGGCTTCGAGCGCTTGCGGGAGCGGAAGGGGTTGTCGCCGGGAACGGTTCCATTCCGATCGAGCCTGATAACCGTGCCGTGATGGGAAACCAAATTCTGAGCTTCGGCGCGGTCGCCGCGCTCGCCTAGGGTTACAAAGATTTCACCGCTTTTCGATTCCGCGATTCTCGAGCCGAAATGCCGGGAGCCTTCTCCCGGAGGCGACATCTCAAAGACTGTTCGAAAAGACTCCAGGCGAGCGGAATCCTTCGATAGCTTCGCGATCGCAAGAGCCGTGCCCGCGCGTCCTCGATGATCGGACTTGGAGAATGTCAGGAATATTTCTCGAGTTGTCTCGAAGTCCCTCGCCACCGCGACGTCGAGCAGCCCGCCCTGCCCTCTCGCGAAGACGCGGGGCACGCCTTTTACGATCGTCTTGCGCCTGCCTGAATCGAAGTGCAGGAGCTTTCCGCCCCGCAACGTTACGAGAAATTCGCCGCCGGGAAGAAAATCGACGCCCCACGGCACTTTGAGGCCTCCCGCGATTCTTTCGACCTCGACCGGTCCAGCTTCCGCGTGCCTTGTGTCGGCGGGCGCCAAAGAGCCCGATCCTGCGGACAATGCCAGAATAGCGGCAAACAATGCCGCGCCGCGCCGCCAATTTCCGTTTCTGCGCCACGCCAAAGGCTCAACCCTCCCTCTAGACCGCCGCCGCGTCGTAGGCGCGCGGCGATTTTGCATATTGACGAGAACCCGATTCGAACTCGGAGCATAACCGTCCGATGCCGGAAAATAAATTGCCTACGCTCGCATTCTCGCGCCGCTAGGATCGTGGGGCGAGCCGGATATGACGCGCGCTTCGCGTTCCTCGCCGACCACGTGGCACGTCAGCGCCGTGCCGTCTTCCGCCAGGCTAGCAGGTACGAACGCCATCGCCAAGCTCTTGCCCACGAAGTGCCCGAATCCTCCCGAAGTGATGAAACCGACACGCTTGCCGTTGCTCCAGACGGGCTCGTATCCGGAAGCATCCGCGTCGTTCGAGTCGATTTCGAGAGTTACGAGCTTGTCCTTGGATCCTAATTGCATTTCCTTGAACGCCGCATCGCGACCGACGAATTCGCCTTTGCTCCAATCTATCCAGCGATCGAGTCCCGTCATGCCCGGCGTATAGGCCTGCATGAATTCGGAGTTCCAAATCCCGAAGCTCTTCTCCAGACGCAAGGAATTCAAGGCGTAATAGCCGATTTCGGCGGCTCCGAACGGCCTGCCGGCATCGAGAAGCATATTGTACAGCGACAGGTGCTGCGACGCGTCGCAATTAATTTCGTAGCCGAGTTCCCCGGTTACGCTGATACGCGCGACTCTGGCGCGGACCAGGCCGACATCCATCCTCCTCGCGCTTAGGAAGGGCATGGCTTCGTTCGAAACGTCGTCTCGAACCAAGGAAGCCAGAATGTCCCGGGATTTCGGGCCGGACACGGAAAAACCGGCCGCCGCATCGGATATGTCGACGATGTCCACGCCGTCGACCCGCCGGTCCTCGAACCATCTCATGTGCCATTCGCGGAGATAATAGCTGCCCATGATCCAAAACTCGCCGCCGCCCCAATCCAGGACGGTAAGATCGCCGCGCAGCCTGCCGCTCGGCGCCAGCATCGGGCACAGCCTAATTCGGTTTTCCTTCGGCAGCCTGCCGGCAAGCAGCCCGTCGAGCCAGTTTCGAGCGCCTTCGCCGGACACCTTGAAACGGGAGAATCCGGAGATGTCCAGAATGGCTGCGGCTTCCCTGGCGGCCCTGCATTCCCCGCCGACAAGATCAAATGCGTTGGACCGCTTCAGCGACGGCGTTTCCTTGAAGCCCTTGGGAGCGAAGAGCAAGGGAACCTCCAGCCCCCAGCTTTCGCCCCACAAGGCTCCGCCGTCATTCATTTTGCCGTAGGCCGGAGCCGTCTTGAGCGGCCTGCCCGCCCAAAGCTGCTCGTTAGGGTAGGTCATGACGAATCGACGCGAGTAGAACTGCCCCGTCGTTTGACGGATATATTCGATGCTGGACGCAAAGTCGCCGTACCTGGCGATGTCCATCGGCCAGGCATCCGCCTCGGTCTCGCCCTTGATCATCCATTCCGCCAGGGTCTTTCCGACGCCGCCGCCCTGGAGAAAGCCCGCCATGACCCCGCAAGCGAGCCAGTAGTTCGGAAGTCCGCGCACCGGGCCGACAAGCGGATTTCCGTCCGGAGAAAAAGTGAATGCGCCGTTGACCCAGGTCTTGACGCCGACCCTCTCGAGCACCGGGTACCGCTTGTAGGCCATATCCAGCTCGTCCGAAATCCGATCGACATCCTCCTGGATCAATTCGAATCCGTAGTTCCACGGTGCCCCGTCGACGTTCCAATGCTTCGGATTGCGTTCGTAGATGCCAACTAGAATGCCGGATTGATCCTGCCGCATGTAGGTATAGCCTTCCAGGTCCACCGTCATCGGAACTTCAAAATCCAATTCGGCGACCTCCGGAATCGATTCCGTTACGAAGTAATGATGCTCAAGCGGCGCCAGAGGCAGTTCCAGCCCCGCCATTCGACCAACCTGCTTGGCCCAAAGACCCGCGGCGTTGATCACGTGCTCGGCGACGACCACGCCTTTTTCGGTTGCGACCTCCCAGCGCCCGTCGCGGCGCCTGCGCAGGTCGACCACGCGGTTGTGCTCAATCACTTGCGCGCCCCTGCTCTTCGCGGCCGAAGCATAGGCATGGACTGTTCCGGTCGTATCAATGTAGCCTTCCCTGTCCGCCCATAGCCCTATCAATACTCCATACTTGACACGATGATAAATTTGTGCGAATCACGCGGCCATGCAAATTGGGATGCGTCAAATATCCTCGGAAACGGTGGAATGGTTCATGAAGGCCTGTCCGGGCGACGGTTCCGGCCGGCCGTCGCGGTCCGCGCTGGCGCGCGAGCTGTGCGAGCGCGAGAGCTGGCGCGGCCCAAGCGGCAGGCTCTGCTGCGCCTCGGCGCGGAAGCTTCTTCCGAAGCTGGCCGCGTCGCTGGGGGTGC
>MPMP01000036.1 GCA_002238565.1 Albidovulum sp. bin36
GCGAGTGTGAGCATGTGTTTACCTGGCAGCCGGATAGGAGTTAATTCACTAATACCAATACGGGAAAGTTTCCAGGTACTCGAAAAATTTTGGAAGCACTGAAAGTTCCCCTGATGTTTCTCATGCCGAATTTCCCCTGCTTCGACCTCCGAGCGTGCGGATCCGATCCGGGGACTTGGTGAAGTCCGACCAGACGGCGCCAACCTTCTCCTTGACGGCATCGGCGGTCTCGAAGACATGGTTGGCGAAGTGGCGCGATTTCAGGAATTGGAATACGGTTTCAACCGGGTTCAGCTCCGGGCTGTAGGGAGGCAGGCGCAGCAGCGTCACGCTGGCCGGGATTTCGAGCGCCTTGGAGCGATGCCAGCCGGCGCCGTCGAGAACCACCAGCGCGTGGCGGCCTTCGGGAACCGACGCTGCGATGTCCAGCAGGTGCCGGTTCATCTCGCCGGTGTTGGCCCGATAGCAGATGTGGCCAACCGCCACGCCGGCCTCCGGAAAGATGGCGGAGAACAGGTAGCAGTATCCGTATCTGTAGTCCCGCGGGACCCGCGGGCGGGTGCCGCGCACAGTGCCCAGACCCGTGTCAGCTGGCGGGCATGGAATGCCGGTAGGTCTTGGATGGGCAACTAGAAACGCAGCTAAGTCGGCTGAATTCCTAGTCGGCGCAGAAAACCTGCATGACTTGTGGAATTAAATATAGCTTATGCTAGTCTTAACGAGGAATAGACCGCCAATTTTGCATGCGCATTCTAGAATTTTAAGCGCGGCCGGACTCATTCAGAATTTTTTTAGAACCCGCGGCTTGGTCGTAGGCATCCAAAGTAGCGTCAAGCGCGAGCATGATCGAAGCGTGGCGATTCTTATATTCTTTCGCCGGCATAAGCACCGAAAGATTTTCGAAAGGTCGGGCAGGTTCGGGTCCGTCGAGTTTCAGCATGGCGTACAGCTGATTCCGCGCGACTTCGATATCTTCCCGGTTTCTTCCTAGGATATTGGCTCCGACAACGGATGCCGCGGCTTGTCCAAGCGCGCAAGCTTTGACATCCTGTCCGAAATCCGAGACCTTGCCGCTGCAAAGCGATATATCTACGGTGACTATTGAACCGCATAGCGGCGAACGCGCGGTGGCTGTCGCATCCGGGCACTCCAGCCGATTCGTGCGGGGAATGTCGGTTGCCAGCGCAAGAATGCGTTGCGAATATAACTTTATGAGGTCTTTATCTGTGACCATTGCAGGCACCTGGTTCGTCGACATTATCTAAATATGCCATGTCGAGAGGAAAAAAAAGTTTGAAAAATGTTCTAGGCCAGCCTTTTAGCCTGAAATTTAACGACAAGGGCTTAATTCCTGCGATAACGCAGGAATACGGCACCGGCGAAGTCCTCATGATGGCTTGGATGGACTTGGAAGCCGTGCAAAGGACTCTGAGGTCGAGGTTTGCCACCTATTGGTCTCGATCCAGGCAGTGCTACTGGGTCAAGGGCGAAACAAGCGGGAATGTCCAGAAACTTGTCGAGCTTAGAGCGGACTGCGACCGCGATTGCCTTTTGGTGATTGTAGAACAGGTTGGAAACGCTTGCCACACGGGAGAGAAATCCTGTTTTTTCACCAGATTGGACAAATGACAATTTCCTCGCATTGAATTTCTTGCGATTGAATCCGGCGAATAAATACCTGTCGGTTTTCTTGTTCCGAAAACAGCGCCGGCGGTTGCGCACGGCGAATATCAGCGACTTGCTTCCTCGGTCGGACGCTTTCAATTGCATGGCTAGGCGTCCCCAATGGATTCGCCAAAGTTCTTCGAGAGCGGGAGACCGGCGAGCTCGAAAACCTCAGTAGCCGAATATCCGTCTTCTCGATACCGCCGAATCGACCGCGCGTCATCTCTCTTTGCAAGCCTTCGTCCGTTGTGGTCTCTGACCAGCTCGTGGTGGTGCCAGACGGGAGGGCTTATGCGTAGCAGTTCCTGCAGCAATCTATGGACCGGTGTCGAATCTATCAGATCCATTCCTCTAGTAACGCAGGTGATCTTTTGCTCGTCATCGTCGACTACGCAAGCCAAGTGATAGGAGGTCCCGATGAATTTTCGCGCAAGTACGATGTCGCCGTGAATTGATTCGAGGAACTCCGGGTCAACGCGTTGCTCGCCATCTCGATTCGGACCCGTTTCGAGCCATTTAAGCTTCCGAACGGCTTCTCGGCCGCCGAGGCAATCGAACGCTTTGTTCAAGTCGAGGCGGACCGCGTCTCCGTCGGTCTTATCCCGCATGGAGCGATTTCTGCAAATACCGGGATAAACTTCGTATGACAGGGACGATTCGCCAAGGCGATTCTCTTGCGGCGCGCTTAACGACTGCCGAATGTCCTTTCTTGAACAGCGGCATGGATAGCAAATGCCTAGATCGATCAATTTTTGCAGCGCGAGAGCATAAGCAGGCAATCTATCGGATTGGCGCACAACCGGCGGCAGCCAATTGATTCCGAGCCAGCGCAAATCCTCGTATATGGCTTGCTCGAATTCGGTTCGGCATCGCTCGGAATCAATATCTTCGATTCTCAGTAGGAATCGGCCGCCGCGGGCAGATGCCGATGTCCACGCTACGGCCGCCGAATACGCATGGCCCAAATGCAGAAGTCCCGTAGGCGACGGCGCGAACCTTTCGCGGATCATCTACTTCTTGGCAATCACATAGACGGTTGAACTGATATCCAAGCCCGGCAAATGCTCGCCGTATTCCTTGAATTGAACCGTCCCTGCGCACGTGTCCGTATATTCAGCTATTCGGGCTTCGTAATGGGGATCCTTCAAAGTGTGATCATTGAAAGACAATGTTATCGAGCCTCCAGGCGGCAGTAACTCGAACAAAACGTCGAACGCATCGATCGGAGCCGCGCCCAGGCCGATTGCTCCAACCGCCGTGATTTGGCTATACGATCCGTGCGGCAGCCTGAAATCGGAAGTAGAACCGCATTGCCAGAGATTCCTGTAAATGTTCCGTTCCTTGGCCTTCGCAATCATGGCCTGCGACAAGTCGCAGCCGTCGATGACCGTGAATCCCTCGTTCCGCAATGCCAATCCGGAAATTCCCGTTCCGCATCCAAAATCTAGAATGGGAGATGTCTTGTCTTTGGCGATGCTTGCCAGCGCCGCGGCGCATCGCGCCGGCGTAGCGTAGCCCTGGCCGTTGACGCTTGCATCATAAGTTTCCGACCATTCATCATAAATTGCTCTGGTATCGTTTGGCTCGCGGGCACTGTATATCGTTTCAAAAAAATCCTTGGAATTCATCAACGCCTCCTTGAACAAACTATAACTCGATTTTCGAGCAAGAGTCCAAGGGACGGGCCGAACGGCAGTTAACGCGGCGCGACCCTGGCAGAGATTAACTCTTTTCGATCACCTTCGTACTCGAGTTTCGCTAATTTGAAGGCGGTTGATCGTCGCCACCGGCTGAATCGACAGCCTCGTCCTGCTGCGCTTCGACGGTGTCGTCGACATCGTCGCTTTCAGCAACGCAGGCGACCGAAACAATCCTAGCGTTGTCCGCCGTATCGAACACCCTGACGCCGCCGGCGGTTCGCGAACGAAAAGAAATGCCTTTTACCGGGCATCGAATGGATTGGCCGGAATCCGTCGCAAGCATTATTTGATCGTTCAGGGAAACCGAAAGGAATCCAACGATTTCGCCGCTTTTCAGGCCGGCAACGCCTTGCCCGCCCCGTTTCCTGCGCGGATAGTTGTGCGACGACGAAATTTTTCCCGATCCGTCGACGGCTACCGTAAGCAGAAGCTGCTCGGACTCTTGCATCTCGTTGAATCTTTCCTGAGACAGCTCCAAGCCGTTTTTTTCTTCGGATCTCTCGGTTTCGGCTTCGTCGACTTCGCCGTTGCTTCGAGAGAGAGCGTTGCGCATCTTCAAATATTGGCTGCGCTCCTCTGGACTAGCCTCAAAGTTATCGACCACGGCCATGGAGACGACCTTGTCATTTTTCTTGAGCTTGATACCCCTTACTCCGGCCGATGTTCGACTCTCGAATATCCTGACGTCGCTGGCAGGGAATCGAATGACGTTGCCGCGAGATGTCGCAAGCATGATGTCCTTGTCGTTGGTGCAGATGCTAACGCCGACAAGCGTAACGCCTTCGGGAAGCCGCATTGCGATCTTACCGTTCGATTTCAATTTCGCGAAGTCGGACAAGCGATTCCGGCGGATGCCGCCCTCGGAGTTTGCAAAAACAATGCGTAGCTTGTCCCATTCCTCTTCAGGCTCCAGCACGGGCGTTACTTCGGCGATGGATACGCCGGTGGCAATGGGCAAAATATTTACGATCGCCTTTCCTTTTGAATTGCGTCCCGCTTTCGGCAGGCGCCAGGTCTTGAGCTTGTAAGCCATGCCGTCGGTCGTGAAAAAAAGTAGGGCGGTGTGCGTGTTTGCGACATGCAGGGACGTAACGAAATCCTCTTCCTTCGTAGCCATGACCGCCAGGCCCTTGCCGCCGCGTTTTTGAGCGCGATATTCCGCTAGCGGCGTACGCTTGATGTACCCGGTATTCGTCACCGTAACGACCATGTCTTCGGGTTCTATAAAGTCTTCGTCTTCCAGCTCGTCTTCGACTTCGACGATTTCCGTGCGCCTCGGAACGCCGTACCGCTCCTTGATTTCCAGCAACTCGTCGGCGACTATTTCCCTAATGCGCCCGCCGAAACGCAGAATCGCCAGAAAATCGCGGATCTTTTCGGCGAGCAATTTCAGTTCGTCCGTGATTTCCTTGACGCCCAGAGCGGTAAGCCGCTGAAGGCGGAGGTCTAGAATGGCCCGCGCCTGAGCTTCCGAGAGCCTGTACGTGCCGTCGCGGCTAACCGGATGAAGCGGGTCGTCGATTAATCCGATGTATTCTTCGATTTCGCCCGCCGGCCAGTCTCGCGCCATCAGTCGCTGACGAGCATCGGAAGGCTGAGATGAGCTTCTAATGATCGCTACGACCTCGTCCACGTTCGAGACCGCCACGGCAAGTCCGCAAAGCAGGTGGCTTCGCTCTCTTGCGCGCCGAAGCTCGTCGGCGGTTCTCCTAGCGACGACATCTTCGCGGAAATCGAGAAATGCGCGCAGGAATTTCGCAAGATCCAACTGTTCGGGGCGACCGCCGTTCAGGGCTAGGAAGTTGCACGCGAACGAGCTCTGCATCGGCGTAAACCGCCAAAGCTGGTTCATTACGACTTCGGGGGTCGCATCGCGCTTCAGTTCCACGACAACTCTGACTCCAGTGCGGTCCGACTCGTCCTGAACCCGCATGATGCCTTCGATTTTTTTCTCGCGGGCGACTTCGGCGATCCGTTCCACCATTTTGGCCTTGTTGACCTGGTAGGGGATCTCGTCGACGACGATCGCCGTTCGATCCTTCGAGTTCGATTCAATTCTCGCCTTGGCGCGTACGACGACTTTGCCGCGACCTGTAAAATAGGCCAGTTTTGCGCCCATTCTCCCGACAATGACGCCGCCGGTAGGAAAATCAGGCGCCGGCAAGTGTTCAATCAGCCGTTCTATTGAAATATCCGGGTCGTTGATCATCGCCAAAGCGGCGTCGATGACCTCGCTCAGATTGTGCGGCGGTATGCTGGTAGCCATGCCGACGGCTATCCCGCCGCTGCCATTGACGAGCAAATTCGGAAAGCGCGCAGGCAAAACCGACGGCTCGCGGTCCTTGCCGTCGTAATTGTCCTGAAAATCGACAGTATTCCGATCGATATCGGCCAGAAGCGACGAGGCGACCTTGGCCATGCGAACTTCGGTGTAGCGCATCGCCGCGGGATTGTCGCCGTCCATGGAGCCGAAGTTTCCCTGGCCGTCGAGAAGCGGCAGGGACATGGAAAAATCCTGCGCCATCCTAACAAGGGCGTCGTAGATGGCGCCGTCGCCGTGCGGATGATACTTGCCCATCACGTCGCCGACCGGGCGCGCGGATTTTCGATAGGGCTTGTCGCTCGTATTCCCGGTTTCATGCATGGCGTAGAGTATTCGCCTATGCACCGGCTTGAGCCCGTCGCGCAGGTCGGGGATCGCGCGGGACACGATGACGCTCATCGCGTAGTCCAGATAGGCCGACTTCATTTCGTCGGTGATCGAAACCGTTTCGCCGTAGAATATGGTTTTTTCGGGAGGTAATCCGCTTCCGTTGCCAGCATGTTCCGTCGGCTGATTCAATTGCTGCTCCTGTCGCCAAAATTACCAAATTTTGTATAATTTCTTTTACATCTGTCCAATATGATGTTGCAAGCGCCAATTTTCCCATTTCGGTCTCCCGGCGTCCGAACATTCGATCAATGCCTGTTCGCATGGCGGGAAACCGAAGCCGCTCCGCCTCTGGAGCCTCGCGAAGCGCTTCCGCTTCATCGGAGGCAATCCGCGGTCGGCGTTCTCAAAATTCCTGCCGCCTTGCCGCATATCGTCGCGGCATAGAGAGGACAGGCCGCCATGGAATTCGCCTTGACTGATCGGCGAGTCGAACGGATAGTGGGGCGAAGCCCGGAATCGAAATCGGGTTCGAGGCGGCGTTGCTACCGCTCGCCGGAATTGGCGCCGGAAAACGAAATACGATTCGCCTGGGTGGACGCGCGCCAAACCAGGCCCTATCAAAGATCGAAGACAGTTCAGGGAGAAAAAGCATGTTTAAACAATTCCTAATCGGCGTTACTGCTGCTGCGCTGACGGCCGCAATGGCGACCGCGGCCGACCTAGGCGGTCGAGTGTTGAAAATCGGGTCGGATACGACCTACCCGCCGATGGAAATGATCGATCCCGATACGCAGGAGATAATCGGCTTCGACATAGATGTCATGGATGCCATATGCGAAAGAATTTCGTGCAAGGCCGATTTCGTAACAACCGCGTGGGACGGAATTTTCGCCGCGCTCGCGCAGGGGGAATTCGACTTGGTGGTTTCCGGCGTTTCAATCACAGAGGAAAGAATGAAGTCCATGGACTTCTCCGATCCATATCTCGTGGTCAGCCAGGCTATTCTATCGCGTGTTGAAGACGAGGGGCTGACCGTCGACGACTTTAAGCAGGGACGCATGCTCGCCGCCCAGACGGCGACGACGAACGCGCAGCTTGCCGAGAACCTTGTCGGACGCGAGAACGTACGCCTGTACGATACTTTCGCTGCGGCAATACTCGCGCTTCAAAACGCCGACGTTGACGGAGTCGTCATCGACGGCACGTCCGGCGCCGCTTACGAGCAGCAGTTCGCAGGCGAATTGACCATGGGGATAACCGGACTCAAGGCAGATCCGCTTGGAATCGTATTCCAGAAGGGTTCGCCCCTAGTCGACGACATCAACGAGGGGTTGGCAATGATCAAAGCCGACGGGACGCTGGACGAACTAATACTCAAATACTGGGGAAGCTCGGAATAGCCTGAAACTCATCGTTCAGACCTTCGAAACACCTGGGCTTAGGCGGCGACCCGCTGTTGTACGCCGCCGAGCTCGCGGTTTCGCATAAGTCTGGATGCTCGGCTTGCCTGAGAGCGCACTAGCGGCGAACAAGGCCCGGTTCGGCTTTCTGAGGCGCTTTCGCCCCAGCAATCTGATATTGTTCGCCGCCGCGCCCTTCATCGCATACCTTTTCGCGACCAACCCGAACTACGGGCGCTCGCTGGTCGCCATTATCGGCGTCGAAAGCAACGCGGGACAGCTATTTTACGGCTATTGCCTCCTGCTGGCCGCGAGCGCCACCGGCGCCGCCGCCGCATTCTTCTGGCGAAGGAGGCCATTCGCCAGGCCGGCTATGAATTTTTGGATTCCGTGGCTGTGGGCGGCGCACTTCGCTCTGGCTCTAGGCTTGGCCGCCGGCTTGCTGGATACGGGCCCGTTTATCGACTCGGTGGTCGCCAACAGCGTTGATCCGTACGAGTCGGATCTGGTGAAAAAAGCCGTATCTCCGCGAGAACTGACCGAGGAAGCGAGATTGCGCTTCGAAAGCGGATTCTTGCTTGCGGCGCGCATATACCTGGTTGCGGCGGCTGTCGCGCTAGGGCTTGCCTCGCTTCCCGGAATTGCGTTTTTCAGCGAAAAGCTGAAATCCTACCTGCTGCTTGCGCTTGCGGCCGTCAACGGCCTGTCGGCCTTCTATCTTATATTCGTTGCGTACGCCGGATTCGCGTCCGGGCTCTTCCTCACGCTACGGGCCACCGTATTCGCATATATTGCAGCCGCCATACTAGGCTTGATCTGGGCCGGGCTGCAGGGATTGAAACTCGGCAAGTACACAATTCCGACGTTTTCCGCCTTGTCCGCCGCGCTGTTTTGCCTGTGCGTATTTTTCGCTTTCCAGCCGAAGGACACCTACGCTTTGATCGGCAGCTTCGATGGCCGGGTAGCCATAATCAAGGGAACGCCGCAGGGCATGGCCGACAAGATCCGATTCGGCGAATTCGAAGGCTCGGTGAGCGACGATGTGCGAATCCGAAGCGCGGTCGATGCTCAAAGCGCTCTGAAGTCCATGGCCGAGAACACGAGCGTTTCGGCGGCATTCATTCCGCTCGCCGACGTTCCGGAAGAGGCGGAGCCGGTTTGGCAAGCTACATTCCTGCCGGACAAATACAAATACCCGTCGATCGCCACCGGAGTTTTCGCCGCGTTTCTCGCCTTGCTGGTTGTCGGCGCCATCATTCACCGGCTGCATCCGCTGGCCATCGCGACGGAATTCTTCATCGATACGATTCGCGGCATCCCGATGCTGGTCATCATACTATATATCGGCCTGCCGCTAAGCGGGGCCGTGAAGAGCGCTTCGGGAGGATTCATCGATTTTTCGAACTTGACAAGAGGCGTGATCGCGATCTCGATAGGCTACTCCGCTTTCATGGCCGAGATTTTTCGCGCCGGCATAAACGCCGTGCCGGTCGGGCAGATCGAAGCCGCGCGAAGCCTCGGGCTGAATCGCTGGCATGTCGCCAGGCACATTATTCTTCCGCAGGCTCTCAAGATCGTAATTCCGCCGCTCGGCAATGAATTCATCGCGATGCTTAAGGATACGTCGCTGCTTTCGATTCTATCGGTTCGCGATCTGACGCAGCGAATGCGGGAATTCCAGGCGGCCAGCTTCCTGCCGTTCGCGCCGTTCAACTCGGCGGCGATACTTTACGTGTTCCTGACGCTAGCGGCAGCCAGTCTTCTCAAAACGATTGAGCGAAGAAGCGACCGCAAGGGGCAGCGCAGTTGAGAGCATGCCGGAATCGGCCGATTTCATAGAACGGCGCGCGAAAGCCATCGAGGTGCCGGCCGGGTTTCTTGTCGGCGCCGCAAGCGCCGCCTATCAAATCGAGGGGGCCGTATCCGCCGACGGTCGCGGCGAATGCATATGGGACAGATTCGCAGCGGAAAGCGGGCGCATCGTCGACGGGAGCAACGCGCAGGTCGCTTGCGACCACTTCGCGAAATTCGAGGCGGACATCGATATCATGGCTTCGCTCGGCGTCAACGCCTACCGATTTTCGATATCGTGGTCCAGGATATTTCCGGAAGGCCGCGGCGCGATAAACCTGAAAGGCGTGGATTTCTACAGGCGGGTCGTGGACAAGTTGCTCGACAGCGGCATTGCGCCTTTCGCCACGCTATATCATTGGGATCTGCCGCAGGCGCTTCAGGAGCAGGGGAGCGGCTGGCTTGGCCGGGGCGTATCGGACGACTTCGCCGAGTTCGCCGGCGCCGCCGCAAGCCGACTTCAGGACGTAGCGCATTGGACGACGATCAACGAGCCGTGGACATTCTGCTGGTGGGGGTACGGTTTCGGCGACGAGGCTCCCGGCATAGCGGGAGGGCCGAAATCCGCATTGACCGCCATTCATCATGCTCTACTTGCGCACGGCAAGGCCGTAGCCGCCGTTAGGGCCAGCAATCCACGCGCTGAAGTCGGCATCGCACTCGATATAAACAATGTTTCTCCCGCGAGCGGCAGCGAGGAGGATGTATCCGCGGCTTCGAGATTCGACGGCTGCCAGAACCGCTGGTTTCTTGATCCATTGTACAAGGCGAGCTACCCGGCCGACATTGTCGAGCTGTTCGGCCAGGACGCGCCCGACGTGCTCGAGGGAGATATGGCGGCGATATCGGCCCCGATCGACTTTCTCGGCATCAACTTCTACCGACGATCAGTGATCGGCGCGGGCGAAGAATTCCCGCCGCTTGGAATCCGCCGCGCGCGTCCGCAAGGCCGGACCACGGAAATGGGCTGGGAGATTTGGCCGTCGTCGATACGCGATTTGCTTGTCCAGGTTAGCCGCGACTATCGACCCAAATCAATTTACGTTACCGAAAACGGAGCTGCATTCGACGACAGGATCTCGGCGGGCGGCCAAATTCTGGATTGGGACCGCGCCGACTACATAGTATCCCACCTGGAGCAAGTGCTGGAAGCCCGGCGGCTGCATGCGCCCCTCAAGGGCTACTTCGCGTGGACGCTGCTCGACAACTTCGAATGGACCTTCGGCTATAGCCGGCGGTTTGGCCTGGTGCGCGTGGATTTCGACGGCGGCTTGGCTCGCACGGTCAAAAAGAGCGGCCAGATTCTCGGCGAAATCGCCATGCGGGCCGGTCGCAGGAATTAAAGCAATGGTCGCTTACGAAAAGTCGCCGCCCAAGCTGGCCCTGGGCGAATTGCAGGAGATCGCGTCGAGGCATTTCGGAATTCGCGGACCGATCTTCGCTCTCGACGGCTATCACGACCTCAATGCAAAAATTGAGGCGGATTCCGGCGCATATGTTCTGAAAGTAGCCAATTCCGGCGAAAGCGCAGATGTTCTAGCTATGCAGAACGCCGTGCTAAGGCACTTGCACCGGGTGGCCCCGGATATCGGCGTTCCCAGAATCGTTGCGGCGAAAGACGGTTCCCACATCGTAAACATACGTCGCGGCGGCGAAGAGTTCCTGGTCCGAGCCGTAACATTCTTGCCCGGGCCGCTATTGGCGGCGGTTCCTACAACGCCGGGGCTGGCAAAGAACTTCGGCGCATTCCTAGGAAGATTTTCCCGCGCAATGCAGGGATTCGGGCATTCCGCCGCCCACAGAAGCGATTTTCCCTGGAATCTTGATTCCGCGTTTAAATTGTCCGAATCCGTAGATGACGTCGAAGCCCGCGACATTAGGAAAATCTGTCGCGAGGCTCTGAAGCGCCATGAGCTGCTGATCAGCGGCAGGCTGCCGAATCTACGGGCGGCAACCCTTCATCAAGATGCGAACGACTACAACGTGGTGCTATCCGCGACGAACCGCGAACAAGTCGCGGGCTTGATCGATTTCGGCGACGTGGTTTTCGGGCGGCAAATAAACGAGCTCGCAGTTGCCATGGCGTACGCCCTCATGGGCGCGACCGATTTCTGGGGCGTCGCCAGCGGCATCGTCGCCGGCTACGCGAGCGAATTTCCGCTCGACGAGCCGGAACTCGAAGTTCTATTCGATCAAATGCGGATGCGCGCGGTGATGAGCGTTTGCATGTCGTCCAAGCACGCGAGGCGGTTTCCCGACAACAGCTATTTGCGAATTTCGCAAGAGCCCGCTTCGGCTCTCTTGAGGCGCCTGAGTTCAGTGGACGAAGGATTGGCGGAGCTAGTTTTCAGGAACGCGGCCGGTTTCCTCCCGGTCGCGCAGCAGAGGGAGATTTGCCGCTGGCTGGACTCCGAAGACATCGATCCCGCCGGCTTCGCCGGGTTCGAACTCGGTTCGGCAAGACGATTCGTATTGAGAGCGGCTAGTCGCCCCGAATCGGAACATGCCTACGACTGGAGTGAAGTCAATCGGCTGAAGTCGGAATTCAATGCCGACATCGGATTCGGGCTGCCGCCGGATCCGGCGGATCGAATGCAGCGCGGAATCGGCCGGCTGGACATTTTTCTTCCCGGCGAAACCGCTGTCCGATCCATTTTTCCCGGCCGGATCGTTGAATTCTCCGATGGCGGGGAATCAAGCGGCGAGTTTGGCAGCATCGTCGTTCAGCATTCCGCTTGCGACGGAAAGGCGACGTTTTACTCCGGCTTCGAGTTCCTCGGCGGAAAGGGGCTCCGGGAATTCTCGAAAGGCGATCCGATCACAGCGGGCGAGATTATCGGAAAGGTGCCGGCGGCGCCGGGATCGGACTTGGGCATTTGCAGGATTCGTTGCGCTACCAGCAAATTCCAGGCAGCGGGAACGGGCTCCGGCAACCCGGTCATTCTAGATGCTCTGAACAAGACAAGCTTGGATCCGAGACTGATCCTGCGGACGGAACTCGGCAGTCCCTACGAACGCTCAGCATCCAACAAATCGCTTCTCGATCGACGCCGCCGCGTACTTGGGCCGTCGCTCAGCCTAGCGTACCGCGATAGTCTTCACATCGTGTCGGGAAATGGCGCGTATCTATTCGACCGGGAAGGACGACGCTATCTCGATTGCGTCAACAACATTGCCCATGTCGGGCATGGGCATCCGGGAGTTGCCGACGCGGTGGCCAAGCAAGCGAGAACGCTCAATACCAATACAAGGTACTTAAGCAAGCTTCGATTGGATTATGCCGAGCGGCTAGCCGGAAAATTGCCGGAGCCCCTGTCCGTTATATATCTTACCTGCACGGGTTCGGAAGCGAACGAACTAGCCTTGCGAATCGCCCGCGCGCATACCGGGCGCCTCGGCGTCGCGGTGCTGGACTGGGCCTATCACGGTAATACGACTAGCCTCGTAGAAATCAGCCCGTACAAATTCAAGCGTTCCGGCGGATTCGCCAAGCCCGATCATGTGGAGATAGCCGAGCTGCCGGCCGGATTTCCGATCGAAAGCGAATCCGGCGAAGCGGTTTCGGGAGTCGAACGCGCCCGATCAGTCGGGGAATGCGTGCGGAGAATGAAGTCTCGGCTAGGGCAGGGGCCGGCGGCATTTTTTGCTGAATCCGTCGCAGGCGTGGCGGGCCAGATTTTTTATCCCGCAAAGTTTCTGAGAGGCGCATTCGACATCGTCCGCGAAGCCGGAGGGGTTTGCGTCGCGGACGAGGTTCAGTGCGGATTCGGACGCATGGGAGACTGCTTCTGGGGATTTCAATATCAGGATGCGGTTCCGGACATCGTGACCTTTGGAAAACCTGCCGCCAACGGCCACCCGCTAGCGGGCGTGGCAACGACCGCGGAACTCGCCGCGTCGTTTTCCAACGGCATGGAATACTTTAACTCGTTCGGCGGCAATCAAGTTTCCGCAGCGGCGGGCAAAGCGGTTTTGGACGCGCTAGACAATGAAGGACTCATGGAAAACGCCGATGCGGCGGGGCGGAGCCTAAAGGCGAAGCTTGTCGATCTAGGCGAGAAATTCGATCATGTCGGCGAAATTCGCGGCAAGGGGCTATTTCTCGGAATCGAACTCGTCGGCGACGGCGGGGGCTTGGCCGCCGCGGGCGCGACCGCTTCGTGGATTTCGAATGAATTGCGCGCGAATGGCGTGCTCGTGTCGACGGACGGCCCGAACGACAATGTTCTGAAAATAAAACCGCCGCTTTGCTTCGGCCGAAAGGAGGCCGATCTGCTGTGCGACGCGCTCGCCCGGGCACTTTCGAAAGCATCGGGACGCGCCTAGGTCGATGTCCCTGGCTTATTCGCCAACTCCCGAAGGCAACCGCCTATTCGAGGACAGCGAATCGCTTGCCGGCAATTAGCGAATGTCGGCAATCAATTCCGCTTCGCAACTTCCGGCTTTCTTGAAATTGTCCTATAGTCCGCGGCGGCAGGGGCCTAAACGCCGGGCGACGGCTAGAACGGGATGTTGTCGTCCATATCCGATTCGGCGGGAACATCGTCTATGTTCGATTTCTGGTAGCCGTCGCTTGTTTCGCCTCGCGGCTCTTGTTGCGAATAGGCTTGATCTTCCCGTCTGCCCAGCATCTGCATGGCGCATCTAAACCGTCTTAGCACGACCTCGGTCGTATACCGTTCGGCCCCGGATTGATCTGTCCATTTCCGAGTTTCAAGCTGCCCCTCCAAATAGACCTGGCTTCCCTTTCGGAGGTAGTTCTCGGCGATGCGAACCAGATTCTCGTCGAGAATCGAAACGCGATGCCATTCCGTGCGTTCGCGATTCTCGCCGGTTTCCCTGTCCCTCCACCTTTCGGAAGTCGCAACGGAAAAATTGCAGAACTTGTCTCCGCTCGGAAAACTGCGAATTTCCGGATCCCTGCCCAAATTTCCGACGATGATAACTTTGTTTACCGATCCCATTCCGGTCTCCTTTGCAATTTTGAACCCCGTTTTCGAAATCGGATTCGCTGTGCTTGTAATGCTTCGCCGCGGTTCCGGCAATGAGAAATCGCCATCAAGCGGGAACCTCGTGCTGGCGTGGCGATGCCGACCTGCGGGAGGAATCGCCGCAGACTTGCGAATTGGCGCGAGTTCAAGCGTTCAGGCTTGCCGGTTTTAAACTTTTTTGTACTCGGCTAATTCCGAATTATCATTGAATGTCGACGCATTCTTTCGTAGCTTGGCGCCGAGCGATGCAATGCCGAATCCAAGTCGCAATTTTCGTACGGGCAGCCAAATTTACGGATTGAATCCTGCGCAGTCCAAGCGGCCGGCGAAATGTCGGATCGGCATCCAGCCGGGAAATTCGAGGAATCCATGACGGAATTGAAGGCCATAAGCGTACGCGGTGCCCGCGAGCACAATCTTAAATCAATCGATGTGGATATTCCGCGCAACAAGCTTGTCATCGTAACCGGCCTCAGCGGCTCGGGAAAGTCGTCGCTGGCGTTGGACACTATCTACGCCGAAGGGCAGCGCCGATACGTGGAAAGCCTGTCCGCTTATGCGCGACAGTTTCTCAACATGATGGAAAAGCCCGATGTCGACCAGATTCTTGGATTGTCGCCGGCGATTTCGATAGAGCAGAAATCGACTTCTAAAAACCCGCGCTCGACAGTGGGAACGGTTACCGAGGTTTACGACTACCTTCGCCTCCTGTTCGCCCGAGTCGGAACTCCATATTCCCCGGAGACAGGCTTGCCGATTACGGCTCTTCAGGTTTCCGAAATGATTCGCAAGATTTTAACATATCCTCCGGGAACCAAAGCCTATCTTCTTGCGCCGATCGTCCGAGATAGGAAGGGCGAGTACCGAAAGGATATGCAGGAACTGCGAAAAAAGGGATTTCAAAGAATACGCGTCGACGGCAAAATCCACGATTTGGATGATCCGCCGGAGCTGGACAAGAACTTCAGGCACAACATAGAGCTACTGGTCGACAGGCTCGTAGTTGAACAAGGCGGCGGCCAAAGATACGCGGACTCTTTGCGCACGGCTCTCGATTTGGCTTCCGGCATCGCCTATTTCGAAACGGTGCCCGACGTGGGCAAATCCGAACGCGTTGTCTTTTCAGAGAATTTTTCCTGTCCGGTGTCGGGTTTCACGATTCCCGAAATTGAGCCCAGACTGTTTTCATTCAACGCGCCCTACGGAGCGTGCCCTGAATGCGATGGACTAGGCCGGGAGATGTTCTTCGATCCCGACCGCGTCGTTCCGGACAAATCGCTGCCAATGAACATGGCCGTGGCGCCGTGGGAACCGGGCAATAATTCGAAATTCGTGGTTTCGACCATATCGGCTCTGGAAGACCATTACAATTTTTCGAGCTACAGCCGCTGGGAAGATCTTCCGAAGGAAATTCAGGACGTTATTCTGTATGGCTCCAACGGCGAGGAAATTAATTTTATCTACTTCGACTCAATGAGCGAATATTCCGTCGATCGGCCGTTCGAGGGCGTCATCAACAACTTGAAGCGTCGATTCAAGGAAACCATGTCCGACCACATTAGGCAGGATCTCGAAAAATACATGAACATCCGCCCCTGCGAAAAATGCGCCGGATATCGACTCAAGCCCGAAGCTCTGGCCGTCAAGATTGCCGGAAGGCACATATCCAGCGTTACGGATTTTTCTATTTCGGAGGCATTGAACTGGATCAAGGACGTTCCGAGACACTTGACGGCGCAAAATAATCAGATCGCGGAGTCGATTCTCAAGGAAATTCGCGAAAGGCTGCAGTTTCTTGTGAATGTCGGCTTGGAATATCTCACGCTTTCGCGCGGCTCGAGTACGCTTTCCGGCGGAGAAAGCCAGCGAATTCGCCTTGCCAGCCAGATCGGTTCCGGCCTGACCGGCGTGCTCTACGTACTGGACGAGCCGTCGATCGGCCTCCACCAGCGCGACAACAGGCGATTGCTGGACACCCTCGCCGGCCTCAGGGATCAAGGCAATTCCGTTATCGTTGTCGAGCACGACGAGGAAACCATCAGGGAAGCGGATCATGTCGTCGATATGGGTCTCGGGGCGGGAAAGCACGGCGGAAGGGTCGTCGCCAGCGGTCCGCCGGAAACGATCGCGTCCACTCCTGAATCGATTACCGGCCAGTATCTCCAAGGCAAGAGGATCATACCTGTTCCGGGTCATCGCAGGCAAGGCGCGCCCGCTTCCGTGGAAGTAATAGGCGCGACCGGAAACAACCTGAAGAATATCGATGTCGAATTTCCTCTCGGGAGATTCATTTGCGTTACCGGGGTCTCCGGAAGCGGCAAGTCCAGCCTGACGATAGAAACTCTGTACAAGACAGCGCATCAAAACATTCATGCCGCCAGGCATTCGCCCGCCGAATGCGTGGCGGTCGTGGGCTTGAGCCATATAGATAAGCTCATTCAAATTGATCAGCGGCCCATAGGGCGGACGCCTCGTTCCAACCCCGCTACGTACACGGGAGCATTCGCCCCGATTCGCGACTGGTTCGCCGAACTGCCGGAATCCAAAGTAAGAGGCTATGCGTCCGGGCGATTTTCTTTCAATGTCAAGGGAGGCCGCTGCGAGGCCTGCAAGGGCGACGGCCTGCTGAAGATCGAAATGCACTTTTTGCCGGACGTCTACGTCAATTGCGATAGCTGCGCCGGCAAGCGCTACAACGACGAAACGCTAGAAATCAAATTCAAGGGCAAGTCGATCGCCGACGTGCTGAATATGACCGTCGATGAAGCGCTGGAATTTTTCGAAGCCATTCCCTCAATCCACGGAAAGATGAAGGCGCTCTGGCAAGTGGGCCTGGGCTACATCAAGGTCGGGCAGCAGGCGACGACGCTGTCCGGCGGCGAAGCGCAGCGCGTAAAGCTTTCGAAAGAGCTATCGCGAAAGTCCACCGGGCGCACGATGTACATTCTGGACGAGCCGACGACGGGCTTGCATTTCGAAGACGTGAAAAAGCTGCTGGAAGTGCTGCACCGGCTCGTTGAAGGCGGAAACACGGTAATCGTTATCGAGCACAATCTAGATGTGATAAAGACCGCGGACTGGATCATCGACATGGGGCCGGAGGGCGGCGAACGCGGCGGCCGAATCATCGCCGAAGGTACGCCCGAAGAGGTCGCGGCGGTTTCGGAAAGCCATACCGGCCGGTTTCTCGCCCCCTGCCTAATCAAGCGGCAGGCCGCCGCCTAGGCTTCACCCGAGAGTATCGGCTGCGCCGTTCCCGAGATTATCCGTTCTTTGCGAATTTCAGCAGAATCGCCGAGAAATCTCGTCCGGCGCCGCCTTCATTTTCTACGAACGACTCGTAAATCTTGCTGGCGAGGCGGCCCACCGGGGTGTCGGCTCCGGACGATTCGGCCGCTTGCTGAGCCAGCCGAAGATCCTTGAGCATTAGTTCGGCGGCGAATCCCGGCTCGTAGTCGCTGTCGGCCGGCGATTTCGGCCCAACGGACGGCGCCGGGCAGTATGCATTCATGCTCCAGCTGTAGCCGGATGATTTCGACACGACTTCGAACATGCGCTCGCGGCTCAGTCCGAGCTTGTCGGCGAGGGCGAATGCCTCGCATGTTACGATCATCGTCGCGCCGAGAATCATGTTGTTGCAGATTTTCGCAGCCTGTCCCGATCCGGCGCCTCCGCAGTGCACGGCCTTGGAGCCCATGATACCGAAAAGCGGCGAAACTTCCGCAAAATCCTCTTTGGAGCCGCCGGCCATGAACGTCAGAGTCCCGGCGGCGGCGCCGGCGACGCCGCCCGAAACGGGAGCGTCCATGAATCGAGGGCCGGCGGCCTTGGCGGCTTCATTCGCCTTCAAGGCGCTATCGATGTCCACCGTGGAGCAGTCGAGCAGCAGCGAGCCGGGAGGCATCGCGGGTATGATTTCGGATGCTACGGCCAGCAGCGCTTCGCCATCGGGAAGCATGGTCAGCACCACGTCGCGAGATGAAGCGGCCTCGGCGGCCGACGAAGCCGGCGCAACCGCTTCAGGGCAGGCGCGCGCGATATCGAAGCCGGCGACTTCGATATTCGCGGCGGCCAGATTGCGAGCCATGGGCGCGCCCATATTGCCCAGTCCAATGAATCCAACTTTCATCCCTTAGTCTCCAATGCGGCGAATGGATCGGCGGTCGGCGCGAGCATGCGCGCCACCTCGTCGCGCGGCACGTCTTCCGCGGCCCCGTGGCGCCAGTTCGGCTTCCCGTCCTTGTCAACTATCTTGGCCCGGATTCCTTCAATGAAATCGCCGTGTTCCGCGGCTCGCGACGTGACCCGGTATTCTAGCGACAAGGCTTCGCGTACCGAAGTCGAGGATCGCTGCCGTCGAACCAGCGACACGGCAACCGCTACCGACAGCGGAGAATTGCGCCGGATGGATTCCAGAATGTCGGCGCAGGCCTTCGTTCCGCGCTCTCCAAGGGAGCGGACAATCTCGTCGATTCGTTCGAGTTCGAATATGCTATCGACGCATGGGCGCAAGTCGGCGAGGCGGCCCGGCTCGGGGTCGGCGGAGAACCGGGAGATTCGACTGGCATCGCCCGTTGCGACAAGGTCGCGTTTCAATTCGGGCCAATGATCCCGCGGCACGAAAGCATCGGCGAAACCGACGAGTATCGCGTCGGCCGCATTCATCCTGGCGGCCGTTGCCGCAAGGTATTCGCCGAGCCGCCCCGGCGCGCGCGCCAGAATAAGCGACCCTCCAACGTCCGGAACCAGGCCGATTCCGCACTCGGGCATGGCGATGCGGCTGTTTTCGCATACTATGCGATGCGTTCCATGGCAGCCGACGCCGACGCCGCCTCCCATCGTAAATCCTTGAAGAAAGCTTACCACTGGCCTCGGCCATTCGGATATTTTAGCGTTCATTCGGTATTCGTCCCGCCAGAACCGGCGGCCGTACTCGTAGTCTCCCGCAGCGGCGGTTCTGTACATCTCGGCGATATCGCCGCCCGCGCAGAACGCGCGCTCGCCTTCGCCGTCGATGATGACCAGGCGCAGGCCCGGAGCGTCCCGCCACTCGTCGAAGGCCTTTTCGATCTCGATGCACATGTCGTATGTCAGAGCGTTTAGAGCCTCGGGCCTGTTCAAGGTGATCCGACCCGCGAATTTCTCGCGGCGAATGTGTATGTCTGTCATCGTCAGGCGGCCTGCAGCATGCTTCGGGAAATAATCAGCCGCATAATCTCGTTCGTTCCTTCGAGGATCTGGTGAACCCTGAGATCTCGAACGATTTTTTCGATTCCGTAGTCGGAGAGGTATCCGTAACCGCCGTGCAGCTGCAGGCATTCGTTCGCAACCTTGAAGCCCGTATCGGTCGCAAATCTCTTGGCCATGGCGCATTGCATTGTGGCATCCGCCGACCCCGCGTCGAGGTGCCAGGCCGCTTGCCGGAGCAGGGCGGTCGCCGCCTGCAATTCGGTCTCAAGATCGGCGAGCCGGAACTGCAGGGCTTGAAATTCATTCAGCGACTTCCCGAATGCCCGCCGTTCGGACATATAGGTCAGCGTTCGTTCCAGGGCATAGCGAGCGCCGCCGATCGAGCAGGCCGCAATATTAAGCCGTCCTCCGTCCAGCCCGGCCATGGCGTAATTGAATCCCTTGCCTTCCTCGCCGAGAAGATTGGCGGCGGGAACCGGGCAATCGTCGAAAATTACTTGGCGGGTCGGCTGGGCGCGCCATCCCATTTTGTCCTCCAGCGCTCCGAAGCTAAGATTTGGCGAACCCGCTTCGACGACAAGCGCAGAAACTCCGCGCGGGCCGCCTCCGCCCGTTCGGCACATTACGATATAGCCGTCGGAATAGCCGCCTCCGGAGATAAAGGATTTCGTACCGTTCAACGCCCAGCCTTCGTTCGTGCGCCTGGCGGCCGTCCTGAGCGCGGCGGCGTCGGAACCGGATCCGGGTTCCGTAAGGCAGTACGAAAAAACCGACTCCATAGAGAGCATATCGGATAGGAATTTTTCCTTGAGCTCCTCCGAGCCGAAAGTCTCGACCATCCAGGCGCACATGTTGTGGATGGACAGGAATGCGGCAACGGACGGGCACGCCATGGACAGAGCTTCGAAAATGAGAACGGAATCGAGCCGCGACAGCCCCGAGCCGCCGGCATCTTCGGAAACGCAAATTCCTCCCATGCCGAGTGCGCCGACTTGCGGCCAAAGCTCCTTCGGCATGGAGCCGGCGCGCTCCCATTCCCCGGCGTGCGGCGCGATCTTCTCGCTGCCGAATTCACGCGCCATGCCGAATATGGCTTCTTGCTCGCTGGTTAACGAAAAGTCCAATATTCTTCCCTTGAAATCGGTTGCTCCCGAGCCCTTGCGCTCGCGCTCGGGTTCAAGCTTTCGAACGTGCGCCTATCGAGGGACTCGAACCATCGGATCAGCCTGGCTCAAGGGGGAACGGACGCGCAAGAACTGCGTAGAGCCTATTCCATAGCCGCGAAGTTCAAAATTGCGCCTTCCTTTATTCCCGACGGCCAGCGGGATGTAACGGTCTTGGTCTTGGTATAGAATCGAAACGCGTCGGGTCCGTGCTGATTGAGATCGCCGAAAATGGACTTCTTCCATCCTCCGAAGGTGTAGTAGGCCAGCGGCACCGGAATCGGAACGTTGATGCCGACCATTCCGATATTGATTCGGTTGGCGAAATCGCGCGCCGTGTCGCCGTCTCGCGTAAAGATCGCGGCGCCGTTGCCGTATTCGTGGTCCATGGCCAGTCCAAGGGCTTCCTCGTAGGAGCCCGCCCGCACCGAGGAAAGAACCGGGCCGAAAATCTCCGTCTTGTAGATTTCCATGTCGCGCGTAACCCGGTCGAAAAGGTGCGGCCCGACGAAAAACCCGCTTTCATAGCCCTGCAGGCTAAAATCGCGTCCGTCGACGACGAGTTCCGCGCCGGCCTCCAGCCCGGAATTCACTAGCGACAGCACGCGGTCCCGGGCGGCGCCGGTTACAAGCGGGCCATAGTCGAGGTCTTCGCCTGCCGTGAAGGGCCCGACTTTCAGGTTCTCGACCTTCGGCGCGAGCTTCTGAATCAGCGCATCCGCGGTTTTTTCGCCGACCGGCACGGCAACGGAGACCGCCATGCACCTTTCGCCGGCCGCGCCGTAGCCGGAGCCGACTAGCGCATCGACCGCCTGGTCGAGGTCGGCGTCGGGCATGATGACCATGTGGTTCTTGGCACCTCCGAAACACGCAACGCGCTTCCCGTTGGCGCACCCCCTGGAATAGATGTAGGATGCGATAGGGGTGGACCCGACGAAGCCAACGGCGGAAACCGACGGATGGTCGAGAATCGCGTCGACGGCGACTTTGTCGCCGTTAACCACCTGCAGCAAGCCTTCCGGTAGCCCGGCTTCAAGCAAGAGTTCCGCCAATAGCAAAGGACAGGACGGATCGCGTTCGGAGGGCTTTAGAATGAAAGCGTTTCCGCAAGTCAGCGCCGGCGCGAATTTCCACATCGGAATCATGGCGGGGAAGTTGAACGGGGTTATGCCCGCCGCGACGCCGACGGGCTGGCGCATCGAATACATGTCGATTCCGGGCCCTGCGCTGTCGGTGTATTCGCCCTTGAGCAAATGCGGGGCGCCAATGCAGAATTCTACGACTTCCAGTCCTCGCTGCACGTCGCCGCGGGCATCGGGCAAAGTCTTTCCGTGCTCGCTTGAAATCGCCGCCGCCAGCTTGTCCATGTCGCGCTTTAGCAAGCGCACGAATTCGATCATGACGCGCGCGCGTCGCTGGGGATTGACTGCCGCCCATGCCGGCTGGGCGGCAAGAGCGCCGGCAACCGCTGCATCCACTTCATCCGGCGAAGCGAACGGCGCTTTCGCCTGGACTTCGCCCGTCGCGGGGTTGTAAACGTTGCCGAATCGACCGGATTCGCCCTTGACGCGCTGCCCGTTGATAAAGTGATCCAGTTCAATCATTGCAAAACCCCGACCTCTGCCTTCGCTTGGCTTATGATACTAGTCCTATGCGGAATCAAAAAGCGAAAAAAAACGAATTTTGAGTATTCGGAGGCGATTTCCGAATTAATTTTGCATGATCTAGTCGATGACGGAGAAATGCTCGAGTCAATGCGGTGTTCAGCCGATTTTTGGCCGTCCCCGGGGGAGAGCGGAGCCGGACAACGCTATTTGAGCCGGGTCGGAACCGGATAGCCTTGCTTCCAGGGCTGCGCTTCCAGCGTTGTCTTTCCGAAGCCGGAAAGCGATTTCCGAATTGAAATCTTTGGAAATGATTCCGGACTCGGTTTAATGTATGCTGGTACCTAGGCAGTAGACCGGCTCGTCGCAAACAAGCTGGTATAGGAAGCGAGGTAGACTCCGATGCTGGTAAAGCAAATACTACAGTACAAGCCGGACAAGGCCGTAGCGACCGTCCTACCGGAACTTTCGATTTCCGAAGCCGTGTCGATCCTTTCAAAAAAGAGAATCGGCGCGCTCGTAGTATCCGAAACCGGAAAGGACGCGGCCGGAGTTATTTCCGAAAGGGATGTCGTTCGGGAAATCGGCAAGCGCGGCACAGGGCTTCTTCGGGAAAGCGTCAGAACGATTATGAGTTCCAATGTCGTTTGCTGCACGGAAGATGAAACGGCCGACCAGGTCCTGACCAAAATGACGAACGGGCGCTTCCGGCATATGCCCGTTCTATCGGACGGAGAAATGATAGGCCTGATTTCGATCGGCGATGTTGTCAAGGCAAGGCTTGCCGAACTAGAAGTGGAGAAGCAGGCCCTTGAAGGCATGATAATGGGCCATTGACCGGAAGTTGCCCGTTACTTAAGAATTCGCATTCATTGCGGGGCTTTCAAGCGAGCTAGCTGGACTTCGCGAACTCGCTGCTAAAGGATTGCCCAATGCGAATCGGCCTGTACCCCGGCACCTTCGACCCTGTAACCCTGGGCCATACGGATGTTTTCAAGCGGGCTTGCGCGCTTGTCGACCGACTTGTGATAGGCGTCGCCGTCAACGAGGACAAGGATCCGCTGTTTACGCTGGCGGAGCGAGTTTCGATGATTGACGAGGAAGTCGCCGGGCTGGTTGAAACGACCGGAGTTGAAATTGTCGTCCAGCCGTTCGACGGCCTTTTGATCGACTGCGCCAGGGATGTTGGCGCCTCGGTCATTATCCGGGGCCTCCGGGCGGTTTCTGACTTTGAGTTCGAATTTCAGATGGTCGGCATGAACCGGGCCATGGATTCCAGCATCGAAACGGTTTTCCTGATGGCGGATGCGAAAAGCCAAGCCATCGCTTCGCGCCTGGTCAAGGAAATAGCGAGGCTCGGCGGCGACGTGTCGAAATTCGTTCCAAGGCGAATTCAGGACGCTCTTGAAGCCAAGTTCTCGAACAGTCGATAATTCGTTTCACTGCCGTCTCGACGCGGCCGTCCGGCAAGCAATGCAGTTGCCGGCTGCGAAAGTTTTTCTGGAATGAATTCCGTGTTCGCTTTCCGAAAGACGCGAATCGCGGTAGCGACCTGCCGGCAAGCCTGCGATTGAAGGTTCCCGCATCCGCACTTGGAATTCTTGCTCAATAGCGTTTTCAGGCATCGGCGCCGTAGAGTTTCGAATAGCGGGAATTTCGGTGACCATGCCGCTTGGTCCCATGGTCGGCTGCCTGTCGGCATCGCATGCGGGCTCTCGCCATGAGGAAATCGGACCGCTCGGCATTTGCATGCGAACGATTCTAGCGTCGCCTTCGGCGCGTCCGTAACGCCCGACCTATTGGACCGATTACCGGAATCGCGCTTTCCCTTTCATTCGCGCTGCTTTTCGCGAAAGCGCCGGGACGCGTCGGCTACTTCGGTCTCAATCTGAACCGTTGGCCCCGCGATTCGGCGGCGACCATGCATTGGCGAGAAATCGCAATCATAATCCTCTCCGGCTTTTGGAACTGGGGGATTGCCCGGACCTTGCGCGTACCGGGAGCATCCATCGCCGGGCTTAAGAATCTGGCCGCGGTCCTTTCGCTAGCCGAACAGGATTCCTTCGTTTCGGTAGGATCTTCGGAATCGTCACTGGAGACGACCTAGGCATCGAGCTTGGAGCCGGCGGCGAGTTAAGGATTTCGGCATCGGCGGTCTTCGACCTGCGCTCCGCGCTTTTGAATTGCTATTGGAATTTTACGGATAGCCGGCCCTTAACCGCTCTTCGAACGCTTGACGAGCTGTATCTTTTGTCGCGCATCGCTTTGCGGGGCCGCAATTTCGAATGCGATACGATTGCGCGGCCTACGCTCAGCAGGCGCGACGCTCTCGGTGCATTTGTCTTGGTTGGATGCCTTCCCCCGGGCCAAAATTCCCGGCCGTCCAGACACGATGCCTACCGACCGGTTTCGACGATTCCATTTCGTGCCGGAAACCGAAAACGCGGTTTGCGGTCGCGCATCAATATTCGTTGATTCGCGCAAATTGCTGCATATCGTCTTGGACATTCGGACGGATCCTAAGATAAGACTTTGCGACGAAACTAGACAATCCGAAATTCAAGGACTGCATGGCAATGAAAAATATTTTAGCCGCGGCTTCAATCGCGGCAGTAGGAGCCGGATACGCTTCCGCCGACAGCGACACGCTGGTCGTTCAAATTGCTGGCGAGGCGAACGGCGTCGTTGAAATCGAGCTGTTTTCCGAAACGGCGCCGCTTCACGTGGAAAGAATAAAGAGCCTTGCTCGCGACGGACTGTACGACAACGTCGTGTTCCATCGAGTAATAGATGGCTTCATGGCTCAAACCGGCGATGTCCGATTCGGCGTCAAAGATAGCCCCAGCCAGCATAAGGCAGGCATGGGAGGATCCGAGCTCGCCAACCTTCCAGCGGAGTTTTCAGACATTCCCTATGTCCGAGGAATAGTCGGCATGGCGCGCGCGGCGGACCCGGACAGCGCGAATTCGCAGTTCTTCATAATGTTTGAAGACGCGCCGTTTCTAGACGGCAATTATACAGTCGTCGGCAAAGTAATATCAGGTCAGGAAGTCGTGGACGCGATCAGGAAAGGCGATCCGAAACAAAACGGGACGGTCGTCGGTCCCGACTATATGGCCAGCGTGCAGATCAAGGAGGTTGAATAAATGGCTGTTCGTCGCTCCGCAACCGAGGGCGGATTTTCCCGGACAGCCACTTGGCTCGCCGCCGGCGCGATATTCCTTTCCGCCGCGTGCTCGGCTTCGGCCAATCCGTCCGTTTGGGAGCGCGAATGGCCGAAAACGGATTTCTCCATTCATTCAGTCGATTTCGCCGAAATCATGTCGGGCGGACCGCCAAAGGACGGTATTCCGGCAATAGATTCTCCTGAATTCATTCCGGTGTCCTCCGAGGCTTCGCTTAGCCCGCGCGAAGGCGTCTTGACCCTCGAGCTGGAAGGCGAGGCGCCGCGAGCATACCCCGTGCGCTATCTTCTATGGCACGAGATCGTCAACGATTCCATCGGCGATACGCCGGTCGCGGTTACCTACTGCCCGCTTTGCAATTCCGCGATATTCTTCGATAGGCGCGTTGGAGGAGAATTGAGGTCGTTCGGCGTTTCCGGGAAGCTTCGCAAATCGGACATGGTAATGTACGACCGAGAGACCGAAAGCTGGTGGCAGCAAGCGGTAGGCGAGGGAATAGTCGGCATTCATACCGGCGACGAGCTTGCAGTGCTTCCGGGCTGGATGGAGAGCTGGGAGGAATTCGCGACGCGGAATCCCGACGGGTTGGTCATGGCCCAGCCGACCTTTCCTCGCAGCTACGGCCGAAACCCGTATGTCGGATACGATACGTCCCAAAGGCCGTTCCTATTCTTTGGCGAGCTGCCTCCGCACGAAATCCACCCCCTCGCTAGAATCGTGCGAGTCGGCGACAGCGCATGGCCTCTCCAGCGCTTGAGCGACGCAGGCGAACTGACGGAGGACGGTATTTCCTTTTCCTGGAAATCCGGCCAGTCCTCGGCTCTCGACACGAGCGGAGTCGGCGAAGGCCGCGACATCGGTACGATTCGGGTGCGCAATGCCGCTTCGGGCGAAGATTTGCCGCACGACGTGATGTTCGCGTTCGCCTTCCACGCCTTTTACCCCGAAGGCGCGTGGAAATTGGCGAATTAAGGAGAACCGGGTTCGCTCGCGGAGCGAAATCAAGTACGCAACGAGATTAGGCAGGCCAAATTTAGATTCGGCCGGGTCTTGCGGGAGCCGATGCACTGGCTCTCGCCGACCGGGTCGCCTGAAGCTTGATTGAAGCAGCTTTTCGGGGCGGGCGGCGAAGAATCATGCGCAGGCGATCGGGCTAGCGGCAGCTTTGCCTCGGAATTCACTCATCCAGCTCGAGAATCGCATGGCGTTTCCTGCCGGCGGAAAGCTTTATCGGATTTTCCAGGTCCTCGGATGTCAGCATGCGACCCGGATCTCCTACAGGCTCATCGTTGATACGGGCGCCGCCTCCGCCGATCAATCGTCTGGAGGCCTTGCCCGATTCGGCTAAGCCGGCGAACACGAAAGCCTGAACCACCGAAAGCTTGCCGTCGCGCAAATGCTTGCGATCAAGTTTAACTTTCGGCAATTCGTCGCCGATTCCGCCGAACTCGAACACGTCTCGGGCGGTCGCCGCCGCCGCTCTGGATGCCGCCTCGCCGTGCGCGAGCTCGGTTGCGGAGTTTGCGAGAATAATTTTGGATTCATTGACTTCCGACCCCGCTAGCGCGCCGAGCCTCCTACATTCGTCTACGGGCAATTCCGTAAACAAAAGCAGAAACCGCCCGACATCCGCATCGTCGACGCTTCGCCAGTACTGCCAGAATTGGTATGGCGAGCACATGTCCGGGTTCAGCCAAACGGCCCCTCCGGCCGTCTTGCCCATTTTAGCGCCGCTCGCCGTTGTAAGCAGCGGCGAGGTCAGTCCGAAGACAAGGCGGTTCTCCGAACGCCTGGTCAGGTCCACGCCGTTCACAATATTGCCCCATTGATCGGAGCCGCCCATCTGAAGGCGGCAGCCGTAGCGCCGGTTCAGTTCCAAAAAGTCGTATGCCTGAAGGATCATGTAGTTGAACTCGAGAAACGAAAGCGACTGCTCTCGATCCAGGCGCGACTTGACCGAGTCGAACGACAGCATTCTGTTGACCGAGAAGTGCCGACCGACTTCTCGCAGGAATTCAAGATAATTGAGGCTGTCGAGCCAATCGGCGTTGTTCGCAATAATGGCGTCGGCGCTCTCGCTTCCGAATGACATGTAGCGGTCGAACACGGATTTGATGCTCTGAATATTCCCGTCGATCTGCTGCGGCTCGAGAAGCGGGCGCTCGTCGCTGCGGAATGACGGGTCGCCGACCTTGGTCGTGCCGCCGCCCATGAGCACGATCGGCTTGTGCCCGGTCCTTTGCAGCCACCTGAGCATCATGATTTGAATAAGGCTGCCCACGTGCAGGGACGGCGCCGTCGCGTCGAAGCCGATATAGGCGGGCACGCATTCGCTTCGCATAACCGCATCGAGCTGCTGGAAGTCCGTAACGTCCGACAGGAATCCTCGCGCTTCCATGGTTTCTAAAAATTCGGATCTTGGACGAAACTTCATCATGGCAAATTTCCGCGGAATTCCGGACGCGGCCGCCCGGAGCTTGAGTCTTGCGCGCGGGCTCCAGCTTCGCGCGCGGGATGCGCTTAATGCGCCAGGCTGCCCAAGTTGTCAATTTGCGCTATCGCGCCGGGCGGATTCGCGACGCAGCGCGAACTGTCAGTTAATCATATATGCCTTGCGAACGGTTTCGTGGACGGTGCATTCGCCGTTCCAGCCCTTTTCAAAAAATGCCGCGGTGTCCGGTCCTATCTCGATTTTTTCGCCGCTGTCGCGGGTATAGGTGCAGCGCCCTTCAACGAAATAGCAGAATTCGTCTCTCTCGACGCGGCATCGCCAGGTTCCCGGCGTGCAGACCCATATTCCGCACTCCGAAGTTCCGTCGGGGTTTCGATGCAGCAAGACCCCGGATGTTCGTGCAGCGCCCTCGACCGGCTCGCCCGCCTCGCCCCAATCGACGAGATGGCTCGCGCGACTAGCATTGCGCAGCGACGGCGTCGCCGCAGGCGCCTGCGAAAATTTCTTCTCCTCGCCGCTCATCGCTTCAGGCCCTGCCGTGGCAAGTCGGCCGACCCTGGATTTGATGCGCGGCTATTGCCGCTTTGCTGGGCTCTCGCCAAATCATCGTATGATCCGGAGTTGGCGGACGACCGATGCCGGCCGTCATTCGTTGAGATCCAGGATGAGCCTGGCGGCCGTCTCCGGACCGCTGCTCCGCTTCATGTGCTCGGATGTCGATCGAAGCTTTTCTTGCATGGCCGAATCGTCGACGCAGCGCTGGATTTTTTCAAGCAATTCGCTTTCGGCCCAATCATAGCGCGGCAATTTGAAACCGTGCCCGGTTTCCTGAACCCTCGTAGAGTTGTCGTGCCCGTCCCAAACGTAGGGCATTATTATCGCCGGCTTGCCGAAATACAGGCACTCTGTAAAGGTGTTGTTGCCGCCGTGATGAATGACGGCGTCGACTTGCGGTATGAGCGAAGGCTGCGGGTACCATGAATCGATTCTTACGTTGGACGGGATTTCGCCGTACTGGTCCTTGTAGTCGCCCACGTTGACCAGCGCTCGGAAATTGGAGTTGCCCAGGGCCGCGATTACGCGCTTTAGGAGGTCGACGTCGCCTGCGCCCAAGCTTCCGAACGATACGTAGACAAGCGGGGAATTCTCGAAGCCTGGAAAATCCGGCAAATCGTAGGGATCCTCCTGCCGCACGCATCCTTCAAGATACTGAAACAGGTTCGGATCAAGCGGCATGGATCGATTGAACTTCACCGGTTCGGGATAGAGCAGCAAATTCAAATAGGGCGACGCTTCGAAGAATTGGCCGATCGGATACGGTTCCTCGCCCGTGCTCCTGAGAAACTCGTTGAAGTCGTCGTGAATCGGCTTGATCACCTCATTGAATCTTTCGCGGAATCGTCGGTGGCATGCGAAATCCGTTTCGCCGCACCCGGAAAGGTGCGGCGGAATGCCGTCGTCCTCGATTTCATTTTCCGAGCATGAAATAATTCGGACCCAAGGCGAGCCGTAGCGCTTTATGGCCGGAAACAGCACGACGTTGTCGACGCAAATGACATCCGGCCGGATATTCGCCAGCACTCCGGGCAAATCCTTTTCGGCCCATTTCGCGCTGTCTACGATCGCCTCCCAGCAATCCTTGACGTAGTTGCCGATCTGGTCGACGGGCGCCTTGCCGAAGTTGGGAATATGGCCGTTGATGAAATCCTCCCAGAACTTCGCCATTTGCTCGGGCGGCATCGGTTCGGAAAGATTGACCGGAAATGCTTCGAAGCCGTAGCCCTGATACACTTCCAGAAATCCCGGGTCGGAGAGAAAAACGGCCTTGTGGCCGAATTTTTCGACGGCCTGGGCAATGCCGACGGAATTGAGAGCCGGGCCGAATGCCGCCTCGGGAAAAAATGCGATTGTCTTGCTTACCATCGTTGCCTCGCTCGGTTTCAGTTGCTGTCCTCAAATATTCGCGTGTGAGCCGCCGCCCAGCCGATTTCGATTCGCTCGCCAATTCCAAGACGGGCGCTGTCCGCGGATTCGGGGCCGATTCTCAGTACAAACGGCTTTTCCGACGATCCGGTGCGGACATGAACCTGCATGTCGGTACCGCGATAGGCTTTTGCTTCGATCATTCCGGTCAGGCGATTTTCTGTGCCGCCGCCGGGAAAAAGCTTGATTCTTTCGGGACGGACCGATGCGACCGCCCTGGCGCCAAGCCGGGCGTTTCGGGGAATAGCGCCGCAAACCAGGTTTCCGCCGTCGGTTGCCAGCCCGCCTTCGGCGATGCGCCCGCGCACGAAATTGCTGACGCCGATAAAATCCGCGACATAGAAATTCACCGGTCGCTCGTAGACCGCGCGCGGTTCGCCGCATTGAAGCAGCGCGCCATCCCGAAGAATCGCGATGCGGTCGGACATGACAAGCGATTCTTCCTGATCGTGCGTAACGACGACGAATGTTATTCCGATTTCGTCCTGTAGCCGTTTGAGTTCGATTTGCATCGCCTCGCGAAGCTTCTTGTCGAGCGCGCTAAGCGGTTCGTCCAGAAGCAGGACTCTTGGCCGCTTTACCAATGCCCTCGCAAGGGCGACGCGCTGCCGCTGTCCGCCGGACAACTGGTTCGGACGAGCGTCCGCGAAGGATGCCAGCTGAACCGTGCCGAGGATTTCGTCGACCCGCCTCTTGATCTCCGGCTTGGCGACCCGTTCCATCTCGAGACCGTACGCGACGTTGCGGTAGACCGTCATATGAGGAAACAGCGCATAGGACTGGAACATCAGATTTACCGGTCGGCGGTTGGGCGGCCGCCGCGAGATTTCGACACCGTCCAGGTAAATTTCGCCGCTATCGGGAGTCTCGAATCCAGCCAGCATTCTGAGCAGCGTGGTTTTTCCGCTTCCCGAAGCCCCGAGCAAGGCGAAGAACTCGTTCTCGAGAATATCCAGCGAAACCGAATCGACGGCCGTCGCCCGCCCGAAGCGCTTGGTTGCGTTTCGTATCGAAAGGAGTACCTGGGAACGTGTCATGCCCCGACCATACCGCGATTGAATTTTTGCGCCAATGCCAGGCACGCGAGGCTAGCGCACATAAGCAGCGTAGCCAGGGCGTTGATTTCAGGAGTAACGCCGAATCGAATCATGGCGAATACCTGGATCGGCAGCGTAATCGAAGATCGTCCCGCTCCCGATGTAAAGTAGGCGATGATAAACTCGTCGACCGATAGCGTGAATGCCAGCAGCGCTCCGGCAATGACCGCGGGCAAAATAACCGGCAGCGTGACCCGGGCGAACGTTGCAAGCGCCGGCGCTCCAAGATCTTCCGAAGCCTCTACGATCGACCAGTCGAAAAATTTGAGCCTTGCCCGCACGACCGAGCAAACGAAGGCCAGATTGAAAACGACATGCGCCATGACGATGGTATGAAGCCCCATTTGAACTCCTAGCAGCGAAAAGAAACTGAGCAGCGCGATCGCCAGTACGATGTCGGGAATAATCATCGGCGCGAAAATCAAGGCCTCAAGCGCGCTGCCCCTTCGCCGCCGGGTTTCAACGCCCAGTGCGAGGCAGGTTCCCAGGACGGTGGCGATTCCGGTCGAAGCCGCCGCGACGACGATCGTATTGCCGGCGGAGGAAATTATGTCGGAGTTTTTCAGGAGCTCCGCGTACCATTTGGTTGAAAAGCCGGACCAGACCGTGGGCATCCCGCCTTCATTGAACGATAGGGCGATCAGCATCGCGATCGGAATGTAGAGAAACGCGAATACTGCGGCGAGAAGGAAATTGCCCAGATGCCTGTACGCCGGTTCGCTAGCCATGCGACTCGCTCCTTGCCGTGCCCGACGCTCGTTCGGCGGCTTTCGCCTGAGCAACAAGAAGAAGCAGCATGATCGCGATCAGAATCGCGGAAAGCGCCGAGCCGAAAGGCCAGTCGTTGGCGGACAGGAATTGGTGATAGACAAGGTTGCCGACCATTTGAAACCGGCCTCCGCCCAGAAGCGCCGGCGTTATGAAATTTCCGATTGAAAGCACGAACACGAACACTGCTCCCGCCGCAGCGCCGGACAGAGTAAGCGGCAGAGTGATTCGAAGGAATGTGGCAATGGCGGAGCCGCCGAGATCGCGGGAGGCCTCGCGAAGTTCGGGGTTCAGCCTCAGGATCGGCGCATAGCAAGCGAGAATTACGAACGGCAGATAGTTGTAGACGAGCCCGGTAATTACGGCTCCTTCAGTGTAAAGCAGTTGCGGCGGCTCTCCCGGATAGCCGATCCACCGGAGGATCAGCGGTATCAATCCTTCGCTATTGAGCAATACGATCCAGGCGTAGGTGCGAATCAAGTAGTTCGACCAGAATGGCAGCACAGCGAAAAAAAGCAGAACCGCCTGCCATCGCCTTGGGGCGGACGCGATCGCATAGGCCGCGGCATATCCGATTACAACCGCGATCGCGGTGGCGATGCCCGCAATTCTTGCCGAGTTCAGCAGAATGCCGGCGTAGAGCGGATCGATCGCCTGCGCGAAATTCGAAAGGGTGAGGACGTATTCGACGCCTCCGTAAATCCCTCGCCTGAAAAACGAAAGAGCCAGTACCAGGGCGCAGGGCAAGATCAAAAGGAAGCCGAGCCAAAGCACCGCCGGCGCCATCAAGGCATTGGATCTCAGGCTCGTGCCTCTCATCTCGAAGCCCGGCCGGTCCGCCTAAAAAACTCTCCGGCCGAGCGGGCCGGAGAGCAAGCTGTCTTCCCCTGGCAATGCAGGCTACTGGGCGGCTTTTATTTCGCTGACGATTCTCGCGTAGTCGCGCTGGGTTTCTCCGACATCGCGAAGCTGCTCGTAATTGAGCATGCTGTCGGCGCTATAGCCCATATTTGGAAATGCCTCGATCAACTCGGGCGGTAGCGCGTCCATGGCCGCCTTGTTCGGCACCTTGTAGAGTATGTTCTCGGCAGCCCACTGGTGGTTGTCCGCATCGAGAATGAAATTGATGAAGGCGAATGCCGCGTCCTTGTTTTCCGACGCCTCCAATACCACCATCGTATCGACCCAAAGGTCCGATCCCTCGGCTGGAACGATGTACGCGATGTCGGAGTTTTCGGCGATGCCGAAATTGCACCAGCCGTCCCATGCGTGGACGAGAGTCGCTTCGCCGGAAACAAGCTTCAAATAGAATGTCGTGTCGTCGTAAGCGAGCAGGGTCTCTTTGGTTTCGATCAGTTGGTCCCTTACTTCTTCCAGTTTCGCGATATCCGTTTCATTAACCGAATACCCCTTCGCCAGAAGCCCTGCGGCGAGCAGCCAGCGGTCCGTAGCGAGCATGGTTGTCTTGCCGCGCAGCGATTCATCCGGATCCAAAAGGTCGTTCCAGGATTCGGGCGCGGGCTGAATCAGGTCCGAACGATAGCATAGCCCGGTCGTTCCCCATGCGTACGGAACCGAGAACTTGTTGCCGACATCGTGTTCAAGCATCATGGCTTCCGGATAGAGATTGGACATGTTCGGGATCTTCGACGCATCGATTTCCGCGGCAAGCCCGAGGTTTCGAAGAACTTCCGCGAACGGCGACGAAACGAAGGCCACGTCGAGACCCTTGCCGCCCGAAGCCATGATCTTGCCCATGATTTCTTCATTGGTGCCGTGCAGAACCAGTTCGGCGTTGTTGCCGGTCGCTTCGTTGAATGACTCGATGGCGTCCGCCGCCATGTAGCCGTCCCAGTTCGAAATGACCAAATCCGCGGCCAGGCCGGGGGCGGCGAAAATCGCTGCCGCGGCGATTCCGGCCGCGTTCGCTCTTGCGCTATTCGACTTCATAAGCATATCGTCCTCGTGCTATGTGGTTTCGGCGGAAGCTTTGCCATGAAAAACGCATGCTGAACAAGTGTTCGAACCAAAGAAAAGAGGACGGCGCGTTTGCGCGGATTATCGAATTCGCCTTGAATCACCCCGCCAAGACGCCGTCGCGATAGGAAACAGGGAATTGGAATCTTATGAACTCTGATGCTAGCCGACTCTCGAAAAAAAACAGTTCGCGAGGTTGGACCCGATGAGCAAAGATAAACCGATTTGGGCGATCGGGTGCATGTCCGGAACATCCATGGACGCTGTCGATATAGGGGAATTGCTGACCGACGGGGAGCGAATCGAAGAATTCGGCAATTCGTCAATGGGATTTTACGATGCCGAGCGGCGCGCGATTTTGGAAGCCGCTGTCGGGAGCTGGCCCGGCGATGAGAGCGTTGCGGAGGCGGAGCGCGTCATACTGGAACTCCACGAAGAAATGCTAACCGACAGCTTTCGCGGCTCGCTCATCGGCTTTCATGGCCAAACGCTGGCTCACGACCCGGACAATGGCCGAACCCACCAGGTTGGAAACGGTCAGGACCTCGCGGATTTAATGGGTATTACAACGGTCTGGGACTTTCGCGCGCGCGATATGGAACTTGGAGGGCAGGGAGCTCCTTTAACGCCCTTTTTTCATTTCGCGATCGCAAAGTACTTGGGCGAGACTTCGCCGGTGGTATTTTTGAATCTGGGCGGAATTGCGAATCTAACCTGGGTGAATGCGGCCGAGCCGCTGCCCGAGGCGCCCGGCGCGCTGGTCGCGTTCGATACAGGCCCCGCGAATACGCTTATCGATTCGCTCATGCAGTCGAGAAGCGGCTCATTCTACGATCATGGAGGAAGGGTTTCCGGTTCGGGCGAAGTGGACGAGGAGCTTTTAAGCGAACTGATGAAGGCGCCGTATTTTTCGTTGGCGCCGCCGAAATCGCTTGATCGCTCGCATTTCATGTATTCGCTGGATGCGATGGCGCATTTGTCGCTCGAAGACGCCGCGGCGACTCTGGCCGAATTCACTGCAAGGTCGATAGCCGAGGGGTTCAGGCATTTCCCCGCCGTTCCGTCAAGGGTAATCGCTTCCGGCGGCGGAGTGTATAACAAGGACCTCATGAGGCGGCTTGCATACGCGCTGCCCGCTGAAATCGTAACGGCGGATTCGGTCGGATTGAGTTCTTTTGCCCTTGAAGCGCTTGCGTTCGGCTATCTTGCCGTGCGCGTCTTGCGAGGCCTTCCGATCACATGCCCGTCTACGACCGGATGCGCAAAACCGGCGGTCGGGGCTAGGATCAGCCGTCCGTCGGAAACGCGAGATCGCTGAAGCGCCGGGATCCCGCCGCTTCAAACATCGAGCTTGGAAAAAGCTGAATTTATCCCGGGATAAACGGCGGCGACGCCGAGTTCTTCCTCGATGCGAAGAAGACGATTGTATTTCGCCGTTCTGTCGGTGCGAGACAGCGATCCGGTCTTGATCAATCCGCAGTTCGACGCGACCGCCATATCGGCTATCGAGGTGTCTTCGGTTTCGCCGGAGCGATGCGACATGACTGCGGAAAAGTTGAATTTTCGCGCCATTTCGAAAATCGTGAGCGTTTCTGTAACAGTGCCGATTTGATTTGGCTTGACCAGTATCGCATTTGCGCTCGATCCCCTGATGCCGTTGGCGAATCTCTCGGGATTCGTCGCGAAAAGGTCGTCGCCGACCAGAAGGCAGGATTCGCCGAGCTCGCGAGTCAACAGTCCCCAGCCTTCCCAATCGTCTTCGGCGCAGCCGTCCTCGATCGAAAATATCGGATAGTCGCGAACCAGGGCCGCCAGATACTCTACGTTGGCAGCGGTCGAGAGCCTCTTGCTTTCGCCCGCGAGGAAGTACGTCCCGTTGTCGTAGTATTCGCTCGCGGCGCAATCCAGCGCGAGCAAGGCGTCCGTTCCGGGTGAATATCCCGCGTTCTCGATGGACTTCATCACGAAATCCATAGCGACTCGGGTCGATTCGATATCCGGCGCGAAGCCGCCTTCGTCTCCTACGGCCGTAGAAAGCCCGGCATCGGACAAGGCGGACTTGAGGGCGTTGAAAATTTCCGCGCCCATTCTCAGCGCATCGCGAAAGGTTGCCGCCGAGAGTGGAACGATCATGAATTCCTGGATGTCGATCGGATTGTCGGCGTGCTTGCCGCCGTTGATTATGTTCATGAGAGGAACCGGCAGCAGTTTCGCGGATACGCCGCCCAAGTATCGGTAGAGCGGCATGCGGTAGTGATTCGCCGCGGCTCTGGCGGTCGCCAGCGATACGCCGAGAATGGCATTCGCGCCGAGCTTTCCCTTGTTGCGGGTTCCGTCGAGTCGAATCATGGCATTGTCGACTTCGTCCTGCGACAACGCGTTCAGCCCGATTATTTCATTCGCGATTTCAACCTGGACCGAGGCTACGGCGCGCTGCACCCCCTTGCCGAAATATCGATCCGCGCTACCGTCTCGAAGCTCGACTGCTTCATGGGTGCCCGTAGACGCTCCGGACGGAACCGAAGCGCGGCCGGACGAGCCGTCCTCCAAAAGCACTTCTACTTCCACGGTCGGGCAGCCGCGGCTATCTAGAATCTCTCGCGCCCTTATGCCGCTGATATTGCTCATAATTTAGTCCCGAAACTATTGTTTCTTTGATTTAACGCCGTAAAGCTCCAGCCTGTGGCCCTTTAGCGCATAGCCTAGTTTGGCAGCAATCAGCGCCTGCAGCCTTTCGATCTCTTCATCGTAAAATTCGATGACCTCGCCGCTGTGAAGATCGATCAAATGGTCGTGGTGGTCGCGGTCCGCGTCTTCGTAGCGCGCCCTGCCGTCGTTGAATTCGCGTTTCTTCAATATCCCGGTTTCTTCGAAAAGCTTTACCGTCCGGTAGACGGTTGCGATTGAAATTCCCGGATCGATTTCAAGGGACCGCTCGTAAAGTTCCTCGACGTCGGGGTGGTCGACCGCATCCTCCAGCACCCGCGCGACGACGCGCCGCTGTTCGGTTAGCCGCAAGCCGTGCGACTCGCATCGCGCGATGATGGAATTCATTTTAGCTTCGCTCCGGCGCATACGCCCGTCTAATATAATGATTGCCGCCGCAAGTGAAGTTCTTACCCGAACCGAATCCGCAAGGAAACGCAAGCAATGCGCATTTTTTTCGGCGCGATGCCGCCTGCCGCAGGACATCTTGCTTCGCTCGGCTAGCGGCCATGTTCGACATTCAAATTCCATCCGGAGATTGCGCCGGTCGGGTCCAAAGTGCCGCGCATCCCCGAATCCGGCCCTTAATCTTCCGATTAATGATCCGTGCTCACGGCGGCATTCAACTGGCAAAAGGCGAATATCGGCCGACGCCCCCTTCATGCAAGTGGAGCAATTCGACTTCGCCGGCCTTCGCTAACGTCGTAATCTCCGTTCGCAGCCGAACCGAGCTAACCGGTACAGGCATCGAAGCCGGGACGACGCAATCAATCGGATAGGGCGCTCGTGAAAATTACCGGCTTGCGGCAATTTCTTTCCGACCACGAAGTTTTCATGCCCGAAGGCGGACGAAGGCTCTAAATGCTGCGAAGCATGCCGATTCGCAGCGAATTTCCAAATGGCCGCAAAAAATTCGTCGCCATGAAAATTTCGCAGTCGCTGCCATTCTTTCCAAACGACAATCGTTTAATACCGATCTCATTGACTCCGCGCATATGCGATACGATGGGTTTCGCAAGCTCCGGCTAATGCGGGCGCGAACATATCGATACGGAACAACAACGGCGGGCTTCCCCGGCATTGGGCAAGGAGGATAAAATGTGCTGATGAACGACTTTGGCATGCGCCCGGCTTGCAGCATCGGATACCGCCATTACTCCCGACGCCGCAAAGTTGTATCCTGGATTGAAATTCCACAATCGGCGCGCCGAGAGTCGGCCGGACGAACCTTTGGATCAGGACCTTGAATAATAAAGCGGCAATTCTAGCGGTTGGAGACGTGCACCTAGGCACGCTCTGTTCGGGCGTGCCCGATTTCGTTTTGGCAATGGGAATCGATTCTGTAGATTTGACGCCAGCAAATGCGCTAAGGCTTTCCGTAGACCTCGCGGTGAAGGAGCAAGTTAGCGCGGTTCTCTTCGCGGGCGACGTGGTCGAGAGCAGCAATTCCCGTTTCGAAGCGCTGCCGCCGCTTGAAGAGTGCGTAAGACGGCTGCTGAATGCCGGCATCGAGGTCATTGCAGTCGCGGGGAATCATGATGTCGAGGCATTGCCGAGACTGGTCAAAATTCTTGAGGGCATTGTCTTGCTGGGCGCCGGCGGAAACTGGGAGTCGCGGACGATTTGGAAGGACGAGAAGCCCCTCGCCGAAGTCATTGGCTGGTCATTCGGCGAACGGCACGTGCGCCAGAGCCCTGTTGCAAGCCTCCTCGCGGATTCGCTGGCGCCGCCGGCTGCCTCCATTCCGCGGATCGGCCTGCTTCATGCCGATCTGAACGCTTCAGGTGGAACCTACGCGCCCGTAAGGCAGGTCGAACTTGACAATTGCGGCTTCGATGCCTGGCTGCTCGGTCACATCCACAAGCCTTCAATTCAAGACCTTTCCGAGCGGGCGGGCGGTCCATCCGGCTATCTGGGATCGATCGTCGGGCTCGATTCGTCTGAAACAGGACCTCGCGGCCCATGGATCCTCAGAGTAGGCGCCGAGGGCAAACTTTCACTAGAGCATGTTCCGCTTGCGCCGTTGCGCTGGGAGCGCATCTCAATCTCGGTCGAGGGACTGGAGCACGCGGACGATGTGGAGGATGGAATTCTCAGCGAGGCAACTCGCTACGTCCGCGAAATCCAGCAAGATGGATATGCGCCCAAAGCAGTAGGGTTAATCGCGCACCTCGTTGGTGCAAGCGCTTGCCATGAAGAAATCAGGAAGCGCATCGAAGCAAAAAAATGGAGTGAACTGGGACGCGTTGTCAATGGGACCGCAGTGTTCTTCAGCAAGATCATCCCCGAGATGAATCCGCTGCTGGATCTTGCGGAAATCGCAAGGGGCGATGATCCACCCGCGCTGATCGCCCGGCGACTGCTCGCCCTGGAAAAAGACGACGATCATGCAAAGGATTTGCTTGAAAAGACGCGGGCGGCGCTAGCCGGTATTGCCCATGAAGAACGATGGTCTCCCGTTAACGATCATCGAAATGCGACAGACCCGTTTTCCGACGCGGCGCTGCGCGACACATTGCGGCGTTCCGGCATGGCGGCCTTGAGCAAAATGCTGTCCCAAGCCGAATCCGGTGCCCTCTCATGAAATTAATGCGGCTTGAGGTCAGCAGGCTGCCCGGCATCGATCAGCCTTTCGAAATCGAATTCAAAGGTTCAGGCGTACACGTGATTTTCGGGCCGAACGCGGTAGGCAAGTCGAGCATTTGCCGAGCGGTTGAAGCGCTTTACTGGAAAGACCGCGGTCCCTCCGAGCGAATTTCCGTATCCGCTCAATTCGACATCGACGGTGAAACATGGTGGGCGGAACGCGAAGGCTCGCGGCTACTCTGGCGTTCCGAAGACAACGACCAGTCGCAACCGGGAATTCCGGGTTCCCACAACCATCACTGCTTCTTTCTCTGCTTGCGGGACCTGATCGATCCGTCGACGGACAGCACGCATGACATCGCCTCGGAGATCAGACGGCAGTTGTCCGGCGGATTCGACCTTAATACAATCTCGAAAGATCTCTTTGCCGGGATTTCAACGCGGCACGCGCGCGGCCTGCGAAAAAATTTCGATGTTGCAGCGCGCGATGTACGGGTAGCCGAACAAGTTCAGTTGTCGCTTCTGCGCCGACAGGATGATTTGAGCGCTCTTCAGACAGAGCTTGACGCGGCGGAAACCGCGACCCGTCGCCTGCCATCCGTCAATCGAGCGATCGGGCTCGCCGATCGCAAGGAGCAGCATGCCGCCGTTCGGCAGGAAATTAATGCCTTGCCCGCGTCTCTAAGAACCATGTCCGGTCAGGAAGTCGAGCAAATTCGGCAGTTGCAGGACCGCGCTGAAGAGCTGAATGAACGGATCCGCGGACTCGAGAGGCAACTCAAGGAAGCCCGCGACAAAAAGCAGGAATCGCAACTTCCCGCAAAGGTGGACCACTCCAAATTAAAGGTCTGGCGGCGGAATGTAGAAGAACTGAGCCGAATTGAGTTAAACATTGAAATTGCCAGGACGCAACGCGCGGAAAGTCAACAAGAGTATCTTTCCGCATTCGCCGCCCTAGGCGGCGGCGAGATCGACAAGCTTGACCTTTCCGTAAAGGAACACAGCCGACTGTTTGAATTTCTTCGCGCCGCAAACGACCACCGGAACAGGAAAAGTGCCATTGAGGAGAGATTGCAGCTTCTTGCAAGTATCGAGCAAACCGAGGGCGGCGAAGATCAAATTGCGAATCTTCGCGCCGCAATCGACCTCCTTCGCAAATGGCTGCGCGCGCCAGAGTTGGAAACTCTGAGCAAAAGGCTCCGCGCCCGCCTCGCATGGATTTTACTTGCCCTCGCGTCAGCTGTTGTCGGCGGGATTCTGGCAATATCCGTTGAACCTGCGTTTTCTCTGATGATCGCCGCAGGTGGCGGCGCCCTTGTTCCGATCTGTCTTTTGCACGGCAGGGACCATGATACTAACGCGCGGACCGAAACAGAGGTGGCATTTGCGAGGCTGGAACTTGCTTCACCCGACGCTTGGAAGATCAAGCAAGTCGAAGCAAGGCTGCGAGTTCTCGAAGCCGAAGTTGCCTCCGTCGAATCGCGCTTGCAGAGAGCTCGCTACCGAGATTCCGACCGGCAGGTCCTGAAGAGCCGGCAAGCAGACATGTCGCAAGCGGAATCTTCACTTAACGATCAGAGAGAAAGCCTGCTGCAGAGCCTTCACATAGAAGACGCGCCAATGGATGCCGATCTGGTCGATCTTGCGCGCGCCCTTGATCAGCTTAGGGCGACCCGTATCAAATTCGAAGGGGCAAAAGGAAGAGTTGAGCAGCTTGACTCTAAATACTCAAGCCTCCTTGCTAAACTAGCGGAGATACTGGAGCGCCATGGAGAGCCGCGACCGGAAAACGCAGCGGAAGCGAATGCCTGCCTCAGCAATCTCGAGTATCGCAATTCGCTCCTAGTCAAGGCGCTGAGCGACGAGTGCCAAGCGAATGAATTGATAGCGCAAGCAACCGCCGACCGTTCCTCGGCCCTTAAGTCCATTGAGCAAATCTATGCTGCGGCGTCTCTGGACAACGACGACCTTGCTGGCTTGACGAGCCTGGTGGAAGCATTGCCAAAGCACCGAGATTTGCAAAGAACGGCTATGCTCATCGAGGGCCAGATCAAGCTTGATCGGGAGGAGCTCTTCAAAGCCGATGACGCGAAACTTGCCAATCAAGATGGGGCAAAGCTCGTTCAGCTGGAGCGGGAATTCTCAGCCGCAGCGACGAAGGCGGACAAATTGCGAACGGACATGGCCGAAATCAATGCGCAGGTATCCGAAGCTAAGCGCGGCAATAGACTTCAAGACCTGATTGCGCGCCAAGAGCACTTGAGATCGGAACTGCGGGATCGCCGGGACGAGGCGATCTTTTCCGCTGCCGGAAAATTTCTGCTCGCTGCCGCCGAAATCGAATACGAACAGAGCCAAATGCCCCGCGTGTTCGAACGCGCTCGCCGGCATTTTTCCGAATTCACGCATCATGGCTATGAGCTTAGCATTGGCCGAGGCAAGGAGTCGCCGCGCCTCGTCGCAAGAGATTTACGAAACGGGGAAAAGCGAGAGCTGGATGAACTGTCGGACGGAACGCGCGCGCAATTGCTGCTAGCCGCCCGCATGGCATTCGCAGAGGAAGTGGAGCAGGGACGAACTCTTCCGTTGTTTCTCGACGAAGCTCTCGACCAAAGCGACCCCGCGAGGTTCGAGGCTATCGTCCGTTCAATTGGACGAATCGCGAAAGACCAGGACCGGCAAATCTTTTACTTAACCAGCGACCCGCTTGATCGAGACCGAATTCGCGGCGCGCTGGAAGCCGAGGACTGCGTGATTGCCGCGGAAATCGATCTAGGATTGGTTCGGAGCGGAAAAATCAGCGTGACGGAACGGAGTTGGCTTCAAATTCCGCCGCGGCCGTCAATTCCCGACCCTGAAGAAGCATCGCCGGAAGAATACGCTATCAAGCTGGGCATACCCAAGTTTTCTCCGATTCTAGGGTTCGCCCGGCAGCATTTCTTCTACGTGCTAAGTGACGACCTAGCCCTGCTGCACGCACTTTTGAAAAGCGGCATCGAGCAGGCCGGGCAGTGGAGATCGGTTTCCGGCACTCCCTTGGCAGCGCGCTTGAATTCCGACTTTAACGACCACGAAGTAGTCGAGCAGCGGGTGAGCTTGCTCGAGGTGTTTTGCGAAGCGTGGAGTCGGGGGCGAGGACGGACGGTTGATCGCGATGTACTAGTGCAAAGCCGCGCGGTCAGCGATCGGTTTATCGATCAAGTCGCGGAACTTGCCGGTGAATTGGGCGGAGATTCCCGCGATCTGATCGCCGCTATAAACACTAGGAAAGATCCTCGATTGAAAGGCCTCCGCAAGAGCAATTCAGACAATTTGGAAACATATCTTCGCGACAACAGCTACCTTGATGACCGGCCCATTCTCGACGAGAACGATTTGAGATTGAGGGCATTGGCGAGCCCGCCTGCAAACGCGCTTGCCGACGGTGTGGCAATTGCTTGCTTGAACAGGTGGTGGGCTTGGGCAACTCATGTCTGTTGAAGCGCTATATCACCGTTCGAGATTCTATTGCGCCTGTTAAATGGTCGATGGGCGCGGCTCAAATTTCTTGGCGAAATTGCTGTCCGGCATTGCCGATGCCCGTTGCCGATCAAATTTCGCGATCAAGCAGGGAACGCCACCGTAAAAGTTCGGGATTCGGTTGCTCAACTCACGGTATCGAATCGCCATTTTGCCGACCGCAAGAAATTTGATCCGTCCCCGTCGTCGATCATTGCCTGCCATCGCCGATCGAACCCGCTTCGAGCCAAAGTAATCAGGTGTTCGCCCGTTTTTTCAAGTAGCTCCGACGCGGTTTTCATAAGAGGTTTCCATATTCGGATGGATGCCGGAACCGACTGCCGAGGCGAGGCGGCAATCCATAGATTTGAAGCCGCGAGCGACGATCATCCGCTGGATCTACTGCAGGCGCAATTATTTCGCCCATGATGGGAATATTCGAATTCGGCAGGAAATTTCGCGCTTCCGACTTCGAAAACTCGGCATGATCACGCCTTGCGCCACGACGAATAGCGAAGACGAAACAACAGTTTGGAGGATCTTTGAGCCGAGATATTTCTAGCAACTCAAAAATCGCTTACCTGAATCGGCATATTGCGGCAAGGTTCCGCAACCAAGGACTCAACGCCCGATCCTCGGCTGCCGGCGCTTTCATTCGTTGATGATTTTTCAGCCGGCGAATTCTAATGCCGACGGCGGTCCGATGCAGTGTTGAAATTCTACTCGCATCGGGCGATGACGGGTCGCCATTCATAGAATATCCAGGCGTACGAGAACTTAGATTTGCGAAATCCGGCAATAAACCGAAAAGTCCGAATGGACGCTACCGGCACTGCGATTCTGATCGCGATTTCGGCCGTGCTGGGAATGAACCAAGTCGCAATCAAGATTACCAATGAGGGATTGCAACCGGTGTTCTGGGCGGGACTCAGATCGGCGGGAACAATCATCTGCGTATTGCTTTGGATGTTTTTGACGGGAAAAAGAGTCGGAATCGAAAAGGGAACCGCCTTAGCAGGCATATTGCTTGGATTGGTGTTCGCCGCGGAATTTCTGCTTTTGTTCGTTGCGCTCGACTTCTCGACCGTGGGACGAGTCTCAATAATTTTTTACAGCATGCCGGTTTGGTTGACGCTTCTCGCCCATTTCCTTTTGCCCAGGGAGCGAATGACTTGGCGATTGGCCGCCGGCCTTGTTTTGGCGATGGCAGGCGTTGCGTGGGCCATCGCCGACAGTACTGAAGGATATTTCGGCCGGTCAAGCTTAACTGGCGACTTGTGCGCACTCGGGGCGGCGATAGCCTGGGCAGGAATTCCGCTTTGCGCACAGGGGACGGCGATAAAGCGAGTTATTCCGGAGATGCAATTGATGTGGCAGGTTGTCGTTTCCGCTCCTATCCTTATTGCCGCGTCGCTGTTTTTCGGCCCGTGGATACGAGATATCGCTCCTATTCACTATTTGAGCATGCTTTTTCAGATTGTCTTCGTAACGACGGCGACATTTCTAATCTGGTTCCGCATGCTTACCATCTATCCGGCTAGCGGAGTAGCAAGTTTTAGTTTCCTTTCGCCTTTGGTTGGCGTTTTGTTCGGGTGGCTTATTCTAAAGGAACCGCTAACGATTTCGGTCGTTGGAGCGCTCGTTCTCGTTTGCGCCGGACTCGTGCTGATAAACAGAGGCGGAGAGCAATGACGATAGACTGAGTACTTCTTCGAAACTTACCGTCCGAGGTTAAATTATCTGGAAGGGAGGTGAATTGCCGGGGAGCGAATAGCGGGTCGGCTGGACAACTTGTCGCTGGCATTTCCGCAGAATTGACGAGCGCGACGTAGCGCACCATTATCGGCTTTATGACAATCTACAAAGGCTTTTTGGCATCGGCGCTGGACGTGTTCGTAGCTCGTCCGGTCGGCGTGTTTCATTTTGATTTGCCTCGGTGCGGCAGCTAATCGAGGCAATCCCGCCAGAAGAGGGGCGAACGCCACCAAACTTTACGAATCCTTTCCTAGGCCGTGGAGGATTGGATTCCTTCAGCGCGTCGATCCAGAGCGGCGTCTTTCTTCGCAGCCTCGGATCCAAGCGGTCTGCATCCGGGTCTCGAAGGGCGAACTTTCCAAAGCAGGCTCCGGATTTTCGTCGGTAACTTGCGCGCGCCGGAAACCGGTCCCGCTGGAGTCCTCGAGCCGCGGACGAAGCGTACACGCCAGCTAGCCGACAGTTTCGACATTATCCCTGCAACGGGACGAGAAAAAAATCTCGAAATGCGCGGAATGCCGCCAGAATACAATGCCTTAAATCAAACCCCGACAGCTCCAAAGAAAATGCAGCCAATGATCGCAAGGTCGACACGGCAATTCGCCATGTCCCGAACGGCACGAGGGAGAAGATGCGCTTTTTCCGGATTTTCGGACTGCTCCACGCGACTGCGTACGGGTTTAACCGCGCGTGAAACTCTTGAATTGCGCCAATTGTCATGGCCGCCGCATCCGCTAGCGAAATACTGGATATCGCCTAAATGTAACGTCTTCACCGCCGCTTGGGCACGGGTCAAATTTCATGGGCAGGCAGCCGCTCGCCGTTGACAAGCCTTGGATTCGGTCGTTCAGTTCGCGGCATTGAATCTCCATAACGGGGCTACGCGAAATTAAGTTCGCACCCATGCCTCTTCGCAGTCGCTTGAATTAAAATTGCCTGACGGCTTGGCGTGGGAGTAAAAGTCAAGTCCCGCAGTACGTGCGCTCAACGCGTTCTTCAGGCTTTGGCGCTCTAAAAAACTGGTTCTCGGGCGATCTTTCGTCAAATGGCGCGACAACCGCTTCCAGCAGCGAATTGAAGGCCGAATAGTCTCCCGTCATGGCCACGTTAATCGCCTTTTCAATCTGATGATTGCGAGGAATGCAGGATGGATTCGCTTCTTTCATTGCGATTTGTCGGGAGGCCTCGCCGACATCTTCGTGCTTAAGGCGCTCTCTCCACTTGGCCAGCCAAGTATCTATGCCGGCCTTGTCTTTGAAAATGCCTCTTATGGAATCGTTTTTGCGAAACTGATTTCCGGCATTGGATAGATGTCGAAAGGCATGAGTGAAGTCGACCTGCTCCTCGTTCAGTATTGTCAGGAAATCCAATGCTAGGCTTTCATCCTCTTCGCGTTGCTTCGCAAAGCCTAATTTGGCGCGCGCAACCGCATCCCATGCCCTGCTGAATTCATGCTCGAATGATTCGATGGCTTTTTTTGCAAGCTTCATCGCCGATTTCTGGTTAGTACTGATCAACGGCAGCAGCGTAGAGCCAAACATCGCGAGGTTCCAGCAAGCAATAGCCGGCTGCCTGCTGTAGGCGTATCGTCCTTGCTGATCGATTGAACTAAATACCTTGTTGGTGTCGAAGCCGTCCATGAATGCGCATGGGCCGTAATCGATGGTTTCGCCGGCAACCGACATGTTGTCTGTATTCATGACTCCGTGAATGAAGCCGACGCCTAGCCACTTCGCGACTAGTTGCGCTTGCGCTTTGACCACCGCTTTAAGAAAGGCCAATGGCGGGTTGGAAACTTTCAGAGTGTCGGGGTAGAGGCGTCTTTGGACATACCGCGCAAGTAGCCTAAGGTTAGGGATATCGCCTCGATATGAAAAGTACTGGAATGTTCCGACTCGGAAGTGGCCGGACGATACACGCGTAAAAACCGCTCCCGGAAGCACGCCTTCGCGATGGACGGATTCTCCCGTTTCCACAGCCGCCAGCCCTCGCGTCGTGGGAATGTGGAGAGCATGCATTGCTTCGGAAACAACGTATTCTCGCAGCACCGGTCCGAGCCACGACCGACCGTCGCCCATGCGCGAGTAGGGCGTTGGCCCCGAGCCCTTGAGCTGAACGTCCATTCGCCTGCCCTGGCGGTCTACCAACTCTCCCAGCAACAGCGCGCGCCCGTCGCCAAGCCTGGGAACCAAGTTGCCGAATTGGTGACCCGCGTAGACCATGGCGAGCGGATCCGAACTTGAGGGCACGATATTGCCTGCGAAAACAGATGCCTTGGCCGCGTCGGATAGATTGGAAAGGTCCAATCCAAGCTCCGACGCGAGCGCATCGTTAAATTTGATTAGAACCGGCGACCTGACGGCATGGGGCTTTTGCTTCGAGTAAAAACTTGGCGGCAGCCTGGCAAAGGTGTTTTCGAATTTGAAGGCATCTCCAATTAAGGATTCCGTCGATTGCATCGCATGAACTCCTAGATGTCGGTTTCTCAAATTAATAGTGCGCCAATTTTTCCGTAATTAGCCTGTAAACGCCGTCTACGTCCGCGTCGCCTATAAACATCGCATTTGGCTTTCTCGAGGTTACGCCCCACCAGTCCGCCACGGTCATGCCACGAGTTAGCTCCGACATCGTTTCGATTTCGACATTTATGCGCTTGCCGCTGAATAGCTCCGGGCAAACCAAGTACGCTATCGCGCAGGGATCATGTAGCGGCGCGCCGCCCATTCCGTATTTTTTCAAATCGAATCTTTCGTAAAAGCCCGTTAATTCCGCAACAATTCGACCGACATCGCTATTTAGATCGCGGAACGCCTGGAGTCGCTTTGGAGTCGTCAATACTTTGTGCGTGACATCGAGGGGCAATACCGTTATCGGGACGCCGGATCGGAAAACTATTTCTGCGGCTTCCGGGTCTACGAAAATGTTGAATTCCGCAGCGGGCGTGACGTTCCCGACTTGGAAGTACGCGCCGCCCATCAAAACGACTTCCTGAACGCGACCCGCGACTTCCGGGTTCCTTTCAAATGCCGTCGCGATGTTCGTCAGAGGTCCGATAGGGCAAATCACGACCGACTTTTCCGGGCAGGCGGAAATTGTCTCGATTATGAAGTCAACCGCATGCTCCGGCTGCAATTGCATGCTGGGCTCCCAGAGCTCGGGACCGTCTAGTCCCGTTTTGCCGTGAACTTCTTCGGCGGTAACAAGCTCTCGCTTCAACGGTTTTTCGCAACCCGCGTACACGGGCAAATCGGGCCGCCCGGCAAGTTCGGCAATTATTCGGGCGTTCTTCTCGGTAAGGCGGAGAGGAACGTTGCCGGCAACGGCGGTCAAGCCGAGAACTTCAAGCTCATCGCAAGCTAGCGCCAGCAGAATCGCAACCGCGTCGTCCTGGCCCGGGTCGGTATCTATAATTATTCGCTGCCGCTCCGCCATTCGCCGCATCCTCTTTCCTGACAATTGTCGATAGCCCTAAATGCAGCAATCTTCAATTATTGATTAAGCAAGTATTCTGAAAGGCGATCTCGCGCTCGAGCGTCTCGCGGTCCGGGATGCGCCGGGCCAGGCACTGCCTGGAGAGAACGCCGATCTCGGTCTCCGCCATGTTGAGCCAGTTTCCGTGCTTGGGCGCGTGGTGAACTTCGAAGCGGTCCGCGAAGCGCGAAGCCTCGTCGGCGGGGAATGCCTTGCAGGGGGCGGACAGCTTGTGCGTGTTCAGGTTGTCCATCACCAGCACGATCTTCCTGCCCGGAAATGGACATCCGCCATGTCCCGGAGAAGTTGGGAAACTCGGTTTCGTAAACTTTGGTTTAGGTCAAATTCCAACCGTAAGAGTGATGGGAAAAGCCAATTTGCCCACTTTGGGGCATTCGTCCAGCACTTGCAGAGCATAACCGCGAAACATAGAGCTCTCCCGAATTTAGGGTGAAATCGCAGGCCCGCTTTTGACGAGTTGTTCAGATCAAATGATGTACATGGAGCAATATCTGGTTAAAATTGATAAGATTTACGTCTTAAATCCAATAAAGTTACTCATATGATTGCACCAAGCGAGAGATCTTGCCAGTGTCCACGCTGTATCAATCAATGAGAGCTCATTTGGTCATTTTTGCGCGCAGAAGTGGTGCCCGCATAACCACATTCAGCAGAAAACAGCCGACGGACTGGCGTCCTGAACAGGTAAGGAGCCCAAAAGGTGTACTCAATTCCTATTTCACAGATGCTTCGGCATGGGAATTCTTTGCAGCACAGATCAAAGACGGGCAACCGATTGAGATTGTGAATCTAAACAAGCCAAAAGGAGCCAAAAGATACGTGATGAAGATCAATCTTGAGGCTGACAGGCCGCAGCTCTACGTCAAGCTTCAGCCGGGATCGGGGAAGATTATCGGACGGAGCTTTCACTATTCTGAACGGGGAAACTGAAGGAGCCAGAAAATGAATCCCAAAGGCTCAAACACTCAGCGCAGGGGTCATTCACGACCTCGGTCGCAGATT
>MPMP01000185.1 GCA_002238565.1 Albidovulum sp. bin36
GCCGAAGAACGCGCTGTAGAAGTGCCCGGCCGCCGCAGGCGTCGAAAACGGCAGCTGCATGAAGACGTAGCCGAGCAGCGTATAGAGCGGATAGCCGGGCGGGTGCGCGACGCCCAGATGCCTGGCGGCGGCCAGAAACAGCCCGTCGTCCTCCAGAAAGACCGTTCTGGGCATCGTCATCGCGTAAAGCAGCAAAGGCGCGGCGAATGCCGCAACGAATGCTGCGACGTCGGCGCTGATGAATTTCGACCATCTGAAAGCCGGAGCCCGGCTGACTCTCTTTACTTTAGGTTTGCGCATCAAGAATCCAGTCGCAAAAGCGTCGGGCATTGGAGATTGCCGCTCTTAAACAAAAATCTGATAGAATTTAAGTACTGGAACCGGTAATTTTGGTAACTTTTGAATTTTCCAAAATTGCCGGATCGCAAGCGCTCGCGGCTCCGGCCAAAGATGTAAATTTGCCCGGCTACTCCGCATTCTCGCGTCGAAGCCGCGCATTCGCCTGCCGGAGCGGCGAACGAACCGGTTGCCGAGATGCGGCGGCGGCAGGTATCGCCTCGTCTTCTGCGTTCAGGATCCGCCGTTTCCGATTTGACTGGAAATTCCGTTCTAACCCCTCGCTCGGATTCGCAAGCGCGCAATTCATTCGTGCCCTGCGCACCGTCGCATCGCCCGTTCCGACACCGTCGGCGATGGCGACATCGCGACATCCGTCCTTGGAAGGGTTCCTTGCCGCTGCCGCTCCCTTGTTCCCTTGACGCAATCCATTGGAAAACTTCAAAAAAGGAACTGCTGCAAATGGCTGAAGGGAAGAATTAGACTCGGACGCGGCGGGTCGAATTTTCGCGACGCCAAGCTCCAGATCAGGTGCATTGCCTATCAAAGCGGTAGAATGGGCGTTATCCGGGCCGAAGGCACCCGGTTTTCCGATGGATGGATTCGTTGCCGGTCAAGCGGCGCTGTACGGAAGCAAGGGCGGGGAGTGCTCGACAACTGCCTGCAAGCTCGCCTCGAGAAGGCCGCGCTCGCCATCGGGAGTTCGCGTTCAACTGGAAACCGGTCTGGCTCGTTCCCTCGATTGTCGAAGCAACGGAACTACCGGGATACGGGGAGTCGTCAGCGGTCCGAGGCGTATATGGACGCATGGCAGCTGCTTCAAACCGGGTTGCCTAGATTTCCCTGGCGCGATCACGCCCTTGACCGCGAATTGCGCCTCTGCGCGAGCGCTGGCGTGCAAACGACAGGATGCCTCTTGGGCGGCTGCGTGCATTAGTTTCCTGGTCCCTACGATCCGAACTTCTATCTCCTGCGGTTCCGGCGGCGAACGTCCGTAAGCTTCGCTCTCCCGTAGAAGCAAACGAAATTTTGCTTGGATGCAAGCGGTCGGGATTGCGATCCCGATTCGGCATGGTTTCCGCCTCGACTTGAGCTGCCGCTCTGCCGGTTCGGGAGAGATCGGAACCGATGCTGTCAACGTCGCCATCGAGCGGCGCCTGTGGCCGGGATCAGAAGGGAGTTCCGGATGCCGATCAACGAATACAATGCCTGATTTCGGACCCGCATTTTGCTGGAAGCGCCTTCGTTCGAGTTCTAGCCGTCGGGGCGCGCGAAGTACGATTAGACGCGGAAGCCGGAACTCCTGGACGGCTACCGGTAAGGACCGGCCTCGTGTTCGACCGGCGCGAACACGAGGCCTACCGACATTTCGCCGGGTCTGCAGAGGAAACTCCTGCTAGAGATCGCTAAATCCCGTCGATTTGCGCTTCCCTCTGTCGCGCGAGCCGCCCCTGCTGCCGATTCGCGGGCGCCGGCACGAAAACCGATCAAGCGAATCGCCCGGAGGCTGTCGCCGGCCGGTGTGGATTCCCGCTCAACAGAATTGTTGACAACGAAATTGTTGAAGAGTATTTTGCGACAGTTTCGCCGATCAGGTACTCCTTCATGAAATCGGCAACCGGCCGCCGGGTGAGTGGCAATGACGTCTTCGGCCGCGAGACCGAACTCCGCATCTTGGAATCGCGAGTGAGCGAGTTCAACCACGTGTTTCTGACCGGACAGCGGCGCATGGGAAAGACAAGCCTAGTCCGCGAGCTTGCGCGTAAGCTCGAGTCCGAGAGATGGGCCTGCCTCTTTACCCAAGACGCTGCATTGTTTCGCGGAAGGCCAGGCGATACCGAAAGCGCAGGTATACACGGATACCGGCAGCGGCTATGCAGGGATCGCAAGGGCGCACGAGAGCGTCAATCATTCCGCTGGAGAGTATGTCAGGGCCATAGCTCGTACCAACGGCATGGAAAGCTTCTGGGCCACACTGGAACGCGGGCGCAAGGGCGTGTTCTACAAGTTCAGCAAGAAACATCTGCAACGGTATGTGGACGAATTCGCGGGTCGCCACAACGTGCGCAACCGGGACGCACTAGACATGATGAACGGCGTCTTTTCCGGCATGGTCGGAAGCAACTGCGCTATACGGACCTTGCTGACGATAACGGATTGGACTCAGGGGCGCGGTCGTGAGCGCCGCATTACAGGAAGTGGCGGCGGCACCGGGCCGTTCAGATTCCGGTCCGGAATACGCGCGGATTGATGACTTGAACCGCGACCCGTTCCCCGAAATAGACGAATGCCTGCTGCTTTGCGGCGATGCCGAAAGGGCTCTTGCCCTTTTGCCGAAGAGTTCCGTTCAAACGGTTGTGACTTCACCGCCTTACTGGTCGTTAAGGGACTATCAAATCGATGATCAGATTGGCTGCGATGACAGCCTGGAGCACTAAATCACGCGCGTCGTTGAGACGATTGAGGAGGTCCGGCGCGTCCTGTGCGCCGATGGCAGGGTCTGGCTGAACGTGGGCGACGTTTTTACGTCCGGGAATCGCCGGTATCGCGCGACCGTTAAAAAGAACCGGGCCCCGGCAATGGGCGTTCGCCCTCCAACGCCGGAGGGGTTGAAAACAAAAGACCTGATAGGCGTTCCGTGGCGGTTCGCCTTCGCCCTCCAAGAGGCTGGCTGGTGGCTCCGTAGCGAAGTGATCTGGCATAAGACGAATGCCCAACCTGAATCGGTGAGAGGCCGCCCGACCAAGGCGCATGAGACCGTTTTCCTACTATCCAAGGAACAAGATTATCACTTCGACGATGACGCAATCCGTGGTGCGAACGGGCGGCGAATCAGGACGGTATGGGACTTGCCTACGGAACCGCTCCAATGCCGGGAATGGTGGCCCGACGATCACCCGGCAATGATTCCCCTAACTCTGGCTCGCCAGTGCGTAGCCATGACAGGCCGAGTAGGCGGGGTTGTTCTCGATCCCTATGCCGGAAGTGGAACGAGCCTGATAGCCGCGCAGGAATTCGGTTGCCGGCGGGTAGGGGCCGAGGTCAAACCGACGTTTGTGGATCTGATTGCAGATCGGGTGT
>MPMP01000001.1 GCA_002238565.1 Albidovulum sp. bin36
AGGTTCGCGGCGCCGCGAACGGAGAACTCGACATCTGGCTTGACGCGCTGTTTTCCGCAGAGGACCTCGACGCTGTTTTCGCAGCCCGGAGCATTCACTGAAATCCGCGCGCCCGTCGGTATCGACCAGACGGGAGAATTCACCCGACGCGGCGCTCGGCGAGTGCGCGCGGACGCGTTTCGGAAATTGAAATTTTGCCGATTAATTCGCGGCCTATTTACGATTCCGGCGCGGCGAGGGACAGTTCGACATTTCGCCGGTCTACTACCGCGGAGAGTATATTGGAAATTGCCGCGTTCCGATCAAGGGCATTGCCTGGTTCGGTGGTCCGCGAGGGACTTGCCCGTCGGTTTGGCCGATATGGGCTCGCGGAGCTCGGTCGAATCGATTTCCGGATCAATTGCGGTCCGAGGCGGCGCCTAGCCGCGCCACTGGCACTCGCCAACACTTGCCGACGAAATTAGGCAGCAGCTCCATTCAACTCGGCAGCGGCCGGTCGCGGTTATCGAAAGGCTGGAACCTGAAGCGAGGGACAAGAAAGCAATGGTAGGAACTATCGCGGAGCAAATTCTTGAAGAAGGCCGAATGGAAGGCGAGGCGAAAGGCCGTGTGGAAGGTCTAAAGGAGGGCAAGGCGGTATCCTTCCTGCGCCTTGCGCGGCTGAAGTTCGGCGAAATCCCACCGGGTCGGGTCGAGCAGGTTCGCGGCGCCGCGAACGGAGAACTCGACATCTGGCTTGACGCGCTGTTTTCCGCAGAGGACCTCGACGCTGTTTTCGCAGCTCGGAGCTTTCACTGAAGTTCGCAGGTTGAACCGGATCCGGCTAGGCAGGTAACACTTCGGTGGCCGTGGCGGCTGACCACCAACGCCATCGCGAGCTAATCTATGCGTTCGATACCGGGGGTCATCGACATTTCCTCGAGCCGAAACCGGCGGTCGAGTAGATTCGCAACTCGGCCGCAGCAGTCGCACTGGAAGTAGGCGCGCTATCCAGGGTGTGCGGCGGTGCGCAGCACCTTTTCGACAGTGTCAACTTCGGCGCAGAACAGTCGAGGTCTCAGCCGGCAGCAGGCAAGCCCGCCGCTAGGCATCAGAGCAACCGGCGTGGACACAGACTTGCCGAAGCGGTCGATCAGCTCCCGCGCCGCTTTCAACTACTCGCCCGAATTGTTCCTCGCCTCGACCACATCCCCCACGCTTAGGCTAAGGATGTGCGCTCCGTTCCGCTCAGCAAATTTCCTGAGGCGGGTCGACGCGAAGCCTGCGTCTAATTCCATCAGTTTGCGCTCAATGCCGGGATCCCGCCCGAGCGCATCCTTCCCGCGTTTTGCCATTCGCTTCTTTGCTTCAACGCCCTTTTCACTTTCTGTGCGGCACGCAAAGAGCTTTAGCAAGGCACCATCAATTGGTTCGTCATTTTTGACGACGCGAATCGCATAACAAGAAAACGGCGGCTCTCGGGATGCGGATTAAATTGCGTGATTAAGTGGCCGCTTGCCACTGGAATGTCTGGGATTCGGTTTTTCAGCTTGCAGCATTGATTCCCCATCACGTTGCCGACATGAAAATTTATCCGCACCTCATCACCAACACGAATTTTTGATGTCTCGCCGCAACTGCGACTACCGGTTACGCGAGCAAATCTGCGGCGCTCGTTGGTAGCAAGAGCGAAGATTTGTGGATGATTCAAAAAACTGATCGCGCGTAGCAAGGACTGATTCCGTGTCAATTGGAAATTGATTCGCTGCCGTAAATTTTTGCCGACTTCACTTTATCCGATTATCATTCATTCTTTTTAGGCAGGCTCGAAGCTTTCGCCGGCTAACACGCGCAGGATTCGACGAATGGGGTTGCCTATCCGGTAATTTTCGACTCCGCCGGCGATAATTGCTGCGGACTCGTTTCGTATGTTGCCCGTTCACTACAATAAACGCCGCGATCAGTACTACCAATGGCAAGATTCATAGAATACGGCGCCATGTGTCGATTGCGGTTGAATATTTCGCGCAAAGGGCACTTTGTTCTTGCATCGTTCGAAGGATATTGATAATACAAGTGATGAACACATGGCGAACATAGCAATTCTTGCCGCCACCCGTCGAATCTGAAATAAGGAGCGTTCTAAGTGACAAGCAACCTCTTGAAATTTGAAAGTCGCACAATGGATAAACAAAAAGCCTTGGCCGCGGCTTTAGGGCAGATCGAGCGCAACTTCGGAAAAGGCTCAATCATGCGCCTCGGGCAGGACACTACGGTCGCAGACGCCGAAGTTACCTCCACCGGCTCCCTAGGGCTCGATATCGCGTTAGGAGTGGGCGGCCTTCCGAAAGGCCGCGTCGTCGAGATTTACGGACCGGAGTCTTCGGGCAAAACGACATTGACGCTCCATGTTGTCGCCGAAGAGCAAAAAAAAGGCGGCATCTGCGCATTTGTTGATGCCGAGCACGCGCTGGACCCTTCCTACGCCAAGAAGTTGGGAGTCAATCTCGACGATTTACTTATTTCTCAGCCGGATACGGGGGAGCAGGCACTGGAAATCACCGAAACGCTTGTACGGTCTGGAGCGGTTTCGGTGGTTGTTGTCGATTCGGTAGCTGCACTTACGCCGAAATCTGAATTGGAAGGCGACATGGGCGATGCGCAGGTCGGTGCGCAGGCTCGCCTCATGAGCCAAGCCATGCGCAAGCTCACTGGAACAATCAGCAAGTCGAACTGCATGGTCGTCTTTATCAACCAGATTCGCATGAAAATCGGCGTTATGTTTGGCTCGCCCGAAACTACGTCTGGGGGGAACGCTCTGAAATTCTATTCGTCAGTTCGAATCGACATCAGGCGTATCGGGCAGATTAAGGATAGGGACAGCGTTGTCGGCAACACGACTCGGGTAAAAGTCGTAAAGAACAAAATGGCTCCGCCATTTAAAACCGCCGAATTCGATATCATATATGGCGAAGGAATTTCGAAAACGGGAGAATTGATTGATCTCGGCGTTAAAGAGGGAATAATCGACAAGTCCGGATCATGGTTTTCCTACGGAAACGATAGAATCGGTCAAGGTCGAGCGAATGCCAAGCAGTTCCTGCTCAATAACAAGGACATCGCCATTGATATAGAATCCCGAATTCGAGCGGCGCTTGGATTGAAGCATGTTGATGCGACGAAAGAGAAGGCTGCTTCGAACAGCTGAAAAATCAACCTGCTAGGAAGTTTTCCATATTCAGAAATTTGGGACCGAGAGAATTCGACATTCGAGTTCTCTCGCTTTGCCTGCCTAGCGCCAGATCGATGGGCCGGAAGAAATAGCTAAGCTCATTCGACGCAGGCAGTTAGAAAATAACCGGAGCCAAAATTCTTAGTCCAAACCTGACGAAAGCGCTTTGAAATCCGCAGGAAAATTCAGGATGCCAATGGTAATTTCGGCAATAGTCAAATGGGAATTATTGCCTTGACCAACGAATTGCCTATCCCTGAACCGAATTAAATTCGTTTGAATTGAATCAATGTGATTAAATGAACACCTATAGAATTGCTGCAAACAGTAGGGCCGCATTTCAGCGTAAATTCATGAGTGCGTTATCCATTTTTTGAGTCCTCTGGATGATGCGCTCCTGTATCTCGGCAAATTCGCTCGAAACAAAATCCATCGCCTCGGCAAACTCTTTGCTCGCGTCGAGTACGTTGTTAGCGAAGTGTTACGATTTGGTTTTTGTAAGCGCCCGGTCCGCCTAGTTCAAATTGAGGCCGTTCGCAGATAGGCGTAGCGAGGAAGGTTTGACCGGTGGCCTCATTTTCTTGGATCGTTTCTGATCCTGGCTCGGGCTGGCTCCGGAAAACCGCATCGAGACGGCAGTCCTCCCATGGACGGATGCCCAAGGTCGTCAACAAGGTCGTGCAGACCTCCGCATGGCCGCCATTCCGGTCCGCAAAAGCCTGATGTCATTCGGCGCCGAGCGCCGCGCTCATGCGGGAAGGGAACATTCCTTCTCGCCGGCGTGTCGCGCATGCCATAACTGCGCTTTACCGATTACGTGCAAAGAGCGACCATGTAGACAGCAAGAGGGGACAAATATAAACGGCGGCTGGCGGATAGCCCGAACTAGGAAGTTTACTGCATGCCAAGCCTTAATGAAATTCGAACTGCGTTTCTCGAATATTTTAGGAAAAACGGCCATGAAATTGTCGAAAGCTCGACACTGGTGCCAAAAAACGATCCTACGCTTATGTTTACGAATTCCGGCATGGTACAATTCAAAAACATATTTACGGGCCTCGAAAAGCGCAGCTATTCCAGGGCCGCAACTAGCCAAAAATGCGTCAGAGCAGGCGGCAAGCATAACGATTTGGACAATGTGGGCTATACTGCGAGGCACCATACTTTTTTCGAGATGCTGGGCAATTTTTCCTTTGGCGACTATTTCAAGGAAGCGGCCATTCCTTTCGCGTGGGACTTGATTACGAAGGAATACGGGATTCCGGCCGAAAGGCTGCTTGCGACGGTCTACCACGACGATCATGAAGCCGCCGAGCTCTGGAGCAAGTACGCCGGCCTAAGCGAGGACCGGATAATTCGCATTTCCACCGCCGACAACTTTTGGTCGATGGGCGCGACCGGTCCCTGCGGACCCTGCACTGAACTATTCTACGACCACGGGGATCACATCGAGGGCGGACCGCCGGGCAGCAGCAACGAAGACGGCGACAGGTTTATCGAAATCTGGAATCTTGTTTTCATGCAGTTCGAGCAATTCGACGACGGCACTCGGACGCCTCTGCCAAAGCCATCCATCGACACTGGAATGGGGCTGGAGCGCGTTGGCGCATTGCTGCAGGGAAAGCATGACAATTACGATACGGACTTAATGCGAGCTCTTATCGTCGCCTCGGCTCAGGCTACTTCGACCGAACCGGATGGTCCTGGTCGGGTTCACCATCGCGTAATTGCCGACCATCTTCGTTCCGCCGCTTTTCTAATTGCGGAAGGCGTCATGCCGTCCAAGGACGGTCGTGGATACGTTTTGCGAAGAATCATGCGGCGCGCCATGAGGCATGCGCACTTGCTGGGTACGACTGATCCCTGCGTTCATCTGCTTGTGCCGGATCTAGTTCGGCAGATGGGGCATGCGTTTCCTGAATTGACAAGAGCCGAATCACTGATCAAGGAAACTCTATTTCTTGAAGAAAGCCGATTCAAATCAATGCTGGACCGTGGATTGGCACTGCTCGAAAAAGAGCTTGCCTCTCTGCCCGACGGCGCCGACCTTCCCGGCGACACTGCATTCAAGCTGTACGACACCTACGGGTTCCCGCTGGATTTAACGCAGGACGCGCTGCGAGAGCGCGGCATAGGAGTGGATTCGGAAGGATTCGAATTCGCTATGCAGCGGCAGCGTATCAAGGCCAGGGCCGCATGGTCCGGAACCGGTGACGCCGCCGGCGAAGCGATTTGGTTTGATCTAGAGGACAAGTTCGGGGCCACGGAGTTTCTTGGCTATGAAACCGAGGTCGCGGAAGGATTGATTCAAGCCGTTTTGGTTAACGGCGAATTAGTTTCGACAGCCATTCCAGGCCAATCCGCTACGCTTATTTTCAATCAGTCCCCTTTTTACGGAGAAGCGGGCGGACAAGTCGGCGATACGGGCATGATTGAAAGCGCGACTGGAACAGCAAGAGTTCTGGACACGAAACAGCGACAGGGAATTTTGCTGCATGTCACCGAAATCGTCGAAGGGCGCATGGAGGTCGATCAACCGGCGCGACTTGCGGTAGACGGTCGGCGGCGAAGCAAGATTAAGTCCAATCATTCCGCGACGCACCTGTTGCATGAAGCTCTGCGTAGGAAGCTTGGCGGGCATGTCGCCCAGAGCGGGTCGCTCAACGACGAAAACCGCCTCCGATTCGATTTTTCGCATTCGCGCGCCATGAGCCTCGATGAGATCGAAGAGGTTGAATTCGAAGTCAATAAATTCATCTCGGCCGATTTCCCCGTCGAAACGAAAATCATGACCACTGCGGATGCGCAGGCTGCGGGCGCGCAGGCATTGTTCGGAGAAAAGTACGGCGAGGAAGTCAGAGTCGTTTCCATGGGACGAACCGAAAGTTCCCGAAACGGTGAGGCCGGGTCAGTTTACTCGATGGAGCTATGCGGAGGCACCCATGTTTCAAGAACCGGCGAAATCGGATTGTTCGTAGCCACCGGAGAAACCGCTTCCGCGTCGGGAGTCAGGCGCATTGAAGCGCTGACCGGCGAAACTGCAAGAAATTACTTGAGGACCCAGGACATCCGTCTGGCCCAGATCGCGCAGGCATTGAAAACGCCCGCGAGCAAAGTCGTGAATCGCGTCATGTCTCTCATTGACGAGCGCAAGGCGCTAGTTCAGGAAATCGAATCGCTTCGCAAAGAACTGGCGCTGCAGAAAAGCACCGCTGGCGACAGTTCAAGCGCGGCTGTGGAAATCAATGGAATTAGATTTCTGGGATCGATAGTCGAAGGCGTTTCAGGCAAGCAGCTGCCGCCGCTGATCGACGATCACAAAGCGAGGATCGGATCTGGAGCCGTGCTTCTGATATCCGCTTCCAGCGGCAGCGCCGCCGTCGCCGCGGGAGTAACGGAAGATTTGACATCGCGCCTTTCGGCGGTAGACTTGGTTCGGGCGGCCGTTTCCCACGTTGGCGGCAGGGGCGGCGGCGGTCGGCCCGACTTCGCGCGCGGGGGAGGAAGCAAGCCTGAATGCGCCGGCGCGGCGATCGAGGCGGCGAAGCAATTTATCGGAGGATTGGAATGAGCGCTCTCTGGATAGCTCTGGTCGATGTGAAGGATGCTGACACCTACGGCAAATATGCCAAATTGGCGACCGAGGCGATCGCCGAGTTCGGAGGCCAGTTTCTGGCCAGAGGCGGAAGGTGCCATCAGCTCGAGGGCAAGGAGCGGCTTAGAAACGTCGTGATACGCTTTCCGAGCTTCGATGCAGCGCTGAAGTGCTACAATTCCGAGACCTATCGGAAGGCGCTGGAATACTCGTCCGTTTCCGCGGAGCGCGACATGGTCATCGTAGAAGAATTGTAGCGGCTCAGTCGCCGAGCGCGACTTCGAGATTCGATGCAACCTTGTCAAGAAATCCGGTCGTCGAGAGCCAAGGCTGATCATCGCCGACAAGCAGCGCCAAGTCCTTGGTCATAGATCCCGCTTCGACGGTGTCGACGACGACTTTTTCGAGCGTTTCTGCAAACCGGCCGAGCTCGGAATTTCCATCTAGCTTTGCGCGATGCTTTAGTCCGCCCGTCCATGCATAAATGGACGCGATAGAATTCGTGGACGTTTCTTTGCCCAGCTGGTGCTGGCGGTAATGGCGAGTAACCGTACCGTGCGCCGCTTCCGATTCGACTATTCCTCCGTCGGGCGTCATGAGTTGCGATGTCATCAGGCCGAGGGAACCGAATCCCTGCGCGACCGTGTCCGACTGAACGTCCCCGTCGTAATTCTTGCAGGCCCACACGAATCCGCCGCTCCACTTCAATGCGCAGGCCACCATGTCGTCGATCAGGCGATGTTCGTAAGTTATTCCGAATTCCTTGAACTTCTCCTCGAATTCATTCTCGAAAATCTCCTGGAACAAGTCCTTGAATCGTCCGTCGTAGACCTTCAGTATCGGATTCTTGGTAGAAAGATACACCGGCTGCCGAAGATTCAGTCCGCAGTTGAGCGATGCCCGGGCGAAATCGCGAATTGAATCGTCGAGATTGTACATCCCCATGGCCACCCCGGGCGAGGGCGCCTGGAACACTTCCTTTTCTATAACCTGGCCGTCTTCGCCCTCGAATTTAATTGTTAACCTCCCGCGCCCGGGAAATTTAAAGTCGGTCGCGCGATACTGATCTCCGAATGCATGTCGACCTATGACGATCGGCTTGACCCAGCCGGGCACCAGCCGAGGTACGTTGCGGCAGATGATCGGCGCCCTGAATACGACGCCGCCGAGAATATTCCGAATAGTGCCGTTCGGCGACCGCCACATTTTTTTCAGGCCGAATTCTTCGACTCGAGCCTCGTCGGGCGTAATTGTCGCGCATTTGACGCCCGCGCCGACTTCCTTGATCTTGTTCGCCGCCTCGACGGTTACTTGGTCATCGGTTCGATCGCGTTCCTCAATGCCGAGATCGTAATAGATTAAATCCAAATCCAGATAGGGCAGGATCAGTTTTGACCTAATGATCTGCCAGATGATTCGTGTCATTTCATCGCCGTCGAGTTCGACGATCGGATTTTCAACTCTAATTTTCGACATTTTATTGCTTCCGATGTAACCGGGGCGCGGCAGGACTCTCAGCTGCCGAACTCCGGCATGCGCAGACTCGCCGCGCCGAGTTCATATTCGGCGCGGCTGCGAGGGGCGAGCATCGATGGCTGCGCCGGCAAGCTTCAAATCAACTCGGAACTGCCGGCGGCTCGCCAATTTATTCAGGCTAAGGCTATTCCGCTGCTTCGCGATGGCCCGCAAGATTCGCTAGCGCGGAGCGAATTCCGTTTCCATACGCGGGGTTGATCTTGTCGTAATGTCCAAGAGCCCTGTCGACGATTTCCTGCGGAACGCCCTGCATCGCCTCCGCTGTATTGCTGTACAGCCGAGCGCGCTGCTCCTGCGTCATCAGATCGTGCAGCGCTCGTGGCTGGCTGTAGTCGTCGTTGCCTACCCGGTGGTTGTATCTCGCCGCGTCGCCGGAAACCCGCAATGGCGGCTCGGCAGCCGCTTCGTCCTGAACCGGCCCGCCAAAGGAATTCGGCTCATAGAATGCGTCCGGAGAACCCGCGCTATGCCCGAAGAAATTCATCAAGCCGTCCTTGTGGTAGTGGCTGACAGGGCATTTGGGCCTGTTGACCGGCAGCGCTTCGTAGTGAGTTCCCAACCTGTAGCGGTGCGCGTCCGCATAGGAGAAAATCCGCGACTGCAGCACCTTATCCGGACTGAAGCTGATTCCCGGAACGATGTTCGACGGGCTGAACGCCGCCTGCTCGATTTCCGCAAAGTAGTTGTCTGGATTCCGGTTTAGCTCGAGTTCGCCCACTTCGATCAACGGGAAATCGCCGTGCGGCCAAACCTTGGTTAAATCGAACGGATTGAATGGCATGTTTTCAGCATCGGCTTCATCCATAACCTGTATGCAGAATTTCCACTTCGGAAATTCGCCCGCTTCGATCGAACCGAAAAGCGCTTCTTGATAGCCTTCGCGCGTCCTTCCTACGATTTCGGCGGCCTCCGCGTTCGTGTAGAATTCGTGGCCCTGCATAGTTTTGAAATGGAACTTGACCCAGTATCTTTCGCCAGCGTCGTTCCAGAGGCTGTAAGTGTGGGAGCCGTAGCCGTTCATGTTCATCGGCGTTTTCGGAAGCCCGCGGTCCGACATTAGAATCGTTACCTGGTGAAGCGATTCAGGCGACAGCGACCAATAGTCCCACATGGCGGTCGGCGAACGCATATTCGAGCGCGGATGCCTTTTTTGCGTGTGAATGAAATCTGGAAACTTGTACGGATCGCGAAGGAAGAAAACCGGAGTATTGTTTCCGACAAGGTCCCAATTGCCCTGGTCCGTATAAAACTTGAGCGCAAAGCCGCGAACATCTCTTTCATGGTCGGCGGCGCCGAGCTCCCCGGCGACCGTCGAGAATCGGGCGATCATCTCCGTTTCCTTGCCGGCTTGAAGAACGCTAGCCTTGGAGTAGCGCGAGATGTCGCCGGTAATCTTCAGAATTCCGTGAGCTCCCCAGCCCTTTGCGTGCACCACCCTCTCCGGAATTCTTTCGCGGTTTTGGTGCGCTAGCTTTTCAACAAGCTGGTAGTCCTGCAGCAGAACCGGTCCGTATGCACCGGCGGTGATAGAATTCTGGTTATCGGGAACCGGAGCCCCCGCCGTTGTCGTTAGGCGATTGCTATCGGCCATAGATTCCTCCTTGCATAATGCCATTAGCCGCCGAGCGGCTTTTTTCCGCATTTTCGTCAGTCAAATTACACCTGTCGCGCCATGCGTTGCTTTCACATATTAGATATTCAATTCCATGTCCTATCGGAACCCCGGACGGATAGATTTTTAAAAAAAGTTTACAATCCTCCCTAACCCTGGCGCCTGCTGAAAATCAAACGCGCCGGTCTTCCCGGTAGAATCGACAGCTGGTCGAACTCAGCTCCATTGAGTCCGAGGCCCAAATCAGCGCCGAGATTCCGGTTCCTCGGTTTCCTATGCCAGGCGGGGGCGGAAAATTTTAAATCATGCTCGGCTATTATTGCTTACGCGCTTCGTTCGCGACTCTTGCTTCACGAGCGAAACAAATGCAGTGCACATTCGCCGGATTTAACGCGGTAGCTCCCCGTGCATGGCTAAACGCAAGCGAATAGAGTTCGTGGAAGAGTTCGAAACGAGCGGCGGCGCCCGGAAGTGCCTCGAATCGCCGGCAAGACTGCGAAGCCCGCAGCGATTCATGAAACGCTGCCGCCGGAATCCGAACGGTTGCCGCCTTGAGGAAAAAACTGCTGAATTGCGATGTCGCGCGAACTCCGCGACGGCTGGAATTCAGCGCCGACACGCCTAGCCGCCGAACGATGGAATCCCAAATTTGAGACGAAAGGCAAGCAAGCAAGTAAGTAAGAGGCGAATGGCTAGAATCACGCGGCATGCAATCCTCCGGCAACCCTCGTCGATTCCATTTGGCCAGGACAACTTCCATGCCGATCGGATAGGTGCGCGCCTCCAACGCAAGTTTAGGAATTTGCGCCGAATCGCGCTAGATTTTGGCCGCTCGCCGGATCGTCGGCTCGAACGATGACAATTCCGCAATTCGCTTGAACGGCAAGCGTTCATTACTCAACTTGAAAATTGGGCCGCCGTAATTCGTCCCGTTTCAAAGTCGGGTAGGATTCGAACGGAATCAATAGATGGACTGGTAGGCTCGGATTTGTTCCTCCAGGTCGAGACGCTCCACGTAATTTCGCTCGGTCTCCTTCATATCCAGATAGCATTGCCAAACAGCGGCGACGCTGATTTCTTGAACGCGTCGCTGCCGTCCAATTCATCGAGGGCCTCCTCTAGCAAATGCGGCAGTCGCTTGACTCCGAGGCCGGCTAATTCGTCGCCGGACATGTCGTCCGGGTCCGATTGAATAAATCGCCGCAATTCGCGGCTAATTTCGATTCCGTCAATTCCTGCATGAACGATAGCTCCCAAATGCAAATACGGCGATGCGGTTGCGTCGCCGATTCGCAGCTCCGCATGAAGGAATTCCTTGGGATCAACGCCAGCCGGCGTCAGGCAGATCCTGACGGCCGCCTCCCGGTTCTGGCTGCCGATGCAGCGATAGGCCGCCGACCAGTGATGGGGCTCTAGTCTTTCAAAGAATACAATTGACGGCGAGGACAAGGCGGCTACGCAGCCGGCGTGGTGCAAAATCCCCGAGCAGATGGACGCAAGATCGTTCGACAGGCCTCGGCAATCTCCGGAGTGCGTCATTGAATGTAGCGATGGAACTGAAAGTCCTGGCAATATTGGACTGACCGAATTCGCAAGGTCCCAGCGCATCCGAAAATACCATACTCCGTTCCACCGAAAACTTCATGAAACAATCGACATGATTCGACCCTCCGCCATCATTCCGATCCATACATTCACGCCGATTCTCCGGTCGGATGGAAAGCCTCGGCCCTGGCACTGCGCCGTACTTTATTCGCAAGCAACCGCCCTCGGCAAAAATTGCATCGAGTTTCTAAGTTCAGTCCAAGGCATAGCCGTCGGCGAAAACACGCCGTATAAAATCGAACCTGAAAGCGACTTCACTGTTCCAATCCACGCCGACCGGCGGAACATTCCTTCAGTCCTGATTGAAATTCGCCAGGATCTCGTTTCGGACTCGAGCGGTCAGCGCCGGTGGGCCGCAATGCTTGCCGAAACGATCGCGGAATGCGTTCAAAGGGACGCTTAACCGATTTTTTCACTTGAGATTTAATGTGGAACCGCATCGCAACGGTCCCATTACGCCGCTCGGACCGGAAGAGACAAACAACGTGAATTTACAGAAAAATCGGACTTCGACGAAGTTTTCTTAGGAGCTTAGATTACGGGGATTATATACAAGAGCGCCATTTTCCGCTTTCCACGTGACCCCGACTCGGATACAGTAGAGTGCCATCAGGTGAAGCGGACATGAGCAAGACGGCACGCGGAAAATCCCATCGTGAAGGCATCAGCCTGACCAAGCTGTTCAAGATGTTTCCCGACGAAGAGGCCGCGCGGGGCTGGTTTGAAAGCCGGATGTGGCCCGATGGTCCGTACTGCCCGCGCTGCGGCACGACGAGCGTCCAGGCGGACATCAAGCACAAGACCATGACGCACCGCTGCCGCGAGTGCGACGGCAAGCCGCGCTTCTCCCTGAAGACCGGCAACATCAAGGAAGGGTCGAAACTGGGCTACCAGGCGCGGGCTATTGCGGTCTACTTGGTCGCGAGCAACCTGGAGATCACGCAAAAGAGCGCCTGCTACTTGGCGCACCTGCTGCGCAAGACCTTCGAGAACGGCACCCCGCTGTTCACCGGCCCCGTGGAGGCAGATGCGACGTACATCGGCGGGAAGCGCAAGAACATATGACCAAGAGCAAGCGCGCAGAGCTGCCGGAGCGCGGCGCGACTCTGGAGGGCTTCATCGTGGAGCGCGCCGTGCCGGGCGCGAAGATCTACTCCGTTGAACATGGCGGCTATCAGGGCATGGACTTCGACCATGAAGCCGTCTGCCACAGAGCCGGCGAGTACGTCCGGGGCATGGCGCACACCAACGGGATCGAGTCTTTCCGGTCCATGCTGAAGCGGGGGAATCAGGGCACCTTCCATCACTTCAGCAAATAGCACTGCGACGGCTACGCGAGTGAGTTTGCGGGCCGCCATAACATCCGGGAGAGAGATACCGAAGATCAGATGGCGCACATTGCCGACCGCATGGCCGGCAAGCGGCTGCGCTATCGCGACTTGGCGGGGCGGTAACATGCTGGCCACGAGGGTGAATGAGACGGGAACAGGGCGCAGAATCGCGCGCCGCCGCTCGAAACGCCTGATCGCCTTCGGCAGGTACGGCGGCAAGTTCTCACACTTGGATTTTCTGCTACCGATTATCCCGACGGATGCTGTGCACTTTTGCGATGTGTTCGGCGGATCAGCCGCCGTTTTGCTGAACATCGAACCCTACGCCGTCGAGACCTATAACGACCTTGATTCCGGGCTCGTCAACTTTTTTGCCACTTTGAGAAACCAGAACGGCAAGCTCATCAAGGCGATTGCGTTGACACAATCTCCCGCGAGGAACTGGTCAACGCCTGCACGCCGGCAGAAGGGTTGTCCAAACTGGAGCGGGCGAGATGGTTCTACATTCGCGCTCGCCAGCCGCGGACGGGCTTGGCACAGACCAGCAGTGAGGGGCGGTGGGCGCATTGCGTTCTGACTACACGCGCGGGCATGTCCGGCGCTGTCTCCCGGTGGCTTGGCTCGGTCGAAGGGCTGTCGGAGATCGCGCAGCGGCTCCTGCGCGTGCAGATCGAGAATGCGCCGGCGGTCGAGGTCATCCAGCGCTACGACACGGCCGAGACTGTGTTCTACCTTGATCCGCCATACGTCCATTCGGCCCGAGGCGATGCAGCGGCCTACGGCTACGAGATGACCGACGACGAGCACGTTGAGCTATCCGAGGTTCTTCATGCCATCCGAGGCCGGGCTGTGCTGTCCGGCTATCGCTCGGACCTCTACGACCGACTTTACAGCGACTGGCGTCGGGTGGATGCGCCGCCGCGCAATTGCCATTCCGTCCGGCGCCCACGCCAAGAATTGGCCTGGCTGAATTTCTGACCGATGACCCATGAACAGATGCGGCAATGGCTTGATGCTGCGTGGGCTGAGGTCTTGGAGGCGGGGCAGAAAGACCCCGATGACGAGGTTGATCGACTGGTCAACTCAAGACTGGTTTCGATCCGACATGCCTTCGTAACCCAACTGCTAGGCAAGATCGCTGATCCAACCCGCAGTCTGATGGCCTTCCAGCTTGGAGAGCAGGAGGCGGGGGCGGGGGCGTGGGACGCGCGGAGCTTCTGCACGGCCGTGGTGGTGCCGTGGGTTGCGGAGAATCACAACGTTATGGGGACAAGTCCCGATCCCTACGTGATCAATCCGCTGCGTCGGCCCGGCTCGAACGCGATGCGCCGAACTTCAGACACCGAGAAGAGTGGAATGCCCTGCACGACTTCTTTAACCGCTGGACGATGCGCCGCCGGAAGTGATCGAGGCGGTTTTCAGGCGCTGCCTTGCGAGCTTTGCTCGCCGGCTCGCCGATCAAGCGTTCAGATATCAGATTCCGGTTCGCGTGAGCCTGCCCGCCTTGAGCGAAACGCTCGTTGCGTATCTGAGCGAGCCCAGCGGCGGGCATCGTCCATTGGCGGTGGCAACCGCCATAATGCGGGTTCTAGGCGAAGGGTTCTCGATATTCGCTCGTATCGAGGCGCAGGGACTGAATGAGGCTGACGCCGCTGGCGGCGCTCCCGGCGACGTGATGTGCTACGACGACGACGACCGCATGGTGCTTGCCGTCGAAGTGAAGGATCGGGCGCTCACGCTCGCGGATGTTCGTAGCTCGACTAGGAAAGCGAGAGAAGCACCAGTCGTATTGACCAATCTTCTCTTCGCCGTTCCTGGCATCGGAGAGTCGGCGGCTATCACCGCGGCAAAGGGCGAATGGGCTGCTGGCCTGAATGTCTATGTGGTCGATATTGTCGAGCTTGTCCGCGCGACATTCGTTCTACTGCCCGAAGAGAGCCGTCCGGCCTTGCAGCGTGCCATTGGCGCTGAGCTGGACAACCGAGGCGACCATGCGCATCGCCGTGCATGGCACACCGCTCAGCTTAACATGGGGGAGGATCAACCATGACCGACGACAAGCCCACCGTGCGGGTCAAGCCGCAGGCTACCAGCCGTCGAAGGCAGAGTTAGAGGAGCCGATCATACTCCGCAAGCCCGATGGCTCAGCTCCCGCGGTGGACGAAGTAGTCTCGGATGTCCTGAGCCCCGTCAAAGTAATCGAAGATCCAGACGCTTAGGCGTCGCCGTGGCACACTTAATATATAGTCTCGTAAAAAATTACTCCAAATTGATTTATTTTTACCCTTTTCATTTTCTATCTTGTGGCCCGACAAATCATGAAGCAGCAAGGCGCCAACTGCGCCCGGCTTAACAAGGACAAATATGTCCTCTCTTTGCCCTTATTAAGTTGCCGCCCGCGGTCCCCCAAGAGTACATCCGCTTTAAGACCACTTCGAGCAGAAGTAGCTCGAATCGCGTTATTTTCCGCCATCGACTAGTGCGCCTCTTGGGCCGCCTAATTAATGGAATTTAGGTGCAAAGGGCATTCGAACCGCCTGGAAGCCAATTGCAATTCAGTTGATTTGTTTTCCACCTAAAACTTAAGAATTGTTAAGATATCCACCGTGTAAACTCTTACGAAATAATCTTAATTCATTCTACAGGATTCTATCAAATCCATGGTTATAACTATTCTGCCAAAGCTGGAGCGAATCCGCCAAGTGTTCAGTTTGTATCTTAAACAGCAAAGGAACGGTTCAATCGTGGCTATATTTTACGCAAGGATCTTGCCCTGCAAACGTGCAAAGCAATATGGAGGATCTTTCGGTCTGTACGATTGAACTCGATGATCCCCGACGGAAGTCGAGCTCTTGGCCAATGGTAAGTGCATTCCTGGCCCTGCCAACTTTGAAGCCATGCCGCGGAAAAATCGGGCGATAATTTTGAGCGAGGATTAATGGAGAAATCTCATCCGGCGCAGGCATGGCTAATTATGAGAGGCAGCGCTTTTCTGCATATCATGCATCTGCCCAAGGAAGCACCAGGCAAAAGCTAAGCAAGCGCGAGTCGAGTATTCGGGGTGCGAAACGCGAAACTTCGGATTTCCATACTCGTCATTTTGAATGACGGTAACACGCTTCCAGCAGTCTTGGCGGTTCAACGAGAGCAAGCCACGCGACTTATCAGTTCAACGGGACAAGGAAGTTATTCGAATTGCGCCGCTGTCGTGCGACCAACGAGTGCAACTGTTTCGCAATTGCGCGATAGGCGCCTCGGAGTCTCCAGATTCGGCCATAGAATCGGCAAAACCTGCGAGCGACCACAAACGAAGTTGGTACGGAAAAAATTACATGATCACGCCGTCGCTAGCTCTGGAACAGACCGTGGACTAGGTTGTTCAGCCAGCAGCATCGAATCGCCACCGCGCTATCGGCATGAAAAAAGAAATGGCCAAGTCTAGAGGCAATCCGGGAAGACAAGCCTCGCTCCGCGCAGGGATACCGGGAGTTTAGTCTCAGGCGGCGGGGGCGGCCGACCGGATTTGCCGGGCGGCAATTGGGAACACGGACGAAGAGTTCAAGTTGCTGAGGACGGACGCGGTTACGAGATTGGATGGTTGCGCGGGAATAATCATCCGCCTAGATGCTCGTTATTGATGTCGTATCGTCATCGTTAGGCTGATAAGTCATATAAAATTTTCCGTCTATAAAATGGAATAATCGTGATTTTTTCTCGCCACGGATGCATTATGATGCTTAATATTCCGTGTTAGTAGCGGAAATTCCGTTATCATGCGTAACGAGAATTCAACCTTATCGAGCTTTCTCAGCTCTATTTGCTTTCCGCGCGCCTATCTGCTTTAACGGCCGAGGCGTCCGAAATGACCCTCGGAATCGCCATGGCGCATTCCTTGATGCTGCCGAGAGGCTACGCCCATGGCAGGGCTCTTTTTGTCGTTGTTCCCTCGCATTCTGAGCCGGTCTCTAAGATTGAATTCGACCTTTGGACAGTTCTCGACCGACGATTGGTAGGCTCGCGGACGGAAACGGGCGCATTTCAAGGGGAGCGAGGTCGGAATCGGTGGCGAAGTTCGGGATTATCCAATTTTGCGGCGCGGGTCGGTAAATTGTGAATAACTCTCCGGAAATTACCGGGCGGGCTTCCGAAAAATGCGACTCTGAAGAATGGCATGTGTGATGGCCTGATTCGGCAAGCAGCTTACAATGAAACTTGAGCCTTGATTCCAAAGTTTTTGCTTGCAATATGCTGTTGGACGGCGATCAATTTCGCTTTCGCGGAGGAATAGTTCCATGCAAAGCCACACGGTCCACAAGGAGTGCGGCCATTTCGGCTGGGATAACAGCTTGGATCCGGTCTTGTCTGCAAAACCGGGCGAAACCGTCGAAATCGAGACTGTGGACGCATCCGGCGGGCAGTTGAATCCCAAGTCCGATCCAGCCAGCCTAATTGATCTGGATTTCGCTAAAATCAATCCGGTGACCGGCCCGGTTTTTGTCGAAGGAGCGGAACCTGGCGACGCGATTGCAATCAGTTTTTTAGAATTCGGCCAGGCGGACTGGGGTTGGACGGCATTGATTCCGGGTTTCGGGCTGCTAGCGGACGAATTTCCCGACCCGACCCTCCTTATCTGGAGCATTGATACGCATTCCACGAATCCCGCATTGTTCGGCGACTGCGGAAAGATACCGCTTAAGCCATTTTGCGGCACCGCCGGGCTTGCGCCTGCCGCTCCGGGATTGCATTCCGTCGTTCCTCCTAGGAGAGTAGGGGGAAACCTCGACATAAGGGACAACTGCGTTGGAACGACGCTTTATTTGCCTGTGGAAGTTGAGGGAGGGCTCTTATCGCTCGGTGACACTCATGCGGCGCAGGGCGACGGGGAAGTCTGCGGAACGGCCATTGAATCGCCGATGTCCGTCTCGATCAAAATCGACCTGATCAAATCAGCCAACTACGCGTTTCCGCGCTTCGAAACCAAGGGCCCGGTAACCCGCAACGTCGACAGCAAGGGATATATCGCCGCGACCGGCATCGGAACGGATTTAATGCAGGCGGCAAAGGATTCGGTTAAAGGGATGATCGATTGGCTTTGCGCCCGGCAAGGTCTTTCCGACGCTGATGCCTACATGCTTTGCAGCATCTGCGGCGACTTGCGAATAAGTCAAATTGTCGATGCGCCGAACTGGACGGTTTCCTTTTATTTTCCAAAGCAAATTTTCGATTGAGCGTTACGGAGTTGGCTCCATGCCAAGGCTGCGCAAAAGTAACTTTATTGAATTTTTTCTGGAACCGAATTTTTTTCTGGCAACGCAACATTTGATTTGAAAAGCGCCTTGGCATGCAAGTTTCCGATTCGAAAAGAGGCGAAAATTTTTCGCGCGACGTAACGGTGCGGCCGGTCCGAGGCTTAGCCGAGCAGCAGCGATGGGATGCCCTTGCCGCGTGCCACCACTATCTTTCCTTCAAAAAGTTCTACGGCGGCGCGCTTCGCCACGTGGCGTTAAGCGGGGAGGCCTTGGTTGCTCTGATCGGCTGGCAGGCGGGGGCATTCAAGGTCGGCGCGCGACGCCTGGATCGGCTGGACGCGCGATCAGCGGCTCTCGTGGCTTCATCTCATCGCGAAAAACACTCGCTTTGTCATTCTCGGCGAAGGCCGGGTTCCCAACTTGGCTTCGCGGGTGCTTGGGCTGAGCCTGCGGCGCCTGTCCGACGACATGCTGGCGCTGCACGGCTATCCTGTGCCCGTCGCCGAGAGCTTCGTGGACCCGTCAAGATTTTCGGGCACTTGCTACCGCACTTCGAACTGGCATGCGCTGGGTCCGACGCGCGGCTACTCGCGCCGGTCCGGCGGGCCCGCGCGGTTCACCCACACGGGGCAGCCAAAGGACATGGTCGTGGTCACCAAGCTCGATCGCCTGGCGCGCTCAACAGCCGAGTTGCTTCGCATAGCCGAAGTGCTGAATGAGAAAAGCGCAGGCATACAGTCGCTTGACGAGCCCTGGGCCGATACAACCAGCCCGTCCGGAAAGATGATCATGACCGTCTGCAGCGGTATCGCCGAGTTCGAGCGATCCCTGATCCTGGCACGGATGCAGGAAGGACGAGAGGCGGCCATGGCCCGCGGCGTCGCGTTCGGGCGGCCTTCGAACCTTCAAGACAATCAGAAAAAGCTTGTCCTCGAACTCGTCAACACCGGCAAGTCAATCTCTGCAGTCGCAAGGACATTCAATGTCCATCCCGCGACAATCTATCGGTGTATCAACGAATATCGGTCCTTATGACGTTCTACCGTTCCTCTCAGCCCTGAGACCCGGACTTGCGAAGACTTCACTACCCAAGCGTTTAGATTTCTGCTAGACTCATCCAATACCGACTGTCTTGAGCCTCGATGGACTGAGGGTGGTGATTTATCTGAATGATCACAGACCTGCCCATGTCCATGTGACCGGGGCAGACGGCGAGGCTGTATTCATCCTGAACTGCCCGGACGGACCGCCTGAGTTGCGGGAAGTCTACGGCCGCTTCAACAGACGGAAGCCGGGCGGGATCCAGAACGATCTGGCCACGCACCTGTTTGGCCTTTGCCAGAAATGGAGCGAGATTCATGGCCGTTACTGACGCAGATTTTGCCTTGGCCCAGGCAGCTGGCGTAGCCCTGCAGCGGAAATTTCGTGTCACCAAGGCCCGCTATGACCGGAAAACTTCCCACCTGATCGTCACCCTGCACAATGATGTCGAGCTGGCCGTGCCTGTACACCTGATCGAGGGTCTGGCGGGAGCTGATCCTGCTGCCCTCTCCGATATCGAACTTTCTCCTTCCGGCCTTGGCCTCCACTGGCCGGCCCTTGATGTCGACGTCTACGTGCCTGCGTTGTTCGATGGCGTGTTCGGTTCCCGGTCGTGGATGGCATCCATCCTAGGTGCGGAAGGCGGTAGGGCGACCAGCCCGGCAAAGGCTGCCGCCGCCCGCGCCAACGGGCGGAAAGGCGGCCGGCCGGCCAAGCGGACACGGATCACGGGCTGAGACGATGGTCGAGGTTCGGCCGTGGTTTCTCCATGATTATTAATACTTAATTGAAATTGGATAAAAAGAAACGAACAGCAGGCGATAGGCTGTATCCAAAAATACTTAGGAAGACCAAAACGCATGCCGCTACCGTAATTACGACAATTCTAAATTTCTCAAGGCTATTTAATTTTGTGGTCAACTTCTCGTTTGTATCCTTAATTTCCTTTTTGATTCCTTCTCTGTCTTTCTTGATATTCTTGCCGTCTTTTTCAAGTCGGTTCAGAGCTTGCATGATCCATTGGCTTTCACCTTTCGGCGCTCTAGTGGCATGGTCGCCCGCCGCGCCTGTCCCGGTTTCGTTCATTATTCCAGCCATTCCCAAAGGGACTTGGCTGCATAGCCTTGGAAATACTCTACCCTAAGAATAGCTCCGTGCCCCTATTCATTATCGTCGAATCCAACAAAATCTGCTAGTTCCTTCACCGACCCATCAAAATCTACAAATAAGGCTGATTCTTGATAATTATTGCTGTAGATTCTAACGTCTACGGAGGCTAATTTATCTATGATCTTCTGGGTTTTTCCTTCGGTAAACGGAATTACAGCGTATTTCATAAAGCCCCCTTTATTCGCAACATAATCAATAGATATATGCAGCTACAAGCTCCGAATACCTCTGCAATATTTTCGTCAACGGTAAATTGTTATTACAGTTCCCGACATCCAATTCTGGGCGTGGGTCGGTCTTGTTCCTTAGGTCGCTTTCTTCTTCTCCGCCCAATACGTCCCGAAGTCGTCGAATGCGCTGGATTCGACAGCACAGCGCAGCACCAGAATCTTGCTGAACAATCCCGAACTTTTTCAGTCGCTCGCAGCCGACGCTACGGCAGCCCCTTCTACCACGCCGGACCTGATCGGGCGACTATCGTTTTATTCTCCAGCCCTTGCTCGCGGACTCCACGCCCCTGTAGGCGCACGGGCGACGCTCCATCGCTTACCCGCCGCCAGGCGCGAGCGGTTCCACAGCTCCGTCTCCGCCTCCTCGAAGTCCACGGCATCGACGCGGCCGGGGACCAGATCCGCGACCATCGCCTCGATCCGGTCCAACGGCGCCCGCCCAGAATCTTGCGCGCTTCGCGCAGTTCCTAAACCGTCGATTCCAGAACGTCCCGCGCCACCAGATCCTCCAGCGCGCGGTCGATATTCGCCAATGCGCGGCCTTGGGCCGCGTTAGGCGGTTTTGGACTCTTCATAGTATTGCTCTTTTTCTTGGTTTCCGTCTCGCCTCATTAGGGCTCAGGCCGAATCGCCGCGCATTACGGCTCGGAAATTTTTTTGACCCTGGCGCTGCCATGTGCCTGCTTGATCGGTGCAACTCTATCATCGGGCGACCAAAAATGCGCGGCTGCCTCTAAACCGGCGCATTTCGCGGCGCTCCGGCTAACTTTCCGGATTTCGCTCTCGAAGTCCTCGGCGTCGTCGGTTAAATTCGCGTCAATTGGATTGAACGAATGACCCATGGAGTATAGATCCCCAAAAAGCTGGAATACCTTTGAAAATTTCGTCGAGCATGAAAAACAAGCGGCAATGACTAAAGACTTAACCGTACCGAGCCTGAGGCACCCGGAAAAGGCCAACAATCCGGACCAGAAGCAGTCGAGGAAGCCCAAGTGGATTCGGGTCAAGGCCCCCGTCTCGGAAGGATTCAAGAAAACCCGCGAAATTATTCGAGCCAACGGACTTGTAACCGTATGCGAGGAAGCCGGCTGCCCGAATGTCGGCGAGTGCTGGAGCCAGGGTCACGCAACCATGATGATCATGGGCGATATCTGCACGCGAGGCTGCACATTCTGCAATGTAGCGACCGGACGACCGGACTCTCTCGACGTATTCGAGCCCGCCAGGGTTGCGGACGCCGTACTAAAACTAGGGCTTAGGCATGTCGTTATTACGAGCGTCGATCGAGACGACCTTGAAGACGGCGGCGCACTGCATTTCGCCCGAACGATTCGGGCGATTCGTCGCAAAAATCCCGCCACGACCATCGAAGTGCTAACCCCGGACTTTCTTAAATGCGACAATTCAGCGCTCGAAACGGTCCTTGAAGCCGGTCCGGATGTCTTCAATCACAATCTGGAAACCGTTCCCGGCCTTTACAGGGAGGTTCGTCCCGGAGCGCGCTATTTCCATTCCCTGAGGATTCTTCAGCGCGCCAAGGAAAGCAGGGCGGAGATCTTTACCAAGTCCGGCTTGATGGTCGGACTCGGGGAGAATCGCCAGGAAGTCCTGCAGGTGATGGACGACATGCGGTCCGCCGGCGTGGATTTTCTAACGATCGGGCAGTATCTGCAACCGACATTGAAACATCATGCGGTCATGCGCTGGGTATCGCCCGACGAGTTCGCGTCCTATCAGAAAGCCGCCTACGGCAAGGGATTCCTGCTCGTTTCGGCTTCGCCCTTAACCAGGTCAAGCTATCATGCGGATGACGACTTCAAGCGTCTCCAGCGGGCAAGGCGCGATGCCGCCGGATCGCAGGTCGTGTAGCGGTCCAATTCCATCAACCGTCGTGCCACCGAATTCCGCGGCCGAGATTTTCAAGACCTCCGCCCCGATTCTCTCGGGGTTCGAACGTCGCTAAATTCGCTTTATTTCCCGCCCGGTCCAATGATGGTTTTTCGCGGCGGGGCGGGGGCAAGCGGACTGCTGTCGGCTTTCGGCAGCTAGGCCGGCTAACCGGGAATTGCGCGGCTAACCCGCAGCCTCGCCGCACGTGGGATTGCAAGCGCCGCCGCCCCGGCGCCCGATTCATGCGCCGAGAGCCCCCCGCAAACGAGGAACAACATCGTCGGCGTGCCTGGCGACCAACGCGCCTGCATCTTCCAGAATTTCGCATTTGGCCCTAGCGGAGCCGCCCTCTAGTACCGACAGCGTGCCTGCGTGGCCCATTCGCCTTTCGTCAGGCGCATGGCGACCGACGATAAGCGCGGCAACCGGTTTGCCGAATTGCCCGTCGGCGATGTATTCGGCGGCTTCTTCCTCTTCCAATCCGCCGATCTCGCCGATTAGTATGACGCCTTCCGTATCCGGGTCCTCCCTGAATAGCTCTAGGCAGCGCCGGAACCCGATTCCGTGAATCGGGTCGCCGCCGATACCGACGATGGCGGACTGGCCGAGTCCGGCCATAGAAGTCTGCGCGACGATCTCGCTCGTCAATGACGCTGAGCGGCTGATGATTCCGACTTTTCCCGGCTGCGCGGCGGATGTGGGCACCACGCCGATCTTGCATTGGCCCGGAACGAGCACGCCTTGGGAATTCGGACCGACGAGCTCGGACCGGGATCCGTCCAGAACGTGCTTCACTCTGACCATGTCGTGAATCGGCACTCGCTCCGTGATGCACACGATAAGTCCGATTTCGGCTTCAATGGATTCGATAATCGCCGAAGCGGCTTGGTAGGCGGGAACGACCACCAGCGAGGCATCCGCGTTCGCTGCTTCGGCCGCTTCCGAGACCGAATTGAACATCGGCAAGCCCAGGTGATGCCTGCCGCCTTTGCCGGGTCTCACGCCGGCAACGTACTTGGAGCCGTACCTTATCGCCGCATCCGAATAGAATGTTCCCGCGCGCCCCGTCATGCCTTGAACGATGACGCGAGTTTTGGAATCGGCCAGGATGGTCATTTCCCAATTCCCCCCCTTGCAACTTCGACCGCGCGGGCGACGGCGGCAAGCATGCTGTCGAATTCTTCAAACGGCAGCGCCCGGTCCTTCATTATGGAGCGCGCCCAGGATGCGTTCTGGCCCGCGGCTCTATAAATGATCGGTAGTTTTCGGGAACTGCGGGAGTATGCGAAATTGAGGGCCTCAGCGACCGTGTCGCATACCGTCATGCCGCCGCCGTGAATGTTGACTAGCAGAACGTCGATATTCCGGCGTTCAATCAGCATCTGAACCACCTTGGCAATCTGGAAGCTGCCGGTCGTCGTTCTGATGTCCATGAAGTTGGCGGGCTTGCCGCCATGGTCGATGATCATGTCGTGAGTTGCTAGTCCAAGACCGGCTCCGTTGACCACGACGCCGATATTGCCATCCAGCATCAAGAAATTTACGTCGTTGTCCCGAGCGAGGCGTTCCTCGGGCTTCATGGAATCGACAAGGTCAAGCCGGTCGAGCAGGGGATTTCTCGGGACGGCGTTGGCGTCGATGATAATTTTCGCGTCGACGGCCACGGCTCTTTGATCGGGCGTGATAATCAAGGGATTGATTTCGATGAGAAGAGCCTCGTAGTCGCGAAAGGCGCCTATGCAGATTCGGGCTTGCCGAGCCGCGTCTTCGCAAGCCTCGCCTCCGATGCCGAATTGGCTCAGAAATCTCTCGATCTCGCTTGCCGAGGCGCCTCCGTCGGAATCAAGCGTCAGCGTCTTGACCATATCCGGATTTTCGCGGGCCGATTTTTCGAACTGATTTCCTCCGGATCGAGCGGCAAGGAGGGTCGGGCGCGCCGACCTCTGATCGACGACGACCGCGATGTAGAGTTCCCTCTCCGCAAGCAGCGCAGGTTCTACAAAGACTTGGTCGACCAATTCGCCTTCGGGTCCCGTCTGCGAGGTGACGAGTCTGGATCCCAGCATTTCGGCCGCGAGATTTCGCGCTTCGCGCGGCGTCGAGGCGAATTTCACGCCGCCGGCCAATCCTCGTCCGCCAGCGGCGATCTGGGACTTGATGACGAATTTCTCGCTCGACAGGGACTTGGCGATATCTTCGGCCTTGCCCGGCGTGTCCGCCAAGCGCCCGCCGGGGACGGATACGCCGCGCTCCGCAATTAATTCCTTTGCCTGGTGCTCCAAAAGATACATTGCCGTCCCTCCTGTCGGGCAGCCCGGGACGACAACATACGAATTGCCGAAAAAAATCAAGCCCGAGCAATGGCATTTTGTATTCCAATGAGCCAAATTCGCATTGTTTTTTTAATACCACGGGTATTTTCTACAAGTTCGATCTTAAATTCCGCTATTAAACGTCTTCATCTTGATCTCCCTGGAGATTTTCAATATGGTATGCCAGATATCTGCTACCGGTGATTCGCCTAGCAAGCTTCATAGCCGCGAAGATTTAATGAACGCATGATTACTCTAAAGCCGTTGAATTCACAGGCGTCGCTGAAGGACCGGATATACGGAGTCCTGCGCGAAGCGATCCTGGATTCCGATCTTTACGACGAATCGGCGTCCCTCAAGATGGACGAAAGGCACATGGCGGCGCAGCTCGGCATATCTCGCACGCCCTTGAGGGAAGCGCTCACGCGCCTCGAGAACGAAGGCCTTGTTGAAATCCAGGCTCGCAAGGGCGTCTTCGTTAAACGATTGAGCCTTAACGAGATCGTTGAAACGATCACGGCGTGGGCGGCTCTGGAAAGCATGGCGGCATGGCTGGCCTGCGAAAAGGCTTCCGACGATGAAATCGAAGCGCTGCGCGTAATCAGCGCTCGGTTTACAATTGATTCTGCGACCTCGAAGCTGAACGAGTATTCCGAATCGAACATTGAATTCCACCGCACTATCATTCACATGTCGAAATGCTCGAAGTTGCAGGAGATCAGCGAAGATTTGTTTTCGCAGCTGCGTCCGGTGCGCAGGAGGGCTCTCCGGAATTCGGACCGGGCGTACACATCGATAGGCGAGCATGCAAAAATAGTCGAGGCGATAGCGGCCAGGGATGCTGATCGCGCGGCAAATCTAGTTCGGGGTCACACGATTAGGCTCGGCGACTACATCCGCGAGACCTGGATTTCGCTGGATAAGGATGGAATGGCAATTGGAGACTAGAATGCAAACGACTTCCTCGACCGCCCATGACACGCTGGCGCAGAAGAGCGCCGACCACGGCATAGTCTCAGGCGGCAGGCTAGTGGCCAAGGCCCTTAGGAACGAAGGCGTCGATACCGTGTTCACGCTCTGCGGCGGCCACATAATCGACATCTACGACGGATGCATCGACGAAGACATTCGCATCGTCGACGTTCGCCACGAGCAGACGGCGGCGCATGCCGCCGACGGATACGCCCGGCAGACGGGCAAACTGGGATGCGTGGTTACAACGGCGGGTCCGGGATGCACCAACGCGGTCACGGGAGTCGCCACCGCCTTCCGCTCGGAAAGCCCCATACTCCATATCGGGGGACAATCCTCCCTGACGCAGCACAAAATGGGATCGCTCCAAGATCTTCCGCACGTGGATATGATGACGCCGATCACCAAGTTCGCTTCCGGCGTCTTCTCGACCGAAAGAATCGCGGACATGATCTCGATGGCCGCTCGCGAATGTTTTTCCGGCGCCTACGGGCCAAGCTATCTCGAGATTCCCCGCGACATTCTCGACGCGGAAATCCCAATTGAAAATGCGCGCATCCCGAAGCCGGGCCATTACCGGGGTTCCGTAAAATCCATCGGAGACCCCGGCGAAATCGAGAAGCTAGCCGACATTCTCGTCAATTCGGAACGGCCGGCCGTACTGTTCGGCCAGCAGGTCTGGGCATCGCGCTCCCACGACGCATGCATCGAGTTTGTCAGGGCATTGGACATTCCCGCCTATATGAACGGCGCCGCCCGCGGCATGATGGAGCAGGGCGACCCGCATCATTTCGACCGTACACGCTCGGACGCGTTCAAGGGCGCGGACGTCATCCTCGTCGTCGGAACGCCATTCGATTTTCGCATGGGCTACGGAAAAAGGATTTCCGCTCCGACCCTCGTGCAGATTGACCTCGACTACCGGACGGTCGGTAAAAACCGCGACATCACGCTCGGTCTGAACGGGCACCCGGGCGCCGTGCTGTCCGCCGTTGCCGACGCCGCGACGGCGAAGGACAACAAATCGGCCCGCCAGGCAAGGCTCCAGTGGATGAAGCACCTTCGGGAAATCGAAGCAAAAAAGCTTGAAAAGCTCATGCCGATTTTCAAGTCCGACACTTCGCCCATACACCCGTATCGACTCGCCTGGGAAATCAACGAGTTTTTGGAAGACGACACGATCTACATCGGCGACGGCGGCGACGTCGTAACGATTTCCGCGCAGGCCGTCAGGCCGAGGAAGCCGGGACAGTGGATGGACCCCGGCGCGCTCGGCTCGCTCGGAGTAGGAACCGGATTTTCCATGGCCGCGAAGCTGGCGCACCCCGAAAAGGAAGTCGTTTGCCTCTACGGCGACGGCTCGTTCGGAATGACCGCCTTCGACATGGAGACGGCGCAGAGATTCGGCGCTCCGTATCTCGCCGTTGTCGGCAATAATTCCGCCATGAACCAAATTCGATTCGGCCAGATTGCCAAGTACGGCCAGAACCGCGGCGATATCGGAAACAAGCTTGGCGACGTCGAATTCGGCAAATTCGGCGAAATGATCGGCGGCTACGGAGAAGAGGTGCGGGAGGCGTCTCAAATCCAGCCGGCGCTGCGGCGCGCTCGCGAAGCCATCGCCAGAACCGGCAAATGCGCCGTTGTCAACGTCTGGATCGACCCCAACGAATACGCGCCGGGAACGAAGGCGCAAACCATGTACAAGTAGTCGCATGCTCGCAATATTCACTCGACTACAAATATCCGGATAAATCGAAATGAAAGCTCTTGAAGGTCAAAAAATCCTGGATTTCACTCACGTTCAGTCCGGACCGACTTGCACGCAGCTGCTGGCGTGGTTCGGCGCCGACGTCATCAAGGTCGAGCGCCCGGGAGTCGGCGACGCGACTCGCAAGCAGCTGGTCGATGTCCCCGGAGCCGACAGCCTGTATTTTACCATGCTCAACCACAACAAGCGTTCGATTACCATCAATACCAAGAGCGAAACGGGCAGGGAGATTCTCACCCGGCTGGTTGAAGAGTGCGATGTCCTTGTGGAAAACTTTGCGCCCGGGGCGCTGGATCGAATGGGATTCGGCTGGGACAGGATTCAGGAAATCAACCCGCGAATGATCATGGCCTCCGTCAAAGGATTCGGCCCGGGGAGGTACGAAGACTGCAAGGTCTACGAGAATGTCGCCCAATGCGCGGGAGGCTCGGCCTCGACGACAGGATTCCCGGACAACGTTCCGATGGTGACAGGAGCGCAGATAGGCGATTCGGGAACCGGATTGCTGCTCGCGCTAGGTATCGTCGCCGCGCTGCTCCAGCGCGAAAAGACCGGGCGAGGGCAGAGGGTGCTGGCGCCGATGCAGGACGGCGTGATCAATCTGTGCCGCGTGAAGCTGAGAGACCAGCAGCGACTCGCCGCCGGACCGCTCGAGGAATATTCGCAATTCGCCAAGGGAATTCCGTTCGGCGACGCCACGCCGAGAGCGGCCAACGATTCGGGCGGCGGCCAGCCGGGACGCATACTCAAATGCAAGGGCTGGGAATCCGACCCGGACGCCTACACGTATTTCATAACCCAGGCCGCGGTCTGGAAAAATGTCTGCGACTTGATCGGGAAGCCCGAATGGAAAACGGATCCGGACTACGCCACGCCTAGCGCCAGGCTTCCGAGGCTGGACGAAGTATTCGACGAGATCGAAAAATGGACGATGACCAGAACCAAGTTCGAGGTCATGGACGAATGCAACCCTCTTGATATTCCGGTCGGCCCGATCCTGTCGATGAAAGAGATCGCCGAAGATCGGGAATTGCGCGAGTCCAAAACGATTGTCGAAGTCGACCACCCGGAGCGCGGAAAGTACCTATCGGTAGGCTGCCCTGTCAAGCTGTCCGACTGCTACGTGGAAGTTACGCGCTCGCCGCTGCTCGGCGAGCATACCGAGGAAATCCTTTCGGAGCTTCTTGGATTCGGCGGCCAGGACCTGGAGCGCATTTTCAGTTCGGGAGCCGTGGGCGACCGCGCCGCTTCGACGAAGTAGGCGGGCGACCGGACGATGCATTCGGGATCAGGCGCGACAGGCGGGAAGGAGTTCTACCGATGAAATTAATCGTCATGGGGCAGCAAGCGTTCGGCAAGGCGGCGCTGGAGAGAATACTTGAAGCCGGCGCGGACGACGTTGTCGCGGTCTATTGCGCTCCCGACCGGGAAGGCCGGCCGGTGGACCCGCTTAAGGAAGCCGCCCGGGCATCCGGTCTTCCCGTCCACCAGCCGCCGAATTTCAAGGACGAGGCTACGCTCGAGCTCATGAAGTCGCACGATGCCGATCTCATGATAATGGCGTACGTAACGATTTTCGTTCCAGGCGCGGCCCGCGACATTCCCCGCATGGGCTCGATTTGCTTCCATCCGTCCCTGCTTCCGCTACACCGCGGACCCAGTTCCATCAATTGGCCCATCATCGGCGGTTCGGCGCGAACGGGGTTTTCGTGGTTCTATCCTACGGACGGACTCGACGAAGGAGATATCCTCCTGCAAAAGGAATGCGAAATCGGCGCGGACGATACTTTGGGCGATGTCTATTTCAAAAAGATTTTTCCCGCCGCCATCGATTCGGTCGTCGCGGTTTGCAACCTCTTCAGGTCGGGCTCGCCGCCGCGAATTCAGCAGGACGACAGCAAAGCGACCTACGAAAGCTGGTGCCGCAAACCCGACGCGTTGATCGACTGGTCCAAGCCGGCATCGGACGTATACAACCTCATTCGCGGCACCAATCCCCAGCCCGGCGCCTGGACGACCGTCGCGGGATCGGAAGTAAAGATTTATGATTCCCGCAGAACCGCCGGTGACGGCGAGCCCGGGCGGGTGACCGCCGTAACCGAAAGCGGGGTGGAAGTTCAGGCGACCGGGGGACGAATCGTGGTACAGCGCGTTAGGCCCGCCGGAAGCGGGAAAATTCCAGCCGTCGAGTGGGCGTCGGCGAGCGGAATCTCCCCCGGAACAGTTCTCGGCAATTGAAGACTTAATCAAGGCAGGTGATCCAATATGGCAACCGACATAGAAATCGCTAGGGAAGCGAAGAAGCAGCCGATTCTAGATGTCGGCGCCAGGCTCGGCATTCCCGCTTCGGACTTGCTTCCCTTCGGCCACGACAAGGCCAAGGTTTCCTCGAGTTTCATCGAATCTCTCGACGGTCGCGCGGACGGCAGCCTCGTCCTGGTCACCGCCATCAATCCGACCCCGGCGGGCGAGGGGAAAACGACGACGACCGTCGGATTGGGCGACGGGCTGAATAGAATCGGCAAGAAGGCGGCCATATGCATTCGAGAGGCGTCGCTCGGGCCCTGCTTCGGAATGAAGGGCGGCGCCGCCGGCGGAGGATATGCGCAGGTCGTTCCCATGGAGGACATGAACCTCCATTTCACGGGCGACTTCCATGCCATTACGTCCGCGCATAACTTGCTGTCGGCCATGATCGACAATCATGTCTACTGGGGCAACGAGCAGGGCATCGATACGCGCCGCATCGCATGGCGCCGCGTCATGGATATGAACGACCGGGCGCTTCGCCAGATCACCTGCAGCCTCGGCGGCGTTGCCAACGGCTACCCGCGCGAAGCGGGCTTCGATATCACCGTCGCCTCGGAAGTCATGGCGATTCTTTGCCTGGCGACGGATCTCGACGACCTCCAGAAAAGGCTTGGAGATATCATCGTCGCCTACAGGCGCGACCGCTCGCCCGTCTTTTGCCGGGATATCAAGGCGGACGGCGCGATGACCGTCCTGCTTCAGCAGGCGATGCAACCCAATCTCGTCCAGACCCTGGAGAACAATCCGGCCTTCGTGCACGGGGGGCCGTTCGCCAATATCGCCCATGGCTGCAATTCCGTAGTCGCTACGAAGACGGCTCTCAAGCTCGCCGATTTCGTCGTTACGGAAGCCGGATTCGGCGCCGATCTCGGCGCCGAAAAGTTCATGAACATAAAATGCCGCAAAGCGGGACTCTCGCCGAAGGCGGTCGTAATCGTCGCCACGATTCGCGCCTTGAAAATGAACGGCGGGGTCGCCAGGGCCCAGCTCGGCAGCGAAAACGTCGATGCCGTCGAAAAAGGATGCGCGAATTTAGGTCGCCATATCGAAAACCTGAAAAATTTCGGCGTGCCCGCGATTGTTGCGATAAACCACTTTACGACCGATACGGACAGGGAAGTCGAATCCGTCAGGCAATACGCTCAATCCCTCGGCGCGGACGCGATCCTTTGCAGGCACTGGGCTCTGGGATCCGAAGGAACGGAGGAATTGGCGCGAAAAGTGGTGGAGGTCGTGGAAGCCGGGACGGCGGATTTCGCACCGCTTTATCCCGACGAAATGGGGCTGCTGGAAAAAATTGAAACGGTCGCCAAGCGAATCTATCGCGCCGGCGACGTTGTCGCCGACAAGAAGATTCGCGATCAGCTCGCCCAGTGGGAGGACGCCGGATTCGGCCGCCTCCCGATCTGCATGGCGAAAACTCAGTACAGCTTTTCGGTCGATCCGGACCTTCGCGGCGCTCCGGAAGGGCACTCGGTTCCGATTCGGGAGGTTCGGCTTTCTGCCGGCGCGGGATTCATTGTCGCGATTTGCGGCGCCATAATGACGATGCCCGGCTTGCCCCGCGCGCCCGCCGCGGAGGCGATTCGCTTGAACGATGCGGGCCAAATCGAAGGACTGTTTTGATTCGGAGGCAATTCGTGTAGGGTCGAGATCAAGTGTACTGCGCTTCGCGCGAAATGGTTAGTTGCGTAACGAGAGCCGCTCCGCCTCGCGAATGCGGCGGGCAGGCACCCCGTCGGGGCAATAGACGAGCGAGAAATCGCTTGAGAAGCCGCTTGAAGCGGACGAAACCAAGCAGTCCGCGCAGTAAACGGACACGCAATTCAATTGGAGAAGAAAGATGAATCTTGTATCAAAAATTTCGCTAGGCGCGATCGCGCTTGGCTTTGCAGTTTCGGCATCCGCTGTCCAGGCGTTCGAACCGGTCAAGCCGATCGATTTCGTCATCATGGCCGGCAAGGGCGGAGGCGCCGACAGAATGGCCCGTCTCATGCAGTCGATCGTGGAGAAGAACGGGATGGCTGTGCGCCCGCTGGTTCCCACCAACAAGTCCGGCGGCTCCGGCGCGGAAGCGCTCATTGCGCTCAAATCCGCGACGGACAAGGATCACACGATCATGGTCACCCTCAACTCGTTTTTCACGACGCCGCTGCGCCAGCCGGGTCTCGAAGTCGATATACTGACCTACGCGCCCATCGGTCGCATGGCCGAAGACACGTTCGTGCTCTGGGTTCACAAGAACGAAGGCATCAACACCTTTGAAGAATTCGTGGCCGAAGCGAAAGCGCGCGGGTCGGACTGGGTCATGGGCGGCACCGGCAGCGCCCAGGAAGACGAAATCATCACGAACTTCCTGAACGGCGCCTACGATCTCGAAATGAAATACATTCCCTATAGCGGCGGCGGAGCGGTCGCGCGGGATCTCGCGGGGGAGCAGATCGATTCTTCCGTCAACAATCCGTCGGAGGCGCTTGGCTTCTACGAGTCGGGCGACGTCATTCCGCTAGTGGCCTTCACGGACGAGCGGCTGCCGTTCTTCCCGGACGTTCCGACGCTTAGAGAAACCGGCGTGCCATTCGCATACTACATGCAGCGCTCGGTCGTCGGCGCCCCGGGAATGTCCGACGACGCGGCGGCCTACTATACCGCTCTGTTTTCGGATGTTTTCGAATCCGAGGAATGGCAGACATATCGTACCGACAAGTCCATGCTCGGCGATTTTCTTTCCGGTTCGGACCTCATGACCTACTGGGAGGTTCAGCGCGAAAGGCATGAAACGATTCTCAAGTCTTCCGGCGACATAAACTAGCCGAGTTGCTCATGGTATTCGGGGGGGAGGGCTCCCATGCGACTTGCAGAACTTGTAACCGCGATCGCTATTGCGCTCCTCTCCATCTACCTCATGTGGAAAAGCGGCGAGGGTCCCTCGTGGGACCCTACCGCCGAAAGATTCGCAAATATCGGCATAAATATAGACGGCCGGGGACCGGGAAGCGGATTTTGGCCGTTCTGGCTGTCCGCCGCGATGCTTCTTTCGTCGCTGGCGGTTGTTGTCAATTGGGCAAGAAGAAGAACAAAGCCTTCGCGCTCGGACAAGCCCTACCTGGACTACGAGGGCAAAATCATTCTGGCTCAGATCGGCGGCGGGCTTTTCGTCTTCCTGGGCCTAATTCATTTCCTAGGCTATTACGGAGCGATATTCCTGTTCCTGGTCTATTCCATCTACTTCCTGGGCCGGCACAACTGGCGGCTTACGCTTGCCGTTTCGATAGCCGTGCCGGTGTTCTGCTTCTTCTTTTTCGATATTGCGATGCGCATCGTCCTGCCGAAGGGATACCTCGAGCCGCTGTTTCTGCCACTTTACGACATTTTTCTCTGAAGCGGCCGCGCGGCTGCCACGTCGCCGCGACGAACCGCCGAATTCGCGTCTGAATAGGAACTGGTCCCATGGATGTCTTATTGCATCTTGCCGATGGAATTCTTGTCGCCTTGTCTCCAATCAATCTGGGACTGGCGTTTCTCGGCGTCGTTATCGGATTGTTCGTAGGCGCAATGCCCGGGCTCGGGTCCGTCAACGGCGTTGCCATCCTGCTCCCGTTCACATTTGTCATTCAGCAGATCACCGGAACCGCGACATCGCCAATGATCTTCCTGGCGGCGATTTACTACGGCGCGATGTACGGCGGCGCGATTTCGTCCATTACGCTCGGCATTCCGGGCGCGTCGACCGCGGTCGCCACCACATTCGACGGACGGCCGATGGCGCTCAAGGGCGAAGCGGGAAGGGCGCTGGTGATTGCCGCTCTGGCGTCATTCGCGGGCGGCACCGTCGCCAATGTGATCTTCACCGGCGCCGCGCCGCTGCTTGCGTCGGTTGCGCTTAAATTCGGCAACCCCGAGATTTTTGCTCTCATGCTGCTGGCGTTCGCGACATTCGTCGGACTAGGCGGCGACGATATCCCCAAGACTATGATTTCCATTTTTTTCGGGCTTATCGTCTCCGCGGTCGGCTTCGACATCATTTCGGGCACGCCCCGCCTTCTGCTGTTCGACTCGACGGTATGGTTCAGCCGGGGAATTCAGTTCCTCGTCCTCGCGATCGGGGTCTACGGAATCGGCGAAATGCTCTGGACGATCAATGCGTACCGATACGATATGGAGATGACCAAAGCCAAGATCACGTTGAAAGACGTCGGCACGTCGATATTGAGGTTTCGAGAGGCCTGGAAGGGCACGGCCATCGGCTCGCTTCTCGGATTCTTCGTAGGCATACTTCCCGCGGCGGGCGCGACGCCCGGGTCTCTCATGGCCTACGGGGTTTCGAAAATGACCTCGAGAGACAAGAGCAAGTACGGCAGGGGGCACCCGGACGGAATCTCAGCGCCGGAATCGGCCAACAATTCCGCGTCGACCGGCGCGATGCTGCCAATGATGACCCTCGGAATTCCGGGTTCGCCTACCACGGCCGTTCTTCTGGCCGGAATGGTCATCTGGGGGCTCCAGCCAGGACCTCGGCTATTCACGGACCAGCCCGATTTCGTGTGGCCGCTTATCGGCTCCTTCTACGTATCGAACGCGATCGCGGTTGCGGTCAACCTCGCGTTTATTCCGGTGTTTCTTTGGGTGCTTCGCATGCCGTTTACGATCCTGGCTCCACTGATTTTCGTTTTGTCCGTGGTCGGCATCTACGCCGCCTACCAGAACATCTACGATGTGTGGCTCATGCTGTTTTTCGGAATCGGCGCGTTTCTGCTTCGAATACTCGACTACCCGCTAGCGCCGGCCGTGCTAGCGATCGTGCTGGGACCCATCGCCGAACCCACGCTTCGGCAATCCTTGATACTTTCCGACGGCAACCTTTCGATATTCATAACAAGGCCGATCGCGGGTCCAATAACGATTGTCGCCATCATCCTTATACTGCTTCCGCTTTACGGGATGATTCGCCGCAAGCTAAAAAACAACGGACGCGGCGGCTTGACGGTTTAAACCTGAATCCAGGCGGGCAGGCGACGGCCGATTCAAAATGGCCGCACCGCGTTTAGCTGCGATTGCGGGCGATTTGCCGCGCGCGGTTCCAAACCTTCGCGCGACGGCATCTCTCCCGTTGATCCGCGCGGCGCGGCGGCGCGGGGCCGGCCAAGTGCCGCCGGCGTTTTTTTTTGCTCGCTAGCGGCGACGTTCGCGGTCTCGACATGCCAAAATTCGAAGAACATAAAAAATTGCCCTATTCGGCCGAACAGGTCTTCAACCTTGTCGCCGATGTCGAGGCCTATCCCGAGTTTCTTCCCTGGTGTTCCGGACTTGCCGTCAAAGGACGCACTGCTTCGGGCGGCGAGGAACTGTTGATCGCCGAAATGACGATCTCTTTCAAGATCTACCGGGAAAGCTTTCTTTCACGAGTCAATCTCTCGCGCGACAGGCGGACAATCGCTGTCGAATACCTGGATGGGCCGTTCAAGTTCATGAACTGCAGATGGGAATTCAGCGACCTGCAAAACGGATGCGACGTATTTTTTTCAGCCGAATTCGAGTTTCGGTCCAAAGTGCTAAGCTCCCTGATCGGGACGCTTTTCACTCAGGCGGTACAGCGCATCGTGCGCGCCTTCGAAGAGCGAGCGCGCTTCGTCTACGGCAAGCCGAAACTGAAGCAATAAAATGCGTGCCCGCCAGATGCGCCGCCCGTCGGCGGACGGAAAGCCTAGCGGGTTTTTTCCGTAAGCCGGCGAGCTACGTAGTCGGATACGTTTTTGTTAAGGTTCTCCATATAGCCGTTCGAAAAAAAGTGCCCCGCGCCTGCGACGGTCATATGGGTAATGGTTATGCCCTTTTGGTCGTTTAGGCGATCGACGAACGATTTGACATCGGCGGGCGGCACGACCGAATCGGCTGTGCCGTTAATGACGAGGCCCGAAGACGGGCAGGGCGCCAGGAACGAAAAATCGTAGAGATTGGCGGGCGGCGCGACGGCAACGAACCCCGTAAGCTCCGGTCGACGCATCAAGAGCTGCATCCCCACCCAGGCGCCGAACGAAAATCCGGCGACCCAGCAATTCTTGGTATTCGGGTGCTGGGATTGAATATAGTCGAGCGCCGCAGCGGCATCGGACAGTTCGCCGTTTCCAAAATCGAATTCGCCCTGGCTGCGACCGACTCCGCGGAAATTGAATCGCAGCACCGCGAAACCCAGCCTGTAAAAGCAGTAGTGCAGATTGTAGGTGACCTTGTTGTTCATCGTGCCCCCGTATTGCGGATGCGGGTGCAGTATGATCGCTATGTCGGCGTCGATGCGGTTTTGCGGATGGTATCTCCCTTCAAGGCGGCCTTCCGGCCCGGAAAAAATGATTTCTGGCATATTTTACTACTTCTCCGATTCGGACCAAGCGCCCGCCAATTCGCGGGCGACCGGGGGATTTCCTGTAGATGATGACTTCTGACTTGGGATTGCATTGCGCACTTTGTCAATACCGCGTTGCTTCCCGAGTGTGAACCGAATTCGTTCTTGAGCGCAGATTCGGCGACGTTCTGGAAGAGCGTCAAGCGGGACAATATGGACCTATAGCCGCGTTGCACCCTCGAATTCCACGCCTTTGACGACCTCCGAGAGTATCTGGCGGAGTGGAAAAAGCGGCCTGAGGAACAAATCCGATCCGCGCCTTGCTTCCTCGGGTCGGCCGGAAGTCAAATTTTTGCAGGATTCGGTGCAGGTCGCCGCGATCGCTTGCCATATCGGCCCGCCGCGCAAGCTACCAGCTTCGCGGAGTCTCTCGTCCGATGCATCGCCGAATTGACATGGCCGCTTCGTGAGAATAGCTTGATTCCGCAGCCTCCGCGCCGGGGATGCGGTTGCCCTGCGCACCGTTTGCGTTTGTGTTCGCGCTTCATAATTCAATCGAACCGCAGTCGGATTTGACATGAAATTAAGTACAAAGGGCCGTTATGCCGTAGTCGCGCTCGCCGACATCGCCCTGCTAGGCGGCGACGGCTACACGTCGTTGGCCGATATATCAACGCGGCAGAATATCTCGCTCCCGTATCTGGTGCAGCTCTTCGTCAAGCTGCGCCGAGCAGGCGTCGTCGTCGCCGTTCGCGGACCGAGCGGCGGCTACAAGCTCGCCAGGGAACCCGAGGAAATCAAGATTTCGGACATTCTCGAAGCCGTCGATGAATCTATTGACGCAGTCGAGGCGGGTTTCGCGCTTCCCGGAACAAATTCCGGCACGCGAGCGCAAGCGCTGTCGAATAGACTTTGGGAGGGTCTTTCCGCGCATGTCTACGTATTCCTGCATAGGTGCGCTCTAGCCGACATCGTGAACAACCGCCTCGCTCCCTGCCCGGCAGTGCCCAACCTGCTTGCGGTCGTCGACGAGCTGTGACCGCTCGAATCTACCTGGATTGGAATGCCACGGCTCCGCTCCGCCCCGAAGCGCGGCGCGCAATGGTGGCCGCAATGGACATCCTCGGCAATCCCGCGTCGGTTCACGCCGAGGGCCGCGCGGCTCGCGCCATCGTCGAACGGGCGCGCATGCAAGTGGCGGCAGCCGCCGATGCCGACCCGGAAGATGTCGTCTTTACCTCCGGAGCGACCGAATCGGCCGCCGCCGCGCTCTTTGGCCGCGACATCGATTCCGGGGGAATTGAACATCCTTCCGTATTGAACTGGACCCGGGCATCGCTTCGCGTGAGTTCCTCCGGGAGCGTTGAAGTCGAAGAACCTGCGAGAACGGCGCTGCAGGTCGCAAGCGGCGAAACCGGCATCATCCAAAACCTTCCGAAAGGAATTGCCGTCGCCGATGCGACGCAGGCATTCGGAAAAATACCGTTTTCGTTTCGCGAATCAGGAGCGGAATGCGCGATGGTTTCGGCGCACAAAATTGGCGGGCCCAAAGGCGTCGGCGCTTTGCTAACGCGCAAAAGCGCGCCTGCCGAGCCTCTGTTCCGGGGCGGGGGGCAGGAATCGGGGCGACGATCCGGAACTGAAAACATCGTTGGAATCGCTGGATTCGGAGCGGCGGCCGAAGCGGCCGCCGAAGACTTGGAAGGCGGCGCGTGGAGCGGAGTCGAGGAGCTGCGGGACTTTCTGGAAAGCGCTCTGCGCGAAAACGCCCCCGAGATTGCGTTCATCGGCGAAGGCGCCATGCGCCTGCCGAACACTTCGTGCTTTGCCGCCCGGGGCTGGAAGGGCGAATCGCAGGTCATCCAGATGGATATCGAGGGATTCGCCATATCGGCAGGAGCCGCGTGCTCCTCGGGAAAGGTCGGTCCGAACGCGGCTCTGCTGGCGATGGGAATCGACGATTCGCTCGCGAGGTCGGCAATCAGAATTTCAATCGGCCCGTCGACTTTCCGCGAGGACGTATCGCAATTCGCAAAAAAATGGATTACATGCTACAAGAGGCGTCAGATGCGCGGACGAGCAGGAATACTGCGAACCGAAGCGCAGCAAGCGTGATGCCAGCGATGCAACAGGAGCTGCCCCATGGCCGAAATGCTCAAGATACGCGAAGGCGTTGACGAGGAGACTGTCGCCACCGTTCGGTCGGTCGGCGACCGCTACAAATACGGGTGGCACACCGATATTGAAACCGAATACGCGCCGAAGGGGCTGAACGAAGACATCGTAAGGCTGATTTCGGAAAAGAATGCCGAGCCAGAATGGCTGACGGCGTGGCGGCTTCGCGCCTATCGCCGCTGGACGCAGATGAAGCAGCCGAACTGGGCCATGGTCGATTTCCCGTCGATCGATTTCCAGGACCAGTACTACTACGCCAAGCCGAAAAGCATGGACAGGAAGCCGACATCGCTCGACGAGGTCGATCCGAAATTGCTCGCCACCTACGAAAAGCTGGGAATACCGCTGCGCGAGCAAATGATCCTGGCCGGCGTCGAGGAGACCGGCCCGCCTGCGGACGGGAGAAAAGTCGCGGTCGACGCGGTATTCGATTCCGTTTCCGTGGGAACGACGTTTCGCGACGAGCTGGCCCGCGCCGGCGTAATTTTCTGTCCCATTTCCGAAGCTGTTCAAAAACATCCCGACATCGTTAGGAAATACCTCGGCTCGGTCGTTCCGATTTCCGACAATTTCTACGCTACGCTGAACTCGGCGGTCTTTTCGGATGGATCGTTCGTCTACGTGCCGCCCGGGGTCCGCTGCCCGATGGAGCTGTCGACCTATTTTCGAATCAACGCCGAGAATACCGGGCAATTCGAACGAACGCTTATCATCGCGGACAAGGGATCCTACGTCAGCTACCTGGAGGGCTGCACCGCCCCGCAGCGCGATACGAATCAGCTTCATGCGGCCGTCGTCGAACTAGTTGCCCTAGACGACGCGGAAATCAAGTATTCCACCGTGCAGAACTGGTATCCCGGCGACGAGAACGGCAAGGGCGGCATCTACAACTTCGTAACCAAGCGAGCGGATTGCCGCGGCAGCCGGTCGCGAGTCATGTGGACGCAGGTTGAAACCGGCTCGGCGATAACCTGGAAGTATCCTTCCTGCATTCTCCGAGGAAACGATTCGCAAGGGGAATTCTACTCGATCGCCATCACCAACAATTGCCAGCAGGCCGACACCGGCACAAAAATGCTGCATATCGGAAAAAATACGAAGTCCCGAATCGTATCCAAGGGAATTTCCGCGGGACGGGCGCAAAACACCTACCGCGGCCTGGTCTCGGTGCATCCCAAGGCTACGGGATGCCGAAACTATACGCAGTGCGACAGCCTGCTAATCGGCGAAAATTGCGGCGCGCATACGGTTCCGTACATCGAAGTGAAAAACAATTCCTCGCGCGTGGAGCATGAGGCAACGACATCGAAGGTCGACGACGACCAGCTATTCTATTGCCGCCAGCGCGGAATCGGCGAGGAGGCGGCGGTCGCGCTAATTGTAAACGGATTTTGCAAGGAAGTGCTGCAGGCCCTGCCTATGGAATTCGCGATGGAGGCTCAGCAGCTCGTCGCGATTTCTCTTGAAGGATCCGTAGGCTAAGCCGAACGCCGATTTTTGCCGCGTCGGCACTAAATTTTAGCGCCAAGCACGGCCCCAATTATGCAATAGGATCGACAAGAATGACCGAACCCGTCGTAAACATTCATAGTATGGAGGGCTATAGCCGCGACCCCGAAGGATCAACGCGATTCGGCGCGACAATTGCAATGGTAGGCCAGCGCCTTGAGCTTGGAGGCCTTGGCTGCAATTTCGTCACCGTAGATCCAGGAAAGCGCGCCTTTCCCGCGCACAACCACCTAGGCAACGACGAACTCTTCGTCATTCTGGAAGGAGAGGGCACCTACAGATTCGGGAATGCCGAATACAAAGTGGCGGCGGGCTACTGCTGCGCCGCTCCCAGAGGCGGTCCGGAAAAGGCCCACCAGCTGATCAACACCGGAACGTCGCCCTTGAAGTACTTGGCGATCTCGACAAAACAGGATCCGGATGTGATCGAATATCCGGATAGCGGTAAATTCGCAGCCGTCGCCGTATCTCCAGGCGCGAATTTCATGAGCGCGCACTTGAAATTCGTGGGTCGCAAGGATAGCGCCGTGGACTACTTTGACGGCGAGCAAATGACGTAGGAAATTGCCCGACACAGCCGGGATTGTCCATTTAGCGTTATGCGAATATAGGCGATTGTCCGGAATCGTCTCTCGGTGCTCCGCCCCCGCCTCGGCGGATAATGGCAAACCGCTCTCTTGCGAATGTCGACGGTTTCGGGAGGGCATGCTTCCGTGCCGGAAGAATAATTTGCGGCTTTGGAACTTGCGGAATTTGTTTTCGACGATGCTTCCAAGGCAGGAATGGAGTTAGAATATATGTTGGTAATCAAGAATTTGCACGCGAAATTAGAGGAGGAGGACAAGCCGATTCTCAAGGGCGTCGATCTTGAAGTCGAGAATGGCGGCGTGCACGCGCTGATGGGTCCTAACGGTTCCGGAAAGTCAACGCTGTCATACGTTGTCGCGGGTCGTGAAGGCTATGAAGTAACCGCCGGCTCGGTAGCGCTTGACGGTGTCGACCTGCTTGAACTTGAACCGGAGGAGCGCGCAGTCGAGGGGCTGTTTCTTGCATTCCAGTATCCGGTGGAAATTCCGGGCGTGGGCAACATGAACTTTCTTCGCACGGCTTTAAATGCGAAGCGAACGGCTAGATCAGAGACGGAGGTGTCCGCCGCGCAGTTTCTGCGCCTGATCAAGGCCAAGGCGAACACGCTGAACATCCAGGACGACTTGCTCAAGCGACCGGTCAACACCGGTTTCTCCGGCGGCGAGAAGAAACGCAACGAGATTCTTCAAATGGCGGTGCTCGAACCGAAAATGTGCGTTCTCGACGAGACCGATTCCGGACTCGACGTCGACGCAATGAAGCAGGTCGCGGCGGGAGTGAACGCGCTGCGCGACGCAGACCGCTCGATACTCGTCATTACTCACTATCAGCGATTGCTGGATCATATCGAACCCGACAGGGTGCACATCATGGCCGACGGGCGAATCATCAAATCCGGAGGGCGGGAACTCGCTTTCGAAGTCGAAGAGAACGGATATGCGGATTTGCTAGGGGAGGCCGCTTGATGGCTCAGCTCGGCAAAGAGGCCGAAACGGGCGGCATGAGCGACGAATCCGCGTGGGCGCGGGATGCGCGTCGAGATGCCGCTGACAGGCTCGATGCCACCGGATTGCCGAAGCGCAAGGACGAATACTGGAAATTCACCAGGCCGGACGGGTTCATGACCCCAAGCGTCGAAGCGGACTTGCTCGGAAAGGAAACGAGTACGGTCTACAGGGGCGTGGACAGGGTCAAAGTAAAATGCGTCGACGGCAAGTTCAAGATACCGGCGAATGGACAGAAGCACCTGCAGATGCAGCGGTTGAGCGAAGCATTGCGCGACGACGGCCATTGGGCCGAGAGCCTTTTCGCGAAGCTCGAGTCCCGCGCGCAGAAGTATGTTCCCAGGCCGTTCGCCGTGCTGAATACGACTCGAGCAATCGAGGGGCTTGCAATAAGAGCGTCTGGCCCGGTCGCCAATCCCGTCGGCGTCAACTACCGCCGCAAATCCCGTTTGTCCGACGTTTTCGTAAGGCATGTGATTAAAGTTGAAAGCGGAGCCTCGCTGACATTTCTGGAAGCCGGCCCGGCGGCGGCCAGGCTTAACAAAGTAATCGAAGTCGATATTGCCGACGGCGGGACTTTTCGGCACGTCTGCATCCAGGGCAGGGACCACGAACGGTTTCACGCCGGACACGTTTTTGCCAGGCTCGGGGAGTCGAGCTCCCTCAAGTCATTTACGCTGACGGCGAACGGAAAATTGACTCGCAATGAATTCGTGGTCGAGCTTGACGGCGACCGCGGCAGGGCGCACATTTCAGGAGCGGCGATTGGCGACGGAGAATTCCACCATGACGATACGGTCTTCGTCGAGCACACGGGCGCTCACTGCGAAAGCCGCCAAGTTTTTAAGAAGGTGCTGAGAAATGGGGCAACGGGCGTTTTTCAGGGCAAGGTTCTTGTCAATCCCGGTGCCCAGAAAACGGACGGATATCAGATCAGCCAGGCGCTATTGCTCGACGAAGACAGCCAGTTTCTGGCCAAGCCGGAACTGGAAATCTATGCCGACGACGTCGCGTGCTCGCATGGCTCGACATGCGGCGCGCTGGACGGCGACGCGCTCTTCTATCTGCGATCCCGAGGAATTCCGCTCGCCGATGCTAAAAATATTCTGACGATGTCGTTTCTGGCGGATGTCCTTAGTGAAATCGACGACGAGAGGCTGGCGACTGGAGTTGCGGAGTTGCTTGAGGACTGGCTGTCGAGACATCGGTGATGTCGATTGCCCTGGATATTATCGAGACGTACGGAAATCCGCGCCGAGCGATTCGAAAAAAATTAAATGGCAGTACGGGGGAAGGCCGGGCGCTTGCATACCTCTTGGCGGCTTGCCTGCTGCATTTCTGCTCGCGGCTGCCCATGCTGCCCCGACAATCCGCCTCCCTTGAAGGCGGCCCGTCTTTCCACGCGCTGGCTTCGGGGCAGTTCATAGGAGCTGTCTTGATCGCACCGCTTGCATTCTACGCGCTAGCTGCCGCGAGCCGCCTTATCGGCCGCGCCTTCGGAGGGCGCGGAAACTGGCGCGATTCGCGCATCGCCCTTTTTTGGGCCCTGCTATCGGTTGCGCCGATCGGACTTGCCGCAGGGGCGGCCGCGGCGCTTCCTTTTGAATTCGATCAGGCGGTAGCGGACGCGCTGTCTCTGTTCGCCGCGGTCGCTTTCGCGGTCATTTGGGCATTCGGAATTTTGGAGGCGGAGGTTCCGCCCAAGAGCGCGCGCACTTGATGAAATTGCAACGAGTCTTGTAAGAATTCCCGCTTGCGGGATCGAACTACTTGCCGCCGCACATTCAAATCATTAATTGAAAGTTGAATATCCTAGTCGGGATACCGGTACAAATGCTCAGCTACGTAATGCGCCACGCCTGGCTTTCGGTTACAGATCCGAAACATGGCGCCGTCATGGTTCTAAAGCTCGAACCGAGCCGCCGTACTTTAATCGAGATGGCCGCTCTCGTAATCGTGCTCAACGTTTTGGTTTCGCAGGCGTTCGCGATAATGATTCCCTCTCCGGCGAGTGGCTCTTTGCTAGCAGCATTGGCGACTCCCGTGCCAAGTTTGATTGTTCACGCAATTCTGCTGGTCGTAATCACTTTCGCGACGTTCGGCATTGGTCGAATGCTGGGCGGCGAAGGAACTCTCGACGAAACTTTTCTGCTATTGATTTGGCTGCAGTTTATCATGCTCGTTGCGAATCTGCTTCAAATCGTCGTCGCAATACTGTGGACGCCGCTCGGAGCATTGGCCGCACTGGTTTCATTCGTTCTTTTCTTGTGGCTCTTCGTCAATTTCGTGCTGGTTCTTCACGGCTTCAGGTCGATTTTGAAGGTGCTTCTTGCCTCGGTCGCCTCGTTTTTCGCTCTCATTTTTCTAATAACCGCAAGTATATCCCTATTCGGTTTAATCCTTTAAGGCTAAAGAATGTACGATGTTCAGGCGGTTCGGCGCGACTTTCCGATTCTTTCACGCGAAGTGAACGGCCAGCCGCTGGTCTATCTCGATAACGCGGCATCCGCTCAAAAACCCAGGGCGGTGATCGAGGCGGTCAACCGAGCATATTCCGAAGAATACGCCAACGTTCATCGGGGACTGCATTTTCTTTCAAATCTAGCAACAGAAAAATACGAGGCGACGCGAGGAATTATAGCCAGGTTCCTGAACGCCGGCGAAGATGAGATTCTGTATACGACCGGAGCTACTGAATCGATAAACTTGGTCGCCTACAGCTGGGCCATGCCGCGATTCGAACCCGGCGATGAAATCGTCTTGTCGGTTATGGAGCATCACGCCAATATCGTTCCCTGGCATTTCCTGCGCGAGCGTCAAGGGGCGGTTCTCAAGTGGGTGGACACGCGGCCCGACGGCAGTCTGGATCCTCAGCAAGTGGTCGATGCCATAGGCGACAGGACGAAGCTCGTTGCGATCTCGCAAATGTCCAACGTGCTCGGTACGCGAGTCGATATCGCCGGTCTGGCTAGGGCCGCGCATGCCAAAGGCGTGCCGGTACTCGTCGATGCGTCGCAATCGGCTGTTCACGGCAATTTAAACGTTCGCGAAATCGACGTGGATTTCTTGGCGATTACCGGTCACAAGCTCTACGGGCCATCGGGCTCGGGAGCCCTGTTCGCCAAGAAAAGCCGGATATCCGAAATGCGGCCCTTCAAGGGCGGAGGCGACATGATTCACGAGGTAACTCGCGACAGCGTTGCGTATAACGAACCGCCGCACAAGTTTGAGTCCGGCACTCCGCCGATCGTGCAGATGATCGGATTCGGCGCCGCGCTGGAATATTTGATGGACCTTGGCATGGATGCGGTCGAGGCGCACGAATCGAAGATTCGGGATTATGCGCAAGAGAGATTTGCATCCCGCGACTGGCTGGAAATTCAGGGCAACGCGCCGGGCAAAGGCGCTATTTTCTCATTTACTCTCGAGGGCGTCGCGCATCCGCACGACATTTCCACGGTATTGGATCAGTCCGGCATCGCGGTCAGGGCAGGGCATCATTGCGCGCAGCCGCTTATGGATCACCTCGGAGTTACAGCGACTTGCAGGGCCTCCTTCGGCCTCTACAACACGCGGCAGGAGGTCGACAAGCTCGCCGAAGCTTTGGATTTCTGCCGCGATCTCTTCGCATAGGATTTAGGCGGCATTCGCCAAAAATAAGTACGAATTGCTTTCGAATGTCGATTCAAGTACTCGCGAATCCACTCGCACCCGTAGCTCAGCAGGATAGAGCGCTGCCCTCCGAAGGCAGAGGTCAGAGGTTCGAATCCTCTCGGGTGCGCCATTCGCCGCCGGGGCCGGTTAATTTACGGGCATTGATGCGGCGGCCTGCCGGGCGACGAAAGCCGATTAGTTGCGGTCGCGCCTTGCGAAACCTAATAAAGGCAGATTGCCGGGCCGGAAAATTCAAGGGTTTTCGTGACGAATTTGATTGAATTTGCAGAGGGCATCCTTAACGGGATACCGAACCCGGTTCTTGTCGTCGGCCAGGATCATCAATTGCTCGCTTTGAATGCCAGCGCAAGATCTCTCTTTGGCAATCGACTAACAAATTTAAGCTTCGAGGTTGTGTTCCGCCAGCCTGAACCGCGCAAGTGCGTGCTGGCCGCTTTGAACGGCGAATCGGACCTGAAAAGCACGGAATGCCGGCTGGTTTTGGCGGATGAAGTTTCCGATACCGTATTCCGGTTGACGGCGAAGCCGCTGGCTTCGGAAAGTTGCGGCTTCGACGGGGCCTTGGTTTCGCTCGCCGACATTTCGGAATTCGACAAGAACGAAAGGATGCGCCGAGACTTCATAACGAATCTTAGCCACGAATTGAGGTCGCCGATTACGTCCATAGCGGGATTTGTCGAGATGCTGCGGAAAGGCGACTGGGAGAATGAAATTGCGAGGACCCGCTATCTAGACATCGTTGCGAGCGAATCAAGCCGAATGACAAAGCTTCTAAGCGACTTTCTTGCTCTCTCGAGCATTGAATCCAGGGAAAAAATTCGTCCGACCTCTCATGTGGACCTTGCCGAAATCGTTCGCGAATCCGCTGCTTCGCTTCTCCGGCTTGAAAAGACCAAAGGCGCTAGAATTCGGTTCAAGCCCGGTCCTGAAAATTGCAGAATCGTCGGCGACGGCGATCAGCTTCGCCAAGTATTCGGAAACATTCTCGAGAATGCCATTAAGTACGGAAGCGAAGGAAACAGGATCGATATCGCTATTAGCTGGCAGGATTCCTCCCCGGAATTCGCCAAGCCAGCGGCAAGAATAGAGATTGCGGATTGCGGAGAAGGATTCGACCCGGTCCATATTCCTAGGCTGACCGAAAGGTTTTTTCGCATAGATCGCGCCAGAAATCGGGAGACCGAAGGAACAGGATTGGGCCTTGCGATCGTTAAGCACGCGCTAAACCGCCATGGGGGCAAGCTCTTGATCGAGAGCGCGCCGGGAGCAGGAAGTAAATTTACGGTGCTGCTTCCGGGAAACGAGTGATCGTTCCGGGTCTAAACGCCGGCATTGTCATGAAACTTTTACATAATCCTAAAACGCTTGTGATAAATTCCTTATCTATATCGACGAAGCATGAGCCGGCCTTGCCTAGAATTTGGGCGAAGGCAACGCCGGCGCGCGATTTAAATTTGGCCGAATGGGCGCCGAATCGAATTCGGCTATCGGGAGTGTTCCAGAATGGATTCGCATGGCAACGGCGGAAGCGAAGGCGCGGCTATCAAAATTCTTGCGCGTGAAGTCAACGTCCATTACGGTGACAAACAGGCTCTCTACGACGTGAGCGTAGATGTCGAAGACAATTCCGTAACTGCGTTCATCGGGCCGTCGGGCTGCGGAAAATCGACTTTTCTCCGCTGCTTGAATCGAATGAACGACACTATCGAATCGTGCCGCGTCGAAGGCCGAATCGAACTCGACGGCGAAAGCATTCACGACAGGTCTCTCGACCCCGTGCAGCTGCGAGCGCGCGTTGGAATGGTTTTTCAGAAACCGAACCCGTTTCCCAAGTCAATTTACGACAACGTTGCCTATGGTCCTAGAATTCACGGACTGGCTGCCAATAAGCATGAGCTCGACGAGCTGGTCGAATCATCTCTCCGCGGCGCCGCGCTATGGGCGGAAACCAAGGACCGGCTGCAGGAGCCGGGAACGGGATTGTCAGGCGGACAGCAGCAGCGGCTATGCATCGCCAGGGCCATCGCGACATCGCCGGAAGTGCTGCTGATGGACGAGCCTTGCTCGGCCCTGGATCCGATCGCGACTTCGCAGATCGAAGAATTGATTCACAGCCTCCAAAAGAAGTTCTGCGTCGTAATCGTAACGCATTCCATGCAGCAAGCGGCTCGCGTTAGCCAGAAAACGGCATTTTTCCATCTCGGATGGCTCGTAGAATTCAACGATACCAACGAAATTTTTACCAATCCCGCGGATGAGCGAACCGAAAGCTACATTACCGGGCGGATTGGATAAAGGGCAGGATAGGGCGATGATCGAAAAAGACCACATCCATTCAGCATTCGACCAAGATCTAAAGAACCTCCAAGCGTCGGTCATGCGAATGGGCGGACTCGTCGAGGCTTCGATTATCAACTCCAGCATCGCCCTTGCCGACAGCGACGAGGAACTCGCCCGGAAAATCGTCGAGGACGATCACATGATCGACAGTTTGGAAACGGAAATCAACCTGGCCGCATTGGAATTGTCCGCCCTTCGGCAACCGATCGCCCAGGATTTGCGATTCGTTTTCGCCGTATTGAAAATCGCTACGAATTTAGAGCGGATCGGCGACTATGCGAAAAACGTAGCTAAAAGAACGACTGTACTGCTCCAGACGAGCCCTCCGGACGGGGCGACGGCTTCAATTCTGCGCCTTGCCCGCAGCGTCCAGGTTCTGCTCAAGGATTCTCTCGACTCGTTCGCCGAACGGGATGTTGAAAAGGCAAGGGAGATAATCGTTCGGGATCACGACATCGATTTGATGTACAATTCTCTGTTTCGCGAATTTCTAACCTACATGATGGAGGATCCCAGGTCCATCACGCCGTCGATGCACTTGCATTTCATGGCCAAGAATCTGGAGCGTTCGGGGGATCACATTACAAGCGTCGCCGAGCAAGTCATATTCCTAGCGACAGGGGAGATGCCAAAGGACGACCGTCCGGTCGGCGACACGACGCCGTTCGAATCCGTTGAGTCGAAGCCTTAAAGTTGACATTTGCCTTTCCGCCGAACGCCGAAAAGTTAGACTTCCGTGTTTCAAATGAACATTAACTGATTGTTTTTTAACGTCTTGTGATTAAGGAGCGATCATGACGAAAAAATCGCACTCGCCAATCGTAATGGTCGTGGAGGATGATCGCAACCAGCTTGAATTGCTTAAGTCGTCCGTTATGTCGCATGGATTCATTCCATTGCCGGCGAAAAGCGGCGAAGAGGCGATGGAGCTACTATTCGCCGAGACCCCGGATGCAGTTATTCTTGATTGGATGCTTCCCGGCATATCCGGGCTGGAAGTATGCCGGCGGATTCGCGCAAGCAAGCTCATGCGAAATCTGCCGGTTATTTTGCTATCGGCTCGCGCAATGGATGACGACAAAGTTTCCGGGTTCAAATTCGGCGCCGACGACTATGTTACCAAGCCGTATTCGATCGAAGAGCTCATGGCTCGCGTAAGAGCCTGCCTAAGGAGAACCATGCCGTCGGCGGTGGGCGAGATTATCGAATTCGGCGATATCCGACTGGATGCCGAGCAGTATCGCGTTTATCGAAGCGGACGGCAGCTGCACTTGGGATCGACGGAATATAGGCTATTGGCCGCGTTGATCGAGACTCCCGGCCGGGTATTTACGCGAGATCAATTGCTAGACAGAGTTTGGGGACGGCGGATTTTCGTCGAAACAAGAACGGTCGACGTCCACATTGCCAGGCTTCGAAAATCTCTGTGCTCGAACGGCGAAGGCGACCCGATACGAACGGTAAGAGGCGTCGGATATTCAATCGGCTGAGCCAGGCCCGGTCGCAGATCTTCAAACTCGAACGCCAGCATTCGATAATCCGTCCGGCGGGAGATGACCGCCTCACCGCGGCTTTAACGCCGATAATGTATATTATGTTAATTTTTTTGCAGTGAAATCCTATTTTCTTTGGCGGAACTTTGCCGTACAGCGACATTTGCATTAAAGGATTGAACCCTCGGCGCGATTCAAGCCGGCGCGCGCCGTTCAAAAAGCCAGCAGTCACTGCAAGAGCGATCCAGCCATGACATCAATACTCGTATTAAACGGGCCGAATCTTAACATGCTTGGTTCCAGAGAACCCGAGATCTACGGTTCGAATTCTCTTGCGGCCATCGAAAAAATCTGTCGCAAACGAGCCAAGGAGCTCGGCATCGACATTGAATTCCTTCACAGCAATCACGAAGGCGCGCTGATCGACGCCATCCACGATGCTTCGGAGAAAGTCGATGCCATCGTTATCAACGCGGCGGCGTATACGCATACGTCCGTTGCGTTAATGGATGCGCTCAAGTCGGTTCCTCAACCCGTTGTCGAACTTCACCTTACAAACACTCATCGGCGCGAATCCTTCCGCGCCAAATCGTATATTTCACTTGCGGCCGACGGAATTATTTGCGGATTCGGAGCGAATGGCTACGCGCTGGCGCTGGATGCCGCTCTTGGATTGATCGATGCAAAATGAAGCGGCCGGCAAAGGAGCCGGCCGTTTCCGAGAATTTTTATAGCGAGGCCTGCATCGAAGGCCGCCTTCTTCCGCGGCAGTCTAGGCCGGGCGCGCCTACTTTTCTATCCCTTCGCCCACTTCGAACCTTAGGAAATCGACAATTTCAATGCCTGCTTTCTCGGCAATCGAACGAACTGTAGAGTCCTGATCAAAAATGTATTTTTGATTTAGCAAAGTAACCTCTTCAAAGTACTTTCTCAGGCGCCCGGCAATCATTTTTTCGATCACGGCCTCGGGCTTTCCGGATTCCCGAGCCTGGTCGGCGAGCACGTTGCGTTCCCGTTCAAGAGCTTCCGCGGGAATATCGTCTTCCGACAGCGACATGGGTTTCGACGCCGCAACATGCAGAGCTATCTTGCGAGCCGTTTCGCCGTCCTCGCCTTCGTAGGCAACCAAAGCGCCGATCTTGCCGAGATTCGGCGCAGGCGAATTATGCACGTAGCCGACAACGCCGCCGCCTGCTATCTTTTCCATCCTGCGCAGGGATAGGTTTTCACCGACGGTCGCAATTTTTTCCGTAACAACATCATTGACGGGCTTGCCGTCAATCTCGCAGTCCCGCAGAGACTCCAAGTCGGAAGCTTCAAGGGCCAAGCTTAAAATATCGGTAACAAGATTTTGAAATTCAACATTTTTCGCAACGAAATCGGTTTCCGAATTCACTTCGACTATTACTCCGGCTCCGCCGTCCATGCGTATGCCCACCAACCCTTCGGCCGCGATGCGACCGGCTTTCTTGGCCGCCGTGGAAAGTCCCTTTTTCCGCAGCCAGTCGACGGCCGCCTCGGAATCGCCATTGTTTTCGACGAGCGCTCTCTTAGCGTCCATAATTCCCGCGCCGGTCATCTCGCGGAGTTGTTTGACCATCGCAGCTGTAACAGCCATTGGATTTCTCCCTAGGAAGTCGATTCTTTTTCGGATTGCGGGGATTCGGCCTTTTCGCCTTCAGTCGGAGTTTCCGCTTCCGAGTCTTTCGTCTCTTCAATCACCGGTTCCGATTCGAGAGAATCCGCGAGTTCGCCGACATCGACGCCGGCCTCGCCCATGTGCTTGGCCATTCCCGAAAGCACGGCGCGCGCGAAGAGGTCGCAGTAAAGCGCTATGGATCGCGATGCATCATCGTTGCCGGGCACGAGATAATGAATTCCGTCGGGCGAGCAATTCGTATCCACAACGGCGACAACCGGAATTCCAAGCTTTTTCGCTTCCGCGACTGCAAGAGCTTCCTTTTTTACGTCGATGACAAACAAGATATCGGGAACGCCGTCCATGTCGCGAATCCCGCCCAGCGACGCCTGAAGCTTGGCCTGTTCTCTCTCAAGCCCCAGTCGCTCCTTTTTTGTCAAACCCTCTACGCCCGCCGACAATTGCTCGTCGATCAGCTTCAGTCTCGATATGGAGTTTGAAACCGTTTTCCAATTGGTTAAAGTTCCGCCCAGCCAGCGATGATTGACGAAATATTGAGCGCATCTTTCGGCGGCTTCGGAAATGGGCTTCTGCGCCTGTCGCTTCGTTCCGACGAATAGGACCTTGCCGCCTTTGGAGACGACATCCTTGACCGCATTCAAAGCGGTATCCAGCATCGGCACTGTAAGCGTCAGGTTGATAATGTGGATTCCGTTTCGCTTGCCGTATATATATTCGGACATTAGCGGGTTCCATCGCTGAGTCTGGTGCCCGAAATGCACGCCCGCTTCCAGAAGCTGGCGCAAATTAAAGTCTGGTACTGTCATGGCTATTCCTTTCCGGTTTGTGCCGCGGCGGAACCGCATGGAGTCAACCCAACCGGCGGACACGCGAATGTCGCATCGCGCGCCCAGGTTCCACCTGAGAATTTCTGCTTGACAAATAATCCATTCGAAGCCCCGCCGCAAGTCGGAATCGGAAATGCGTCAAGAGAATCGACCTACGGCCGGAAATTTTTGCCGCGACCGAATGCGATTTGCATCGGTTCCGTGCACTGGGACTATATCGGCATGGCCGCTGCGGAGCATTCCGGCGACGTGCCGGGCACAATCGAGCGAAAGCCGGGCGGCGTTGCGCTAAACGTAGCGGCGGCGCTGAATTTTCTCGGCGTCGCCACGAATATTCTCGGCGCCGTGGGCGGCGACAGCGAAGGCGTCGAGCTGATCGAGAGCTTGACTCGTATTGGAGTGGGTACCGATCTTATCTCAAGAGTTCCGGATTCGCGGACGGACCAGTACATTGCTATTGAAAATCGGAGCGGACTGGTTGCGGCCGTTGCCGATACTCGGACCTTGGAAAGCGCCGGGGCTAGGATTGTCGAAACATTCAAGGATATCGACGCCTCGATTCGCGAGCAGGTCAAGGCTATAGTCCTGGATGGCAACTTGCCGATCGGAACAATTAACGAGCTAAATTCGATTTCAAAACCGTCGCGCGCAAAAATTGCCTTGGTATGCGCATCGGGCGCCAAGGCCGCTCGGCTAAAAAATGTCGCTAGCCGTCCCGAATCGACAATCTATTTGAACATTCGCGAGGCGAACAGTTTGCTAGGAGCAAGCTTTTGCGATGCGCGCAACGCCGCTGAACAGCTTTGCGAACTAGGATTCAATCGGGCCGTCGTTACGAACGGGTCGAAATGGGCAGCCATGTCCACGGCAAGGGAAAACCTCGCTTGCCTCCCTCCGCAAGTCGAAGCCGTCCGGGCCACCGGTTCGGGCGATGCCTTCGCCGCGGCGCACATTGCGGGCGAGCTGGCGGGCGCAAGCGCCGAGCTGGCACTTGAAAATGCTGCTTCATTCGCTTCTTCTTTTGCCGCAGGGAAAATAGAATTTTGAACTTGCCACTGGACATAAGCCCTAAAGTTGATTCCGCGCTTAAATCGGGCGCGCCGGTCGTTGCGCTGGAGTCTTCGATAATCTCGCATGGACTCCCCTGCCCCGACAATATCGAACTCGCCGTGGAAACGGAACGGCTGATCGAAACATCCGGAGCGTGCCCGGCTACGATCGCCGTAATGGACGGCCGGATTCGCATCGGCTTGAATTTGGACGAGCTGGAAAAGCTTTCTTCCGGCGACGACATAGCGAAACTAAGTCGTTCCGATATCCCGGTAGCGCTGGCCAAGGGATTAACCGGATCGACAACCGTGGCATCGACGATGATTTGCTCGCGGCTGGCGGGCATTGAAGTATTCGCTACCGGCGGCATTGGAGGCGCCCATAGAGGAGCCGAATTGAGTTTCGACGTTTCGGCCGACTTGACCGAACTGGCCAATAGCCCCGTTATCGTCGTGTCCTCGGGCGCCAAGGCCATTTTGGATATACCGAAAACTCTGGAAATTTTGGAAACCCTTGGCGTACCCGTGATCGCATTCGGTCAGAGTGCATTCCCGGCATTCTGGTCTCGAACATCCGGATTCGACGCGCCGCACAGGCTCGACTCGACCCGCGAAATTGCCGCTGCCTTTCATTTTATGCGCGAACTGAATCTTCCTGGGGGATTGCTCATTGCCAATCCCGTGCCGGAAGGCAGCGAATTGCCTTTGCCGGAAGTAAACCGCTGGATTGATCGGGCTTTGCTGGACCTGGAAAGGAATACTATGCATGGAAAGGCAGTCACGCCATTTCTTCTCGATCGCATCGTCGGACTTTCCGGCGGACTTTCCTTGAAGGCGAACAAGGAATTGGTCAAGGGCAACGCCGCGCTCGCGGCGCGTATAGCGCGCAGCCTAGTCCGGTTCCGCGCCAGTATTTCGGCGGCCCGCCGGAAATTTTAGTAGGATTTCCGCTTGAAGGCACAAGATTGAATGTGCAAACTGATGTTTTTCTTGCGAGGCGTTAATATTGGATCAGCCACAAGAACCAGACGACCGGAGCCGCCCTGTGAATTCCCCTAGATCCGGCTGGCTGCTCGGAGCTCTGCGCGCGAACTTTCTCACGGGGCTCGTCGTCCTAGTACCCGTTGGCTTGACCGCGTACATATTCTGGACGGCGATCGGCATAATAGATTCCTGGGTGCTGCCGTGGATCCCGGAAAGATACAATCCGTCGGCCTATATCGGCGCGGATGTCCACGGAATCGGCTCCGTCATATTTCTGGTGTTCTGCGTCGTCGTCGGCTATTTCGCCAAAGGTCTGATCGGTCGATGGATACTGCGCTGGGGCGAGCTCATCGTCGGCAGGATGCCGCTGGTTCGATCCGTTTACCAGGCATTGAAGCAAATCGCCGAAACGGTGTTCCAGCAGGGCGAGACGACGTTCGACCGCGCCTGCCTGATCGAATATCCTCGCAAGGGCCTGTGGGCGATGGCGTTTTACTCAACTACGACCAAGGGCGAAATTCTAGAAAAAACTCCTGATGTCGGCAAAATGATCAGCGTGTTCCTGCCGACGACGCCGAATCCAACATCCGGATTTCTTCTGTTCGTTCCGGAATCGGACGTCATTTTTCTAGATATGTCGGTCGAAGACGCCGCCAAACTCGTAATTTCAGCCGGCTTGGTCTATCCGGTGCCCAAGTCGAATGTTCCCGCCCTGCAGGGCGGGAACGAGGACAGATAGCTAGCGCCGCCGGTCGCCTCGGTCTTTGAGTTACGGGCTCGGCGAATCGTCGTGCCACCAAATGTCCGGAAGAAAGCCGGCCCAGTCGCCGTAGACCGGAATCGTTTCGGGATATTTCAGCTCCGACTTGTGCGCGAGGCGTGAAAAATTCGAGAACCAGACGGGGATGACGAAGCGATAGGACGTAAGCACCCTGTCGAGCGCCCGGACGCCCGCTATGAAATCCTCCTTTTCTCTTGCCTCGAGAATCGCGGAAATCATGGCTTCGATGGCATCGCTGGATACGCCCATCCAGTTGCGGGTTCCGGGAGTGTCGACTCCCTCGCGGCCCCAGTACAATCTTTGCTCATTGCCGGGGCTTAGCGACATGCTGCGTTGGTACCAAGCCATGTCGAAGTCATAGTTGTCAGTCCTTTCCCGGTACTGCGAACTGTCGACCAGCGTAATCACGGCGCTTATGCCGAGACGCTTTAGCGATTCGACGTATATCTCGGCTATGCTCATCGTATCGTGAGCTCCCTGCACGACCAGGATTTCGAATTCGAATGGATCCCCGTCGGAATTTTTAAGAATACCGCCGGAATCGACGATCCAGCCCGCGGATTCGAAAAGGTCTCTCGCCCGCAGTATATTTTTTCGGTTGCGTTCCGAGCCGTCCGAAACAGGCGGTTCGTATCCCGTAAATGCGTCCGCGGGAATCTCGTCCTTGAATGGCAGAAGAAGCTCCAGGACCTTTCCCTCGGCGGGTCCCGGCCTCGCGCCTAGGACTGAATTCGAAAAGTAGGTCTTTATTCTTGGAAGCTTTCCGTCATTCATGATCGCGTTTGTCAACTCGAAGTTGAATGCGTGAATCAATGCGTCTCGAACCCTGATGTCTTTGAAATTCTCGCGTCTTGTATTGAAAACGAAGCCTCGAATTCCGGATGGCCGCTGATGGGGGATTTCCGATTTAACGACCGCTTTCGATTCCACGGCCGGAAAGCTGTAGTTCGAGTCCCACTTGGCGGCGTTCCATTCCCTGTAGGTATCGATTTCGCCGGCTTTGAAAGCTTCGAACACGACTCCGCCATCGCCGAAATATTCGTAGACGATCTCGTCGAAATTGTGCCTTCCCTTGTTGATGCCCAGGCCCCAGCCCCAGTAGTCTTCGTTTCGCGCGAATCTAATGAAACGCCCGGGCTCAAATTCCTCGATGGCATAGGGTCCGGTGCCAATAGGAATTTCAAGCGAGCTGTCGCTAAAATCTCTTCCGTCCCATTGGCTTTTCTTCAGAACCGGGCGAAGTCCGAGAATTAACGGAAGTTCGCGATCCACGGTATTGAATGTAAATCGAACGGTTCTTTCGCCGACCTGCTCCGCGCTGGCTACTTTTTTCCAGGAAAGGCTGTACCGCGGATGGCCCTTGCTTCCCAGCGTTTCGAACGACCAGAGAACGTCTTCGATCGTTACGGGAGTATTGTCGGAAAACCGCGCCTCCGGCCTGAGCGTGAATTCAACCCAGTCTCGATTCGGACCGGTTTCGATCGTTTCCGCAAGGAGGCCGTAGAGCGTGAACGGTTCATCGTAGCTCCGCCCCATCAAGGTCTCGTAGACGTGGGATCGGATTTCCCAGGGCGCCCGTCCCTTGACGATCCACGGATGAAGCGAATCGAATGAACCGGATCGCCCGTAGGTTATGCTGCCGCCCTTGGGCGCATTCGGGTTGGCGTGCGGAAAGGATTCAAAACCCGGCGGAAGTTCCGGCTCTCCGTACATCGCAATTCCGTGCGACGGCATCGCGGACGCCGCGCCCATCCCGAACCAGAAAATTGAGACAAAGCAGGTGAATATAAGTGCAACGAGATTTTTTCGTGGCATTTTGGCAACAGCCCTCCTGTTAGAGTATGTTTTTTTCGAAAGTGCCATCCAAATTTCGAATTAGCACTTGCTAGCCCCCCCAATATTCGTTATGACAATCGCACTGCTCGATAGGTTTCTTGCCTGTATGAAACCTGCCTCAACAACTTAGCGCCCGCTTCGGCGGGCGTTTTTTTACGCGGCGCTGCAGCATCACGCAGGCATTTCACAGATGAAATTGACTTCAACTCAAAATATGGACAGATTGCAAGCCCCAATCCCCATATTTCGATAATTTTTCTTGTCGCCCGGCGACGGGCAAAGGATAGTTTAGTTCACTGAACTATCCGCCGCCGCCGCTTTTCTTGAAGCTGACCGAGATGCGCGCCAATTCCGATGCGATTTCAAGCGCGCCGCGCAATCTTGCAGCCGAGTCGGGCCAGGTCCTCTGGACGACTAATTTGTCCGATTTTAGCTTCGCGCCGCCCTTTTGACGGCTAATGTATTCGGCTAGGCCCTGCGGGTCGGCGAACTCGTCGTTGTAGAACTCGACGGTGGCGCCCTTGGGACCGCCGCTTAGCCGGAATACGCCGGCCAGTTTGCAGAGAGACTTGATTCGAATCAGCCTCAATAGAGTAACCGCCTCCGGCGGAAGCTTGCCAAATCTATCGATTAGCTCCGCCGCGAATCGTTCGATTTCAATTCTTGTGCGGAGAGTCGACATTCGTCGATACAGGTGCATGCGAACATCGAGGTCCGCAACATAGTCCGGCGGAATCATGACTGTTACGCCGAGATTGATCTGCGGCATCCATTCCTCTTCCCGCAACGCCGTTTCGACATCGGCGCCCGCCCTGATTTTCTTTATCATTTGCTCAAGCATTTTTTGGTAGAGCTCAATCCCGACTTCGGGAATTCGGCCGGACTGCTGCGACCCTAGAATGTCACCGGCGCCTCGAATGTCGAGGTCGTGCGACGCGACGGCAAAGCCGGCGCCGAGAGAATCAAGATTGCTCATAACCCGGAGCCGACGGTCGGCCTTTTCCGAAATTTTGCTTCGGCGATTGTACGTCAGATATGCATAGGCTCGAATGTGGGAGCGCCCTACCCGGCCTCTGATTTGATAGAGCTGAGCGAGGCCGAACAGATCGGATCGGTAGATGACGACCGTATTGGCCGTCGGCACGTCCAGTCCGGCGGCGACGATCGTAGTCGACAGCAAGACACCCGCCCTGCCCTCGAAAAACTCGGTCGTCCGCGACTGGAGCAGGCTCGCGCTCATCCTTCCGTGCGCTACGACAAAGGAAACCTCGGGAATCTGGTTTTCGAGAAACCGCGCCATTCCCTGGAGGTCGGAAATTCGGGGAACGACGAAAAAGCTCTGGCCTCCTCGAGCATGCTCTCGCAAAAGAGCCTCCCTGACCGTCACTTCGTCGAATTCCAAAACATACGTGCGTATCGCCAGCCGATCGGCGGGCGGGGTCCCGATCAGGGACATGTCCTTGATGCCCGAAAGCGACATTTGAATGGTACGCGGTATGGGCGTAGCCGTTAGCGATAGCACATGAACTTGCGACCGAAGCGACTTCAGCTTTTCCTTTTGCGCGACTCCGAAATTCTGCTCCTCGTCGATAACCAGCAGCCCGAAGTTCCGGAACTTGATTTTGTCTGATAGCAGCGCATGCGTGCCGATAGCGATATCGACCATTCCGGTTCCGATTTCTTCGCGAATCAATTCCGAATCCTTGGTTCCGACCAACCGCGAAAGATGCCGGATATTAATCGGAAAGCCTTTGAATCGGTCCTGGAATGTCTTGTAGTGCTGCCGCGCCAGCAGAGTTGTCGGCGCAATTACGCACACTTGCCAGCCTTCGAGCGCCGCGACGAACGAGGCGCGCATTGCAACTTCCGTTTTTCCGAATCCGACATCCCCGCAAATTAGCCTGTCCATGGGCCTGCCCGATGCGATGTCGCTAAGGACGTCTTCGACCGCGGTCCCTTGATCCTCGGTTTCCTCGTACTGAAACCGGGTTAGAAACGAACCGTAGGCATGCTGGTCGGGCACCATCGTGTTGCCCTTGCGAATTTCCCGTTCCGCTGCGACCTTCAAAAGGCTCTCGGCCAAATCGAGTATGCGCTTGCGCATTCTGGCCTTGCGCTCCTGCCAGTACGGCGCGCCAAGCCGGTCCAAGCGGGCGGTGTCCTTTCCGTAGCTGGAAATGAGATCTATATTTTCAACAGGCAGGTACAGGCGGTCGCCGCCATCGAATTCCAGTACGATGCAGTCGTGCGATACGCCGGATGCCCGAAGAGTCTCCAATCCCCTGTAGATCCCTATCCCGTGATCGACATGCACGACTACGTCGCCGGGCAGGAATGCGGCGGCATCCGCTAGAATTTCGGATACCAGTTTTTTCCTTTGCTTGGTTCGAACAAGCCGCTTCCCGAATACGTCCTGTTCGGAAATCACAACGAATCCCGGCGCGCTAAATCCGCTTTCAAGCGCCCAAGCTACTACGCAGACTTTACCGCCAAGTTCTTCCAGGTCACGAAATCCCTCGATAGTACGGATTCCATCGATTCCAGAATCTTCCAGAAGTGTTTTTAAACGGAGTCGAGAGCCGTCGGTCCAGCAGGCCACGACCACATTGGACTCTTTTCTTACCTCCTGAATCTTTTTAGAGAAGTGGTCTAGGCGCGTTTCGCTATCGCCGCTTTCGGACCCGATTGGAAAATCCAGTCCCGCACGGCCGCCCGAATCGATAATGCCGGGGCCTGGCGGCAGCCGGCCGGCGCGAAGCCGGTAGACTTTCCTGCTCGACAGCAAGCTATCGAATTCTTTAGGCTTCAGATACAAAAGCTCGGGCTTGCACGGAGGCGCGAAGCTTTGCTGCTGCGCCTTCCCGACCGCCTCCGTTCTCGCCTCATAGCGCGACAAGACAAGATTCCATCTTTCTTCGCGAAGAAATTCATCCCGTTCGTCGAAACTGATTCGAGCGTTCGGCAAATAATCGAATATCGTTTCCAGTCTCTCGTAAAAGAGCGGAAGCCAATGCTCGATGCCTTGCGCTCGCTTGCCTTCGGATACCGATTCGTAAAGCGTGGCGCCTAAAGGCGAAGTTCCGAATTCGGCCCTGTACCGCATCCGAAACCTCGCTACCGATTCTTCATCCAGAAAAAGTTCGGAACCGGGCGCCAATTCCAATTCGCTCAGCTTTCCCGTCGTCAGCTGCGTCTCGGGATCGAATACGCGAATTCCGTCCAGGATGTCGCCGAAAAAATCCAGCCTGCCCGGGCTCGTCCAGCCAAGAGGAAACAAATCGATTATGCCGCCTCGAACTGCGAATTCGCCGGGCTCCATTACCTTGGAACGACGGCAATAGCCCGATTCAGCTAGTCGTTCCAAAAGAGCATTTCGATCGATCCTTTGCCCGATCGATGCGAAAAAGCTGCGCTGCCGGATCGCTTCTTTTGGCGGCAAATACTGCGTCGCCGAATTTACTGTCGCCAATACGACCATCGGCCCGGAAATCATGCCGTTCGCAAAGCCGGCGAGAAATGAAAGGCGATTGGACGCGATCTCGGCTCTCGGCGAAATTCGATCGAAGGGCATGCAATCCCATGCAGGAAAGGAAATCACCGGGCATCCCGGGGAAAAGAACTTTATTGCGCTCTGTATCTGCGAAACCCGCCTGTCATCCTTGGCGATATGAAGAATAGGTCCGCCGTGGTCGTTCGCCCAGTTCGCAAGCAGCCGGCCGTCAAAACCCTCGGGAGCGCCCCCAACTATTATTTCTCGAATGCTAGTAGAATCAGTTTTCATCATTGCGCCTTGCTAGCTAGGCGCCAGGCTATAATTGTCAACATCAACCAATCGCCGGAATCCAATTAATCCTGTTTGGGAGACAGGTGATGCTGTCGGATATTGAATTCCCTCAAGTGTAAATCGACTGCAATTCGCCCAAACTGCTGCAGAATGAGTCAATTAATGCACAAAAGTTAGGCGGATAATTTAACACAAATTATGCATCTCTGATTAAGCGCAACTTTAACGACTCCAAGTCGTATTAGCATTGTATTTCAACAATTTACTCTCGAGTATTTGGGCACTTTTCTTCACTCCGTGTAAAACTTGTTAAATCGACCGCCTCCAAAATTTGCTAAATGCCCAAGTTCGTCGCAATCCGTTGACGCGACCGTCGGCCGTCCGCACAATTTTTAATCCAAATTGTCAGAAAGTTAATAGGATATATTAAAGAATTTGTCACATGCTAACGAAAATTCTCGATTGCCTAGCATGCCCGAATTGCGTAACCGCCTCGTTTTTCCTTGAGACTTGATTTGACCTTAAAGAAATGCGATTTGGCTCAAATTTGGACTGATGCGCGGAAAATCAATAAGTTAATTATAATTTTTGCGAGTCTATTTTAGTTGCGGGCCGAACCTGAATTTTTTTGATAGTTGCCGAAATCCCTGCGTTCCGCTTCAAGCGGATCATGTTTGCGTATTCGCCCCGGGATAGGTTAATTGTCTTAAAAATTGCTTTAACCGGAACTGCCTAATGCCGTCCAATTTTCCCATGGCCCGCGCCCGTCGACTGAGGCGAACAGCGGCTCTTCGCGATCTTGTCCGCGAGAATTCGCTTGTTCCGGCAGATTTAATTTGGCCGATTTTCATTTGCGAGGGACGCGGAATTTCCGAAGGCGTTTCATCGATGCCAGGCGTTGCCCGGATGTCGGTAGATCGCGCTATCGAGGCCTTGAGGCACGCATTCGATCTCGGCATAACTACCGCAGCGCTTTTTCCGTATGTCGAAAGAGAAAAAAAATCATCCAATTGCGAGGAAGCGTGGAATCCGGATAATCTGGTAAACAGGGCAACGAGACAAATTAAATCGGCGTTGCCCGATATGGCCGTACTGGTTGATGTCGCGCTTGATCCATACAATGCCGACGGGCATGACGGCCTGCTGCGCAATGGCGAAATCCTGAATGACGAAACCGTCGAATGCCTAGTAAAGGAAGCGATATCCCATGCCGAGGCGGGAGCCGATATTCTAGGGCCGTCCGACATGATGGACGGGCGAATCGGCGCCATTCGAAAATCGCTTGAAAACCATAAGTTTCAAAACACGGCCATAATGTCTTATTCAGCCAAGTACGCGTCGGCATTCTACGGACCATTCAGAAATGCGGTTGGCTCCGGCGAGCTCCTGCGCGGCGACAAAAAATCGTATCAAATGGATCCGGGCAACTCCATCGAAGCGTTGCGCATGGTCCAGCGCGATATTGCCGAAGGCGCCGACATCGTGATGGTCAAGCCCGGCATGCCCTATCTAGACATTTGCCGACTCGTCGCATCGTCCGTTTCGGTTCCTACTTTCGCCTACCAAGTCTCGGGCGAGTATTCCATGCTTCAAGCGTCTTCCCTGAACGGATGGATCGAACTCGATGCCGCGGTGGCGGAAAGCCTGCTGTCTTTCAAGAGAGCCGGGTGCCGGGGCATTTTGACTTATTTCGCTGTCTACGCCGCTGAAAAAATTTTAAAAAACAATTAATTAGTTAGGGTATTTTATACGCTTAACTAGCCAAAGCACCGTCCGGTCTATGCCTGCCTGGTTTCTATACATCGGACTTCCGCAGAGTCGGGTCGGGTTTCCTTGCTGCGAAGAACATGGCGCGGGCCACGCGCTACGGGCTGGCGTTGATCTTCGGTATTGGCTTCCGCGGGCGGCCCGGCCCGCGCCCGGTCTTGTTGCTTCCTAGATTGGTAGTTGTGCATCCATCCATGAGCTGCAAGGCTTGATCCGGACGGGGGTCGCATTTTCGTTTCGGCATTGCCCAACCCCTAGTTTGAGTGATCTTTGAAGAATTTGATCCACGATTTTGCCGGGATCCCTCGCACCGACTCGTTCATCATCGGATTTATGTAGTCATTCATAATTCCGTAGCGCGCCAACCTTCCAAAATTTCCGCCTGAATCATTGTTCGCCTTGTCGGAAATGCGGTCGCCCTTCGCCGGGAAGGGGCTGACATTGTCGGGTTCCGCAATCCCGGTGTCACTCGTGGAGTTGCGTTCATGCTGCCAGTAATAGTTGCGCTTCTCTGCACAATAAAGTGCGGGCCGGACAAATGGACGCATGAGCATGGGAGAGCCTGCCAGAACATTCGATAGCACCCAAGGGACGACAACCAGTAGGTCCCATGGATTGCAAACCGCTCGCGTCGCCGTGAAGCGGTAAGTTGGAGCCTCCTCCTTGGACAGGAGATACCAGCCCTTCAACTCTATACCCATGAGCGGTTCTATTCCGTTGTCCACCGATTGCAGTCGAACATCAGGAAAAGTCTGCGGCTGACGTACAAACGAGTATGTCTGATACTTGGACTCCGGATCCCAAACAGGCCGCAGATCATTAAGGGTCTGAACGACGGATTCCTCAATCGTTGCCGCAAGCGGTGCATTGAGCGTGAAGATGTCTGTTGCGAGCAATCCCTCGATCGATGTTGACGTGGTGAAGTGGCTCGGTACCGAGAAAAGTGCGCGCCTGATCCGATTCCAGAGCCAGTAGTGTTCCCAATTGGAAGGTTCGGCCGGTCGGGGCGCATCAGGCATCCGCAAGCCTCTTGATCGCGGCATGAATGAATTCCGGTATGATTTCCGCGCTTCGGCAGGCCCTCCCGGAACGCCACGAACTCAAAGCGGCAGGGCACAAACCGCCGAATGGTTCCCAAACCATATCGCCCGGGTCAGTACAAATCCCGATAGTCATGTCCACAAGCGCAAGAGGCTTCTGGCTGCCATGAAGGCTCTTGAACTTCCAGCGCATCGCCGTTCGTTCGCCGTTGACCCGCTCGGATCCTCCAACGTGCGGGTGTTGCCAAACGTTTGTTTTCCCGACCGGACAATTGAACTTGGCGCGTTGCCGCGACCATTCAGATGCCGTGAACGAGCGAATGCCGTCACCACTGAAATAGGGACGTCCAGCCGGATTTCCATGGGCGTTAGCGTAGCGGGCCAACGCCGCGAATGCGTCGGGAGGCGGATAATACCAGAGATGGTCCGCCGTGAGGTACTTCCGGGTTGCAGCATTGGCGACCCCGCATGCCTCATTGGCCAGGCGGAGCGGCAGTCCGGAGCGCATCCATTCACTCCGCAGCCATGCCTGCATTGTCATTCCGTCAAATCTTGGCGCCTTTACGTATTGAACACATACCTCCGTTGTGACCGGCAGTTTCCGAAGGGTCCTTGTATTGGCATTGCCGGCAATGTGACCCAAGCCCTTGTCCCAGACATGGCAACTCCGATATTCCCAACCGAATGATTGAAGCCTGGGGTGTACCGTTGCCCATCCCAGTTCCGTGTTCCAGAACCAAAGCGTTGTCTGCGGTGTCGCCTTTTCTGTCCATGCGCGAATGTGCGGAGTGTACCACTCCGCCAAACCGTCCGTTCCCGTCAAGTCTCCTGGATATCCGCCAACACCATACGGACCATCGCAAATTATGCAGACCGGCTCGGGCCATTCAAGGTAGAAGGATTCGGCAGGACCGAAGCAAACTTCTACCACTCCGCGCCGGAAACGGTTTTGTTCAATCCGCTCTGCCCCTGAAGTAGCATCCTGGTCATGAACAATTGTCGGCACAACGTTCATCGCCTCGCTCCTGACGGCAAGCCATTGTCGGCTATGAGTTCACTGTAGCGGAGCCGCTTGCCGACCATGCCCTGCGCCAAGACGGTCATCGGGGTGATGGTGTCAAGATCCCGGATGTTGTGCCTTCCTGCAAATTCCTGAACGTAGCGGTTGAGGTGCTTCGGCGACATCTTGTGGAATGTGCCACGATAACCGCGCTAGAGCAACGCCCAAATGGACTCTAGCCCGTTCGTGTGCACCATGTCCTTGACCTACTGCCCCACCGAATAATTGACGCTTTTTTGCCTGAATCCCATTCCCCTGCAGGCCGCTGCCCCGTCCGTTTAGACCGCTGCGCCTTCGTCGGCCCGATCGAATACGAAACCTTGAGGGGCCTTCCTATCAGCGTTCATCACGACCGCTGAACTGATTTTCCAGGTCGCACGGTCCTTTTCCGGGCGACGGCCGTCTTCCCGACCGTGCCGCGCCCGGCGTTCGGCTGCTTGTCGGCGTGCTTGTTCTTCTCCTTGCCGCCCATGCAGGTTTCATCAACCTCGACGGGACCGGGGAACGGCAGGTTCTCGCCCATGTCGAACCCCTCGCGGATGCGCTGCATGAGAAACCATGCCGTCGCCTGGCGGATGCCGACCTTCCGGTACAGCTTCATGCTGGATGTCCCCTTGATGCCCGTTCATCATGCAGAGGGCGATTGCCCACTTCTTCAGTCCAGCCTTGCTGGACTGCATCACGGTGCCGTGCTTGACGGAGAAATGACCCCGGCAGTCCCTGCAACGGTAGGGCATGGGTTTGCGGTTGGATTCTTCGCGGGTGTTGGCCGACCCGCAATGCAGGCAAAAGCGGCCTTCCGGCCAGCGTTGCTCCTCGAACCACTTTTCGGCGGCGGTTTTGTCGGGAAACAATTTGAGCATTTCCATGACAGTGAGTCCCTGCCTTGGCCACCGTCCGGGCACCTTTTGCGCCATGCGATTCATTGCCTTGGTCATGGCTAGCTAAGCGTATAATTCCCATAAATTAAAAGCCGCGGATAGAATCTAGTCTTCGGCCGATGAATTTCTTCGCGGCTTCCGCTCAAATCGCGTTGCCGTCCGCTCCCCTACTCTGCCGCATTGGCGAAAAACCCGGCATGCGCGCTCAAAACCCGGCGGATGCTCGCCCGAATCAATTCGGAATCGGATCGGCGCACTAATTCCGGGGGAAATTCGGGCGGTCGGGACCGTAGTGCTTAGCCAAATAGTCGAGGATGATCGATCTTTCCCGGTCCTCGATCGGCTCCATCCCCTGCTCCTCGGTCATCCAGACCAGCGCCTCGTCCCATTGCTTTCGAGTCAAGCCCTGCTGAGCCACGATCAGTTCCGAATGGCAGGGCGTACAAGCGTCAATGGTCTCGGACGCGCCGGCAGCCGGAAACAGGATGCCGACATCATCTTGATCCGGCAGCCGAGCGGCGGGATTTTCGAGAGAAACCGGCGCGAATTCGACAGAATTGTCGCTCATTTCATTCAGGAACGCGATAACATCGGCGCGGTCATTCGCGCGCTTCAGTCCGACGAAGCTCATGGATCCCCCTTTGACGAGCGCCGAGGGATTGGCCAGGTAGTCGTCGAGACGCCGCAAGGTCCAGCTTCCGCCGAAACCCGCCATCGCGCTTGAATACCTGAATCCTTCTCGAACTCCGACGAAAGAGCCGACGATGCCCCAGAGGTTCGGCCCAATTTTGCTACGTCCGCCCTTGTCGACCGTATGACAGGCTGCGCATTTGCGAAAAATCTTCTTTCCCCGCGCGGAGTCGGCCGTGGCGAAGCGCGCATCGAGGTCAACCGCAACAGCAGGGACCGCCAGCATGCAAGCGAGCGGCAGCAGCGCCGCTGCTAGGCAGGAACGCACTCGACCCAATGATCCCGCCTATCCGCGTTTATCCTACGCGCAGCGCAACTCGGTGCAGCGTATTGTTGAGATACCCCTTGGGATTCCAGTCGATGGCGAAGGGCTGCATTTCGCCCGCGCTGTCTGTCGCCCGCGCCCAAACCTCGTAATAGCCGGCCTCCGGGAAGGATGCCGAAAGGCGCCAGTTCTGCCATGCCCCGGGGTCGACGGGATCGTCCAATTCGGCCGCCATCCAGCTCTTGCCGAAATCTATTGAAACATCGACCGCGGCAACCTTGCGGTCGCCAGACCAGGCGTGGCCTCGAACCTCGACCGCCCGGGATGCCGAGCTGCCGCTTGCAGGCGCAGTAATCAGTGACTTCACGGGCATTCTCTCGATAATCACGAAGTCCTCCGTCGGAACCTCGTCGCCGGGCGCGACCGGGTAGCGCGGCACCCTGTAGGATGTGCCGGTCATCTTCGGTCCGTCATGCACTCTATCGCGGAGCTGGATTCTGTTAAGCCATTTCTGCGAGCAGGAGCCGGGCCACCCCGGCACGACCAAGCGAAGAGGCGCGCCGTTCTGCTTGTGGAGCGGTCCTCCGTTCATCGCGAACGCAATAAGTACATTGTCCGTCAAAGCCTTTGCGATGGGCACGCCGCGCGAGATGGGAAGCTTACCCTCCTTGCCGGAAAGATGGGTATCGGCGCCGTAATGCGCCGTGTATACGACGCCCGGCTTAAGCCCGGCCTTCTTCAGCACGTCCGCGAGCCTTACTCCGGTCCACTTCGAGCAGCCCACCGCGCCGAATGTCCATTGGTTGCCACGCGCCGGCGGATCGAAAAATGCCCTTCCATTGCCTCCGCATTCTATAGCCAGAGCCATGGATACCACTTCGAATTGCGAGCGCAGGTCCTCGATAGTCAACTTCATCGGGCGTTCAACGAGGCCGTCCACGGCCAGAATCCAGTCATCCGAAGAAATATCGTCCGGCGGCAGGCCGTTGTTGCGAATAAAGTGCCTGGCCGTAGGCGTAATCGCATCGTCAAGCAGATGCGGCGGCGTTTCGGCATTGATCGGCCGGTCGTTGAGAAGCGTCAGACCGTCCTTGCCCACAAGCAGGTCCTCGGCGGCAAAAGCGGCGGGCACCAGCTCCAGCGGCATATTGGCGTAGAAGGGAATCGCCATGCCCAGATAGCCGCCCGCGGCCGCCAGGCCGGCGGTAGTGAAAAATCCCCGTCGGCTCGTTCCTGGCTCAGGCTCGAAAAACTGCCGGTGCGCTTCAATAGGATTTTCTGCGAAGTATGCATGCAGTCCTTTGAATTCCCGAGATTCATTCTGCATTTGATCCTCCAAGAGTCGTTCGACGGCACCTCGCCAATCGTATTCGGCAACTTCTTAGCATCACCCGAATGAACTTTTGAAGCGCGGGTAACTGTATAACTCGGCTTTGTGCTGCAAATAGATTGAGGCGGTCCCCGGAATTGCAGAGATAAAGCTTTACGACCCGGACGGAAGCTGGCGCTTATCCTTTTCCGCAGCTTCCTTCTCCGCCGAATTGTATTCGCGGTCCGCGCGCGATAGTTTCCAAAATCGCCTAGTCGGTTGCTCGGCTGAAAAGGCGCGATGCCGCTATCGCCAGAAAGCATCGGGCCGAAGCGAAATAGCTCTTGCCGGGAATGCGGCGGCCCGCGAATTGCGGGAGCCGCCTCTGACGCTTGATTCCCCGATGATGACTCATACGATTCGGCGGTGTCGCCGCTATGTCGAGTGATAAAGGCCACGCCGTTCGAGATAGAACTAATCGAGATCGAATTTGGTCGCCTCGATTTCGGTCGAAGAGATTTCATGCTAAGATTTGAAGCGTCGATCGGCACAGCCGATCCCATGTCGAGGGCCAAGATTCCGAGTTCGGCCGGTTCGGCAATTTGCGCCTCGCTTAATCCAATGTTCAGACTAGCTGCGTTCCTGCGAGGGCCTGCAATCGCAACCGATTCTGAATGCGCTTCATTTTATTTTCCGTCCGGGAACGAGAAAAATTCCATGACAAGATTATAGCTCTAAGATATATGGGAGACATTGCAAATAATGATAATTCCGAATTCAGCGAGGTGAGCAATGACACACATATCACGTCGAATTCTTGTAGTTGGGGGGGCCTTCACTTGCATGGCAGGGCTTGCAGCGGCGCAGTCAAGGTCCACCGTTCCCAGCGTCAGGTTCCGCAGAATAGAAAGTCAAGTTAAATCCGCATTGGACTTCATGACAACAAAAATTCCGGGCACGCAGGAATTGCTCGAGCAGGCTTACGGCGTTTTGGTCATGCCGCTGATTACCAAGGCTGGATTTACATTTGGCGGAGCGTTTGGCGAGGGGGCTCTCAGAATCAAAGGCGTTACCGTCGACTACTACACGGCCGTGCAGGCGACTTTCGGCCTTCAATTCGGAATACAGCAATATTCGCACGTTTTGTTCTTTATGACGCCCGAAGTCCTTGAAGGATTTCGAGTTTCCAGCGGTTGGCAACTCGGAGCCGATATAGAATTTGTCGTGATCGAAGAATCGAACTTCGTTGGCGTCGACACGACGGCGCGGTTGCCGTCAGTAGTCGGGGTCGTATTCGGGCAGGCAGGTCTATTGGTTGGTGCAACCATAGAAGGCACCAAGTATACGCGAATCGCCAATTGAACCGATTTCCCGAACGAATGCGCCAAGAGTGAAACCGGCACAATCGACGAAGAATTCGCTAGACGCGGCACCCGGGCCGGATTCTTCGAGTCCGCCCGAAATCTACTTGAGATTCGTAAAGAAAAGACATGCCGTCAAATATCCGATGGACACCGCTAAAAATTATCCGATGGACATTGCTAATAACGACCCGATGGACACTTCGAATAACTGCAGTAGCGGTTTCATTGGGCATTTGCGCTGTTTTAATAGCCTATTATATCGCGTCGGGATCGCTTCCCGACTACGATGCCGACTATAATATCGACGGAATCCATGGACCGGTTGAAATCGTCCGCGACAATAGCAACGTCCCCCATATATTTGCCGCCAACGACGAGGACGTTTTTTTCGGCCTTGGATTTGTTCACGCGCAGGATCGGCTATGGCAGATGGCGTCCTTAAGACGCGCTGCGCAAGGCCGACTGTCCGCGCAATTTGGAAGCCGAGTATTAAATTCTGACAAGTTTATTCAAAGCCTGGATCTCTATGGATTAGCCGCGGCTTCCGTCGAAGATCAAGACGAGGAAGCATTAGCGATTCTTGAAGCCTATGCTCGCGGAGTCAACGCCTGGATCGATATCGTCAATCGAAACGGCCTTGGACGAGGCGCACCGGAATTCTTCCTGAAGAGTGCGCCGGTTACGCCTTGGCGGCCGGTCGACAGCATTGCAATATTGAATCTGCAAGCCCTGAAACTGTCCGGTCACCTCACTAGGGAAATCCTTCGCGAAAGAATCGCTAGAGTATTGCGCAAGGAAAAATACGACGATCTATTCCCGGATGAATCTGAAGTTCAGTCTTCTTCAACTTTCGACAGCGCGTCGGCCGCATCATTCCGGGAAATCCCGGCGTCTGGCGCCTACGCTGGAAACGACCCGCTAAATCCATTGCGCCCCTTTGAGTTTTCCGGTGCGTCCAACGCTTGGGCGATTGCTCCGGATCGCACGGCGGCCGGCGGATCATTGCTTGCGAACGATCCCCATCTTGACTTTTCAGCGCCGTCGATTTGGATGCTCGCCCGGCTGGAACTTGCCGGCGGTGGCTTGATCGGCGCAACCATTCCTGGAATGCCGGTCATTGTGGCAGGACGTTCCGACAAGATCGCCTGGGCGGTGACTTCGTCCTATCTGGACGACTTGGATACATTTGTCGAAACTTTGCATCCGAAGGACGAAAATCTTTACTTGACGCCGGATGGCTTCAAGGAATTCAAAAAGAAAAAGACGACGATTTACGTCAAGGGCGAGGATCCCGTAATTCTTGAATTACGATGGACGGAGAACGGCCCGGTAATATCCGACCTTCTGCGCGATGCGGACGAAGTTACGCCCGACGGAAGCGTAATGTCGCTGGCCTGGACGCTTCTCGACCCGGATAATTCGACAATGTCGGCTGCAATTCGGTTGATGAAGTCGAAAAGCGTGGACGAGGCTTTCCGCGCGGGTAGTCTGTATCGATCCCCGCCCCTGGTGATGACAGTCGTCGAAAAAAACAAAATTGCGATGAAGCTATTCGGCTCGATTCCGGCGAGGCACCGGCTCCACGAAACTCAAGGCCGCCGACCGAGCGACGGCTGGAAGCGCGTCAACAGGTGGATCGGCCTAAAGCCGTACGACGACAACCCGGAAGTCATAAGTCCCGAAAACGGAATCCTCGCAACCACGAACAACAAACTCGTAAACCGAGAGTTTCCGGATCACATTAGTTTTGACTGGGGCGACTCTCAGCGAATCAACAGATTGCGCAGCAAACTGGAAACTCAGAATACCCACTCTCGAGACAGCGTCGTCGAAACGCAGCTGGATACGATTTCCTATACGGCCAGAGCGCTTGTGCCGCTTTTTGCGCGAGAAATGTGGCACGTCGCAGGATCGGCGTCGGGAACCGATGCCGCCGCAAGGAAGGCGAAAATTCTAGACATGCTTCGAAACTGGACAGGCGAAATGAGCGAGCATCGACCCGAGCCGCTTATTTACGCGGCTTGGACAAGAAAGCTGTTCCAATTGATCGCCAGAGATGAGCTGGGCTCGCTGATTTTGAAATTCCGGCACCCCGATCCGGTTTTTCTCGAGCGCGTTTTCCTGGACCGAGACGGGGCCGCGGCCTGGTGCGACGTGATCCAATCCCAGGACGCTGAAACCTGCTCGGAAATCGCGGACATAGCGCTCAACGAGGTGCTGGACGACCTTTCGTCGCGGTACGGAACCGATCCAAGCCGATGGCGATGGGGCGACCTCCACGAAGCTGCGCACGACCATCCTGTACTGGGAACGCATCCTCTTCTCGCCTGGCTGGTCAACATCCGCCAATCCACTTCGGGCGGCGACAACACATTGAACAAGGGATCTACTCGCGGCAGCGGCGCTAATCCTTATGCGAATGTTCATGGCCCCGGATACCGAGGGGTTTACGATTTTTCCAATCCCGACTCGTCGCTGTTTATCATAGCCACGGGGCAGAGCGGCCATCCGCTGTCCAAGCACTACGACGACCTCGGTCAATTGTGGAGGCGGGGAGAGTACATTCCGATGGCGCTCGACCCGGAACTGGCTCGCGCATCTCCTGTAGGAATAACAAGACTTCTGCCTTTGAAAACCGACTAGGCCGCCCGAGGCCGAATCTATCTGCGCGGCTTCCGCATATCCTGTTCGAATAGACTAAATTCGCATTCGGCTAGCCGCATCACTCGTCCTCGGCGAATTCCTCGCCTTCTTCAATATCATACATGGACACGGGCTTCGAAGGCATGATCGTCGAAATGGCATGTTTGTAAACGAGCTGCGACTGACCGTCGCGTCGCAGCTGGAGGCAATAGATATCGAATGAAATGATACAGCCCTGAAGCTTAACGCCATTTGTCAAAAAAATCGTTACAAAGCTTTTTGATTTTCTAACGCTGTTCAAAAAATCGTCTTGCAGGCTGTGCTTGACGGATGCCATCACTCGTATCCTTCGATTTTGTTCTTATGAACTTGCTCTATTATTAAAGCGCCGCAGCCATGTCTAGATGCCAAGCACCAAGAAAAATTCAATGCGAGCGGCCTATTTTTGCTTCGCGCCGTCATGCCGATACTACGTCCGCGCCGTCTCGGCATGGTCAGGATTGCCAGAAATACGGGTTTAGCAGCGCAATAACGGCCAAGAGTTCCAGCCTTCCTATCACCATCGTCGCGGCAAGCACCAGCTTTATCGACGTATCGAGTTCACCGAAGCTGAACGATTCGCCAAGAGCTGCATTGGCGAGCGGACCGACCGTCGCGAGGGAAGAGACGGCAAGCGCAAGCGACGACTCGAATTCCATACCGAGCGCCGAAAGGCTCATCATGGTCGCCGCGATCGCGAGAACGAACAGCATGAAAAATATCCATGCGATATATGCGCCTTGCCTGCGCATTCTTCGTGCGCTGGCTCCCGCGCCGCTAACGGAAGAAGGATGCGTTAGCTTCGTCAATTCGCGCAAGCCGTGCACATAAAGGACGTATATCCGCAGAAGCTTGATTCCGCCGGCCGTAGTCGCCACGCCGCCGCCGGCGCACGCGAGGCCGATTAAAATCAATTCGGGAGCCTGAAGCCCCGAAAACTGCCTGGCATCGTCCCACCATGCGCTTTCGAACCCGGTAGTCGTAAGAAACGAAAGCATCGTAAAGGACGCGCCCCAGTAGGCCCGCAAAGCGCCGACCATTCTTTCTTCCATGCCCGGTTCCATAATCATTTGCGGAAGCACCAGAGCCAGCGGAAGCGCCAATGCGCAAAACAATGCGAATTTCAGTTCCGGGTCGTGCATTGGCCTGAATATCGGCGCGGTATCGCGAGCGGCATCGAAAACAAGCCTAGTCGCGGCCAAAAACAAAAATACGAACACGATGGCTTCGACCTGAAAAAAATTACTCCCGCCGGCTCCGAATTCAGCGTGCTGAATCCCGCTCGTGGCAATTGTCGACATCGCCAGTATTGCTCCGCCGATCCAGGATTCCCCTGCGAAAACCAGCATCAGCCAGAGAATCGCGGTCGCTCCCGCATATACCGGCAGCAGCGATTTCGCAAAATTCGCCATCCTGTTGACAACAATTGCGTCGCTTAATTTGGACATTCCAGATCTTGGATGTCTGCCGGAAGATCCGACGACTTCGAAGCCTCCCAGGTTTAGAGGCTCCAGAATGGCGAATGCGCTCAGCCAGACCAAAAACCCGCCCGACCAGGCGATAATCGCTCTCCAGAAATGGATGGTCAGAGAAATTTCGCCGGCATCGTCGAAAATCGTCGCTCCCGTTGTCGTCAGGCAGGAAACCATCTCGAAGTAGAGGTCGAAAAATCCATAGCCGGTCAGCAGGTTTCCGACAGGAACGGCGAGCAGCGCAGGCAGCAAGACGAAAACCGCGAGCAGCCCCGCAAGCCGCTGCTCCGCCAGCTTTTTTTCCGGCTGGCGCTTCCAGGTAGCGATCGCAATCAGAGCGCTCAGCAGCAGGACGATAAGCCCGTGATAGAAAAACACGCGCGATTCGCCGTGGTGCTCCAAATACGAGGCGATCCCGGCTGAAATAATCATCGAAAATCCGGTCCAGCCGAGAACCACGACTAGAAATGGGAGGCTAGTCCAGGTTCGCATCCGTCCTAAGAAGTTCCACAACCGCCCCGACATCGCTTGCCGTCGAGAAAAAAACGACGGTGTCGCCGGCGTCGAATTTGGTATCCGGCATGACGGGATGGAGCTTGCCTCCCTTGTTGATGGCGCCCAATAGCGCGCCTTCCGGCAATTTCGCGGCGCGAAGAGTCTTCCCTTGAATTTTGGAGCCGGCCTCGACTTCCAGTTCGATTATTTCGGCTTCCGCGTCGCCGATGGAGTAGATCGAGCCGATTCCGCGCGTCCTAATGTGGGGAAGAATCGACGAAACTGTCGTGGAGCGCGGGTTTAGAATCGCATCGATGTCCAATTGGCGCTTAAGCGATTCCAGCGACGGCTCGTTTACCAAGCTGATTGCGATCAGGTTGCCGCCCGCGGTTTTAGCCCGAGTGGCGGCTAGCAGGTTGGTCTTGTCGTCGGCGGTCACCGCGATCACGGCATCCGCGCCCGATACATTCGCCTCGTCCAGAATCTCGGCATCCAACCCGTCGCCGTGCAGAACAATGGTTCGCGTTAGCATGTCGGCGGCGTTTTCGGCTCTCGTTCGATCCAGTTCTATGACCTTGGCCCGAATCTTGTTGCCCCTTGAATCCAGCGCCTTGGCGATAGCCAAGCCGATGTTGCCTGCGCCGATAACGATGACGCGTTCGCACGCTTCCGTCTTTCTGCCGAATATCTCAAGCGTTCGATTCAGGTCGCTCGCGGCCACGAACAAATAAATGTCGTCGCCGACAAACATCTGGTCTTCGGGCGCCGCGGCCCGCAGGGTTCCGCTCCTTCGATACCCCACCACAACCGCCATGAGGCCAATGAAGAGTTCGGATAGCTGCCGCAGGGGCGTGTTGACCACCGGACAGCTATCGTCCAGGTTGATCGCGACCATCAGCGCCTGGGAATCGAGAAAGCTGCGCCTGTCAAACACCGTCGGCGTTTCGAGAAGCCTGAGGACGGCCTGAGCAATTTCGTATTCGGGAGATATTACGACATCGACGGGGCTGAAACTTCCCGCCGCGAAAAACTTGCCGAACTGAGGGTCGCGGATCCGGGCGATTGTACGCGCCTTCGAACCGAGACCCCGGGCCACCATGCATGCAAGGACGTTGACCTCGTCCGTAGAGGTTGCGGCGATTACTACATCCGCTTTCGCGGCTCCCGCCTTCACTAGTACGTCGGGGTGCGATGCGTTCCCCGCTATTCCTCGAACGTCGAGTTGGTCGGTGGTAAGGCGAACGAGATCGGCGTCATGGTCGATTATCGTTAAGTCGTATTCCTCGGCGGAAAGGTGCTTGACGATCTGCCCGCCGACTTGGCCGGCGCCGCAAACGACAATTCTCATCCCTGCTGTTCCTCGGTCAAGTCCTCGCCGAGCTCGTCGCCTACGATCGCCACGCGGGATCCTGCGGACTTCAATGTCGTGATGCCGAGCCCCTTCAGCTTTCGATGCAGCGCGGAGCGCTCCATCCCGACATGCTTGGCAGTTTCCGAAATGTTGCCCGAATACCTGTTGATCTGGCTAATAAAATATTCTCTTTCGAATATTTGCCGCGCTTCGCGAACCGGCATGGCCAGCAAATTCGCGGGCAAAAGCGTTTTTCGGTAGCCGTCGGCGCCGGAATGGGCGGATTCGATTTCCTGTTCGTCGATCGGCTCTGTCCTAGGACCTAGAATCAGGGCTCGTTCCACCGTGTTCTTGATCTGCCTGACGTTGCCCGGCCATGACATCGACGACATGGCGACCTTCGCTTCCGGCGTCAGCAATCGGTTTGGCAGCCCTGAAAACTTGTGGAATTCCATAATGAAATGTTCGGCGAGCTCCGGTATGTCGCTGCTACGCGCCGCGACTCCGGGAACCTCGATATTGACGACGTTGAGCCGATGATAGAGGTCCTCTCGGAATCGGCCGTGCTTGCACTCGCCGATCAGGTCCCTGCTGCTACTCGAAATAACTTTGCAGTCGATTCGCACGTCATTGACGCCTCTAGCTCTCTGATACTTGCCCTGTACGAGCATGCGCAGCAATTTCGTCTGAACGTTCATGGGCAGATCGGCGACTTCGTGAAAATAAAGTACGCCTCGATGCGCCGATTCAATAAGGCCCGGCGCGATTCCGCTGCCCGGAGATTCCGCTCCGAAAATAATTTCTTCGCACTTTTCAAGGTCGACGGACGCAAGGTTGACGGATACAAACGGCGCCTCGTTCCTAGGGGAGCGCGCGTGCACGAATCTCGCCGCGGTCTCCTTTCCAGAGCCGGCGGGGCCCACGAGCAGGACGCGGCAGTTGTTTGTCGCGACTTTTTCCAAGTTCTGGCGAAGAAACGACATTGCGGAGGACGATCCGATCATCTCGGCGGGTGCGGAGTGCCTGGATTTCAATGCGGCGTTTTCGCTGCGCAGGCGCGACGTCTCCAGCGCTCGCTTGGTTACGGAAAGCAGCGGATTTCTCCGAAATGGCTTTTCAATATAGTCGTGGGCGCCGAATTTCATTGCATTCACGGCGACTTCAAGACTGCCGTGCCCAGAAATTATGACGACGGGGATATCCGGGTCGTTCTGCTTCAGCTCCTTGAGAATGTCGAGGCCTTCCCGCTTGTTCTCGCCGGCCAGCCACAAGTCCAGGATTACGAGAGCTGGCGGCGACGCGTTGACCTGCAGCATGCATTCTTCTTTTCCGGGCGCCTCCCTAGTCGACAAGCCGACATCTTCGAGTATCATCGCTATCTGCTGCCGAATCGTGGCGTCGTCGTCGACAATCAATACATCACGTGTCATACGAGATTTTCCCTAGAGCCTTCCTGCCGCCGCGGCGCGGCCGCCTGCTGCTTGTCCATGTCCCTTCGCGTCGCGTCGCCGACTTCGCCGATTTCCTCGAACGCCTTGAAATCAAGGTGTTCATCTTCGCTAATTTCGGCCCTGACCTGCTTGACCGGAATGCGGATGCATGCCTCCGCTCCGTCCATGTCGCTTCTTTCTAAAGCGGGCGCATCCGTCAATGCGAACGTTCCGCCGTGGGAATCCGCGTAGTGGCGAACGTTCAAAAGACCGTACCCTCTGCCAATCCTAGCTTTCGGAACATCTGTCTTCGAAGACTTGCCAAGGCCCATGCCGTTGTCCGTTACGCGAATAATCGCGTACGCTCCAGCGCTTTCCACTTCCACCGCGATGGACGGGCGAAACTCGCCTTCTCGCTGATTTTCCTTAAGGCGGAGCTTCTTCAGACGCAACGATTCGTCCGCATTCTTTAGCAAATTCGTGAGCGCCGCGGAAATCATGCTCGAATCAATGTCGGCGTAGACGGGCTCGTCTGGCGCCTTTACGATAATCTGAACGTCCCTGTTCCGCAGATCTTCCAAAGCGACCTGGCGATGAACGACATCGGAGAGGTTCGCGCGAACGAATCGCGGAGCCGCCATTTCCGCATATTGCCTGAATCCCTTGATCCGCCTCTTCGCGCGCTCGCTTTCGTCGGCAATTATATCGCACTGGAGCTTGAGCCTTTCCAATTTCTTGTCGTCCATCCGGGACGACATGCTTTCCTTGATGAAGTCGGCCGCAAGCATGATCGGCGTGATCGGATTGCCGAGATCGTGCGCGAATCTTTGCGCCGCCTCCTTCCAGGCGGCCTGCTGCTGGAGCTTGAGCAGGTCGGTAACGTCGTCGAAAGCCACGACGAATCCTTCCGTTTTGCCCTCGTCATCGCAAATTCTTGAAACGCTGGCCCGAATATTCGCGCTTGCGTCGCCGCGAACGATATTAAATAATTCGCCCTCCGTCGCGGATTCGATGGATCCCAGGCGTTCCAGCAGCGACGCCATTTCGGGAGCCGCATTTCTAAAGGGCAATTGATACTCGGCGCCTCCGGCCGGATCTTCGATTTTCAGAAGCTCGCGGGCGGCCTGGTTGGCAAAGACGATTTTTTCGCGGGCGTCCAGTCCCACGACGCCGGATGTCACGTTCGAAAGCACGCCCGCCAATACTCTTTCCCGTTCCGCCGCTTCTTCATGAAGCAAGGCCAGTCGCGAGGCATTCAGATGCAGGCGGCTTGTCATTTCCTTGAAGGCGATCGCCATCGTCCGCACCTCGTTGTCGCCCTGGTAGCTCAGCCTAACGTCCTTCAGTTCCATATCTCCCGCCGCGACCTGCTTGGCGATGCCGGAAATTTCTCGCAGCGGCCTGGATAGGCGCCCGGACAGGATAATGCCGGCCCAGGCCACCATCGCGGCGGTCGCCACGGCGAATCCAAGGAAAAGAATCGAATAGCGCGAAAAAATCGTTCCCCAATTCCGGAACAGAGCCTGAGAACCCGCGATAGCCCCGCTGCGGTCGTCGCCGACGGTCGCGTGCAGATTGTTGATCGAAGGGATGGCCTCTAGGGTCGTGTGCAGATACCGATCAACGGTCGAGGTGATAGGTACGACGGCGACATAATAGTGCCGCGCTTCGCCGACCTCGAAAATTGCTCCCAGGATTTCGCCGTCCTCGAAGAATTCATACCTTCCCAATTCTTCCAGCTTCTCCGGGCAATTGGTTACGGCGGAAAACGCGCCCGTTCCGAGCGCTCTTTCCCGCAAGTCATCGATCAGCGCGGCCTCCGGCAGCAGGATATCGAAACTGTAGCTGTTCGACCCGCGCGCTATCAGGTTGCACGCCCCGTCAATCAGAAACACATGCTTCAAGTCGCCGCCGACTTCCGCCTGCTCCTCGGCCAGTACTTCCCGCCGGGAACCCGCGTCCAGAAACGGAACTTCCAGGAATCGGCGGTTCAGCCCCCGCGCGATTTCGGCCGAACTCACGGCCAGGTTTCTCCGCATTTCCTTGTCGTAGTCGTTCGCGGCCACCAGGGCATCGTCGAACGCCCCGGCGACCTCGCTCGAAACCCACTCGTTGGTTTCCACGCCAATCGTTCTTATCGCCGCAATCGAAACGATCGCCGTGGGGACCAGAACCGCGTAGGCGACGATGTGCGCCAGCCTAAGCTCCAAGGGCCGGCCGAGACCGCGAGACCTGGTCACGGCCAGCAATGCCAACTCGCACAGGAGCAGCACGCACAGCGTGTCCGCGACGAGAAGCCAGGCCAGATAGTCGGGCAGATGACCGGCATTCATCGATCTGAATGCATCCGCCGTAATTTGCCCGAGGAAAGGCACGAGTACCGCAAGCGCGAAAATAAGTACCGCCATGGCGAAAGGCCAGACTCTTACCATGACTGTCCTGCGCGCGCCGCCAGCCGGAAAATCTAGTTTATCTGCTTCCATTATCCTTGATTTCGGCCGCGATCAGCGCTTGAGCCCCCTTCGAAATTTCGGCTCGCCGTTTATAGCAGTTTTCTGTTGCGCTTTGCGGAAATCCCGTGATTTTCTATTTTTCGACGCAAAGTATTTCTGTTTATCCCAAGCAACGTGGCGCATTTCGCCTTGTTTCCGCCCGTGGCTCCGAGCGCCAGGCCGATCATCGGCTCCTCGACTTCCCGAAGCACGCGGCGATACAGACCGCGAGGCGGAACTCCGCCATGCAGTTCGAAATGCCTTTCGAGATACGATTTGACGGCCCCCGATAGCGTCAATTCCGAATCCGCCGAGCCGCCCGGAGCTGATGGCAGCGATGCAAAGGCGTCGTTCACCGTCGAGCCGCTAATTTGCATCTCGGGGCTGATCGCCGCCAGCTGCTTGCAGAAATTTTCCAGCTGCCTGACGTTGCCGGGCCAGCCGTACCGGACAAGCGCCGCCAGAGCTTCGTCCGAAAACGTTCTCGCCGCGAATCCTTGCCGTTCGGCGCGCGCAAAGAAGTGAGCTGCCAGAAGAGGAATGTCTTCGATCCTGTTCCTGAGCGTCGGCACCACGGCAAGTATTCCGCACAAGCGAAAATAGAGATCCCGTCGAAACTCGCCGGTCTCGGTTTTTCTCTCCAGGTTTTGCTGGGATGTCGTCAGAATACGCGGTCCGCCTCCGGCGACAGCATCCAGCGCCTGAGTCAGCCGCCGCTGCGCGGCGGCGCCGAGGTCGCCGACTTCCTCGATTACGACCGTCCCGCCCCGCGCGTTTTCAAGCAATCCGCTAATTTCTTCGCCGTCCCCCAGAAGACAGGAAGCCAGGGAAACGAAAGGCATCGCTCGTCGATCGCCAAAGTCGTGCACCGATCTCGCGACTAGAGTCTTTCCCGTTCCGGATTCGCCTTTGATATGAACCGGAATATCCGTATTCATGACTTTCGCGAGCAACTGGTACAGCTTCTGCATTTCAGGCGCCCTGCCGACAAGCGGCAGATCTTCGGATTCGAACGCCGCCGCCGATTTGGACTGGTTCCGGAATTTCAGCGCATCGCCCGCCCGGCGAAGCAGGTCGTAAAGATCGAATGGCTTAGGGAGATAGGCGAATACATCCTCCTCTTCCGCTCGGATCGCCGTCATGATCGAGTTTTTCGCAGAAATCAGAATTATCGGCAATTCCGGGCGCAACTTTTTCATTTCCGGCAATTTCTGCAAGCCGTTCCCGTCCGGAAGAGCGACATCCGAAACGACTAGATCGCCTTTGCCTTCCCGGATCCACCTCATTAGCGTACTCGCCAGCGAGGTGGCGTGAACCTTGCACCCGGCCCGCGTAAACGCCTGCGTCAGCACTTTGCGAACTGCATCGTCGTCGTCGGCTATCAATATGGTTCCATCCATGAGGATTCCCCTGCGAACTAGTCCGCAGCCTCCAAAGAGAGCCGAACGGCCATGCGACCCGGCTTTGAATCAAGCGAAATCCAGCCGCCGTGATCCGAGATTATCTTCGAAACCAGCGCAAGTCCGAGTCCGGTTCCGTTTTCCTTTCCGCTGACGAATGGTTCGAAGACATGATCCGCGATGTGCGCGGGAAGGCCTGGGCCGCTGTCGATGATCTCCACTTGAATCGGCAAAGTCTTCTTGGTTCCGTCTTCGGCGCTTACGCTCAATTGACTGTCGAAATAAGTGCGAATCACGATACTTCCTTCGCTTCCCGCCGATTCAACCGCATTTTTCAGGAGATTAAGGAGTGCCTGCAACAATTGATCGGAGTCGGCGCGCGCGAATGGAAGCGACGGGTCGAATTCACAGCGAATCGTCGCGCCGGCGGCGAAACCCATCAAGGCGAGTTTCCGGGCCTTTTCCAGCGTATCGTGAATATTCATGGCCTTGGCGTCCGGCAAGCCGTAGTCGCCGAACTGCTCGACATTCTCCAGCAGCGACAGGATTCGCCGGGTTTCGGCAAAAATCAGATCCGTCAACTCGCGCCGCTCTCGATCCAAGCCCATTGAAAGAAGCTGCGCCGCGCCTGAAATGCCGGCGAGCGGATTCTTGATTTCATGGGTGAGCATGGCGGCCATGCCGACGGCTGAATTCGCCGCGGTGTTCATGCGCTTGCCCGGGTTCATGCGATTTACCATTTCCCTGGATTGCATGCACAGCAGCATTTTGCCGGGCAACGCGTGAATATGCGCGATCTGGACGCTGACAGGTATTGGATTCCGGCCTCCCGCCCTGATCCTGACATCGTTCATGGAAACCGCAACGCTGCCGGTTCGGGCTCGGCGAAGCCCCTCCCTGGCTTCTTCGTCAACAAATAGGCATTCCGCGACATCGCGGCCCGCCATCTGCCGCGAGGACGAGTTCAGGACGGCTTCGGCCGCAGGGTTCATATCTTCCACGGCATCCCTTTCGTCGACTATAAGCGCGGGAAACGGGAGCGATGACCAAATTTCGTTATCGGTTAGTTCCAAATCCGAGGCAACTCCCTGCCAGGCTCCGCCTGCCGAAAGCCGAAATTGATAGATTGCAGGCGAAAGAGTCGAGAAATAATTCATCCCTCCGAATATCCACACGGCTATTCTACCATTTCCGGGAAAAAACCAACAGCCGACCGCCTAGAGGCGGCTTTGCAGTGCCGAATGCCGCCTGCCGGGCTCGGCGACAACTCCGGAGGCACGGCGGCGAAGTCCAAACTCGTTCGGGCATGCCAAGGCATCCCGGGCAATTCGATGCGCCAGCGAATTGCTTCGTTCGCCATGACATCGCGAAAGAATGCCTGCGCCGGCAATTGAGACCGATTCGAAAAGATGCCCAAGGCCCTTCGGTCGCAGGCGGAAGCATTCCTTCGCATTGGTTCGCACTCCCCTAGCGAACTTCGCCGCGAATTTCCGGTCGACATGGGAAAAGCGCATTCGAAAGCGAGAATCTTTGCTAGCGGCGGCTCGGGCTGATCAAGGATTTGGGGGCGCGCGGCCCATCTTGTCGCATCCAATTTCGGATGGCTCGTCGATTCCATTCAATTGCCCTCTTTAGGTCTAATTGGAACTGTCGGGGCCCGCCGCGCGCATTCGCCGCGTCGAGCCTCGCTCTCAATCTAGATGTGAAGCCCTTGATCGGCATTCAACGCAGCACCGGCCGGAATCTCCCTGTTCTCAATTCAGTGCCGTGGACAACTTCGCAGGGCCTCGGAAACCGCCGACGGACCGCGAGAGCGTTGTTCGGGCGGGAATTTCCCCGCACCCGTTGCGCGCAATTGGCGATTCGGCGCCCCCGGACGCCGCCGGCGCTGGAATTCGCGCCGAATGTCGGCGCGGTTGACGAAGAACGGCCGATGCAGGGCACGCCGCGGCGAGGATCGGCCCGAATGAAATTGGCGCGCGGATTCGATGCCGAAAGCCGGTGAGACCGAACGCCGACCGGCGACCTTCCTTACAATCGCCGCCTAATGAATTGCGAAATTTCCGCCTTGCCTTTAGTCTGGCATCAGAAGCAAGGCCAACAGGTGGCAGGACATGAACCTCGTCGCGATCGTTCCCGCAGCTGGACGGGGTGAACGAGCCGGTTCCGGAAAACCCAAGCAGTACAGGGACCTGGGCGGAATGCCAATTCTTGCTCGAGTAATCGATTCTTTGATATCCCATCCGGCAATATCCGACTGCACCGCGATAATTTGCTCCGATCACGAGCCGCTGTTTGAAAACCTCGTCGAACCGCGACTCGGAGCGAAAGTCAAAACCGTTTCGGGAGGAACGGAACGGCAGGTATCCGTACGCAACGGGCTGGCAACGTACAAGAACTCCGACGCGACGCACGTATTGATCCACGACGGAGCCCGCCCGTTTCTTTCCGCCGCGTTGATCGATCGCGTCGTCGATGCATTGAAAAACCACGACGGCGCGGTACCTGTGCTAATGGCATCCGATGCTCTCTGGCGCGAAACCGGCGGCTTTCTCGATAAATCGGTGCCGCGCGCAGGAATACTCTGCGCCCAGACGCCTCAGGGATTCGCTTTTCCCGCGATACTCGACGCGCACGACAAATATTCCGGACCTGCGCATGACGATGCCGCCGTCGCGGTGCGGGCCGGGATGCGAGTGGCGGCGGTTCGAGGATGCCCGGCCAATGAAAAGATCACGACGCGGGAAGATTATTTCAAGGCCAGCCGCGCTATGGAGAAAGCTCCGGATTTCCGCGTCGGCCAGGGGTTCGACGTTCATAGATTCGGACCCGGAAGCTCCGTCGTCCTTTGCGGAGTTGAAATTCCCCATTCGCGAGGGTTGATCGGGCATTCGGACGCGGATGCCGCCATGCATGCGATTGCGGATGCGATCTACGGCGCTCTTGGCGCGCGCGACATAGGTCATTGGTTCCCGCCCGATGATTCTAAATGGAAGAACGCGTCGTCGGCAGTGTTTCTGAACCATGCTTGCGAGCTTGCAGCGGAAAAAGGATACGCGGTGTCGTCGCTCGACTGCACCATCATCTGCCAAGGCCCGCAAATCGGCCCGCATGTCGACGACATGAAATTGCGCTTGTCCGCTTGCCTCGGCATCGACCCGCAGCGCATCGGAGTGAAGGCGACAACCGCCGAAAGACTTGGCGCCATCGGCCGCGAAGAAGGAATCGCGGCCATGGCGGTCGCGACGCTGAAGTCGAAATGAAAAAATTAATTGCAACGTTGTTTGGCGCGGGATGGTTCCCCTGGATGCCCGGAACCTTCGCCTCGGCGCTCGCAGTGCCCTTGGCTGTGACAGTCCACGTCATCGGAGGCTTCCCAATTCTGGTCGCAGCCACGATCGGATTGTTTCTGGTCGGCTGGTGGTCGGTGGCTCAGCCGGGCGCAAATGATCCGGCGGAATTCGTGATCGACGAACTTGCCGGGCAGTTCATCGCGATTTGGCCGTACTCGGCCTGGCTGTGGATGCGCGAGATCGGCGTTTCCGCGAATCATTGGCCAATATTAATTTGCGCCTTACTTTTGTTCAGGTTCTTCGATATCGTTAAGCCCTGGCCCATCAGCGCCATCGACGAAAGGCACGATTCATTGTCGATCATGCTCGACGACATCGCAGCCGGCATTGCAGCGGCCGCTATCCTGGCGGCTGCCCTGCTCATACTGGAAGTGACATGACCCGCGATTCCGCTCGATCGCTGCTTTCGGCTTGCCGCGCCGACAACATCAGGATCGCAGCCGCGGAAAGCTGCACGGGCGGATTGCTTTCCGCGCGAATTACGAGCGTTCCCGGAAGCTCGGACTATTTCGACCGCGGCTTCGTCGTATATAGCAACGACGCGAAATGCGAACTCCTCGGGGTCCGGCGAAAGACAATCCTGGAATACGGAGCGGTTTCCGAAAACACCGCCCGCGAAATGGCGGAGGGCGCTCTTGCGCGCTCCAATGCCGATATCGCGGTTTCGATCACCGGCGTCGCCGGCCCGGGCGCGTCCGGAAAAAAGCCGGAGGGACTGGTTTGCTTCGGGATTTCGCGTATAGGCGCCGAGACATTGACGGAGTCGAAAAATTTCGGTTCAATCGGACGGGAACAGGTGCGAGAGAAATCAGTGCAGCATGCGCTGCATCTGCTGCAATCAGGCGCAGCAGCTGCCGGCGTTCCTTGAGCAATGAGCGCAATAGGGACGGCCTTGAATCGGCGCTTGCAGCGAATAGCGGCTATTGCGGCCTCGCGCTGCAAAAGAGATTTTGACATTGATTTTCCGGTAAATCTAGCAAGGTCTTCAAAGCCGCACCTTAGGCAAAAGGAAAAAAGGAGAAAATGATGAACGGAGCAGATACCGCCTGGATTATTGTCGCGACGGCGCTGGTTTTATTTATGACGCTTCCCGGACTTGCCCTGTTCTACGGCGGTCTGGTGAGGGCGCGGAATGTACTTAGCACGTTCATGCAATGCTACTCGATTGCCTGCCTTATGAGCGTGCTCTGGCTGGCAATTGGCTACTCGATCGCTTTCGGCAGCGGATCGACGGCCTTTTGGGGCGGTCTCGGTAAGATGTTCCTTTCAGGAGTAACCGCCGACTCCCTGTCGGGGACATTGCCCGAAATCCTGTTTTTCGCTTTTCAGATGACATTCGCGATTATCACGCCGGCGCTAATCGTCGGCGCATACGTCGAACGCATTAGCTATGGATTCGTTCTGATTTTTTCCACGCTATGGATGCTGCTTTGCTACGCTCCGGTCGTCTACTGGATCTGGGGCGGCGGGATGCTTTCCGACGGCGGAATATTCGGCGAAACGGGCGTCAAGGATTTCGCAGGGGGAATCGTGGTTCACGAAACGGCGGGGCTGGCCGCGCTCGTCGTCGCATTTTTCCTCGGAGCTCGAAAGGACAAGAACAAGCCGCCCCACAATCCGGGCCTGGTCATGGTCGGCGCGGCGATGCTCTGGGTTGGATGGTTCGGATTCAATGGCGGCTCGCAGCTAGCGGCTGACGGGGGCGCCGCGTCGGCGATAGCGGTTACGCATATATCCGCGGCGGCGGCTTCGCTGACCTGGGTTCTCTGGGAAAGAATAAAATACGGCAAGGCTTCCATGGTCGGCATGGTCACCGGAACCATTGCGGGTCTTGCCTCGATTACGCCCGCTTCAGGATTCGTGGGCCCGGTCGTCGCGCTTGTCATCGGCGGCATCGCCGGCATTCTTTGCCAGGAAGCCGTTGGATTCGTGAAGAATATTCTAAAAATCGACGATACGCTGGACGTATTCGCCGTACACGGCGTCGGCGGCATATTCGGAACGATCATGATCGCGATATTCGTTGCGGACGCTTCATGGGCGGCGCAAGTCGGTTCGGTCGCAATCGTCGGGATTTACACCGTTGCGGTTACGGTGATCCTGGTAAAGGTCATCGACATGGCCGTAAAGATGCGCATAGGCGAAGAGGAGGAATACACCGGCCTCGACCTGGCGTCTCATGGCGAGCGCGCCTACGACACGACTTCCTAGTCGGGCCCTGCCCCGCCGGCGGCGCATTGCGCCGTCGGCGACTCGGTTCGATTAAGCGAAAGCGTCGGGCATCGAATTCTTTCTTTTGGAAACGAAGGCTACGAGAGAATCCTCCACCGACGCATCGAGCGCGGGCTGTTCGTATTCGCGCAATAGCCTCGCCGCGCGCTGCGAGGCCAATTCAACCGTGTCCGGAGAGCCGTCCTCCTGCCAGGTTTCGAAGGGCCTGTAGTCGAAAACCCCGCTGCGCCAGTACGCCGTCATGTAGTTCGCCTGGGTGTGGGCGCACCCGAGAAAGTGAGAGCCGGGGCCGACTTCCCTGATCGCATCCATGGCCTGCCCGTTCGCATCCATGTCGACGCCTTGTGCGAACTTGTGGAGCGCGCCTAGCTGATCGGCGTCGATAACGAATTTTTCAATCGACGATACCAGCCCCCCTTCCAGCCACCCGCACGCATGAAGCATGAAATTCACGCCGGCCAGAAGCGCCGAATTGAGCGTATTGGCGCTTTCGAACGCCGCCTGCGCGTCGGGCAGCTTGGAACTGCACAGGCCGCCGCCGGATCGAAACGGCAGGTTCATGCGGCGCGCCAGCTGCCCGGCTCCGAAGAGTATCTGGCTCGCCTCGGGCGAGCCGAAGGTCGGCGCGCCGGAATTCATGTCGATCGACGTTACGAATGCGCCGAAAATCACCGGGGAGCCGGGGCGAATCAGCTGGCTGTAGGCGATGCCGACCAGCACTTCCGCCAGAACCTGCGAGAGGGTGCCCGCGACGGTCACGGGAGCCATGGCGCCGCCGACGATGAAGGGCGAAACGATAGAGGCCTGATTGTGGCGGGCATAGACCTCCATCGCGCCGACCATGGTCGCATCGAACGTCAGCGGCGAATTCACATTGATAAGCGAAGTTATGACGGTGTTTTCTTCGACGAACGAGGGTCCGAATAGAATCTTCGCCATATCGACGGAGTCCTGGGCTCGCGAAGGCTCCGTAACCGACCCCATGAACGGCTTGTCCGTTAGAGTCATGTGGGCGAGAAGCATATCTAAATGCCGCTTGTTCACGGGAATGTCGGTCGGCTCGCACAATGTTCCGCCCGAATGCTGAAGCCATTTGGACATATATCCAAGCTTAACGAATTTACGAAAATCCTCCATCGTCGCGTATCGGCGGCCGCCATCCTTGTCGCGAACGAAAGGCGGACCGTAAACGGGCGCAAGAACCAGGTTTCTTCCGCCTATGGCGACAGATCGCTCAGGATTTCTGGCGTGCTGGATGAACGAGGACGGCGCCGTCGCGCATAGGCTCCTCGCCAAGCCCTTCGGCATGCGCACGCGATTGCCGTCGATATCGGCGCCGGCGTCGCGCCAGCGGTCCAGCGCTGGCGGATTGTCGGTAAAATCCACGCCGACCTCCTCGAGGATCGTCTCCGCATTGCTCTCGATAATTTCAAGCGCCTCGTCGTCGAGCAGATCGAAGTTCGGCACGTTGCGTTCGATATACCGCGCCGTTTCGATATCTACGCCGGCTCTCTCGGCGCGGCGCGCGGCGCCGCCTCCCGATCTGGCTTTTCGCCTGCCGGCGCTTCGACTCGCTTTTTTTTCGCCATTGTCGCGCATATTAGTCCAACACCTTTCGAATTGCCTCGAATTGCCAATTCGGCCTTGCCGGTCCGTCGGCCTTCCAAATTTCCCGCGCGGCTTGCCGCCGCCTGAGCCGTTCGACCGCCGAGTAGCATAAATCGTTTCCAAGCATCGGTTTGAAATACCCGCCTAGCCGCCCTAAAGCGACATGCGCGCCCGCCGGCTTGCAAGCCCCGGGTCGGCTGCGCCGGCCGGCAAGCCCGGCCAAGCGGGAGTTGAATTGCCGGGTCGAACAATCGTAGATGCTGAGCTGAATCGAAAGCTTTCGCAATGCCGAAACGAGGAAGAATGCCGAAACCAAACCGCGAGACGATGCTTATTGTCGATTTCGGGAGCCAGGTAACGCAGCTGATTGCCCGCCGCTACCGTGAAGCCGGCATCTACTGCGAAATCCGGCCGTACCAGCGCGCGGGCGAGGAATTCGCCGACGGCTCCTGCCGTCCGAAAGCCGCAATTCTTTCCGGCGGACCCGGAAGCGCGGCGGATAAAGGCTGTCCGAAAATTCCCCAGGCGATTCTGGATTCTGGGATTCCGCTTTTCGGCATATGCTACGGACAGCAAATTCTGATGGCTCAGCTAGGCGGAACGGTCGAGACCGGAGCGCACCGCGAATTCGGCCGCGCCCGGATTTCCGCCCTCCCCGCGCACGAGGACGATCCCTTGTTCGACGGGTTTCTGGCGTCCGGCCGTGAAGATGTCTGGATGTCGCACGGCGACAGGGTTTCTTCGGCGGCTCTGGGGTTTTCCGTAATCGCGCGCTCGCCAAACGCGCCGATGGCGATCGTCGCGGATTCAAGGAGAAGATACTACGGCGTTCAATTCCATCCGGAAGTTCATCACACGCCGAACGGCGCTCGCCTGCTGCGGAATTTCGCTAAAATCGCCGGATTTTCGTTCGACTGGAGCATGAGTTCCTTTCGCGACGAGGCGATCGCGAATATCCGAAACCAAGTCGGCTCGGAGAGAATTGTCTGCGGGCTGTCGGGAGGAGTGGATTCGTCGGTAACCGCCCTTCTTGTCCACGAAGCCGTCGGCAGCCAGCTGACTTGCCTGTTCGTTGATCACGGCCTGCTTAGGCAGGGAGAGGCGGAAGACGTGCCCGGAATGTTCAAGAGGCACTACAACATTGCAATCGAAGTCATAGATGCCCGGGAGCTATTCCTATCCCGCCTCGAATGCGTCGACGACCCGGAGGCCAAGCGAAAGATCATCGGCGAGCTCTTCATCGACGTGTTTCAAGAGCGCGCGAAGTTGCTGGGGAATGCGGGATTTCTTGCCCAGGGCACGCTGTATCCGGATGTCATCGAATCCATAAGCGTATCCGGCGGGCCGTCGTCGACGATAAAGTCCCACCACAATGTCGGCGGATTGCCCGAAGCTATGAATCTCGAAATTGTCGAGCCTCTGCGATCCCTTTTCAAAGACGAGGTGCGGAAGCTAGGCCGCGAGCTCGGGCTCCCCGACTCGTTCGTGAACCGGCATCCCTTTCCGGGACCCGGATTGGCCATTCGCTGCCCGGGAACCGTCACCCGCGCAAAACTCGACATTCTTCGACAGGCCGATGCGGTCTTTATCGATCAAATCCGCTCCCATGGCCTATACGACGAAATCTGGCAGGCGTTCGCAGCCCTGCTGCCAGTGAAGTCCGTCGGCGTTATGGGCGACGCCAGGACCTACGAATATACGTGCGTTTTGAGGGCTGTAACGAGCGTCGACGGCATGACTGCGGACTACTATCCGTTCGGTCACCGATTTCTCTCTGAAACTGCGAACCGCATCATCAATGAAGTTCCCGGGCTTAATCGCGTTGTCTACGACATTACTTCCAAGCCGCCGGGAACGATCGAATGGGAGTAATTCAGGCATGACGGCGATTCGCATCGAGGCGGATGTTCCGCAAAGGCAATTCCGGCGAAAACCAGCACTTTCAAGGGACTATATCCTATCGATGTTTCCGGGCGCATATTCGTGAATTCGGTTGATCCGGGAGACTGAATTTGCATTGCGAAAAAATCGCCGGCCGTCCAAGGCTTCCGCATCTGGAATGGCGGACTGCAATGAACTCCCGGCAGACCCGCGAAGTCGCGCGACCGGGCGCATGGCGTCTTTCGCCGATCGCGGTTCGGCAGCAGGGGCCGCCGGATACGTGAGCTGGAAAAAATCACCTCCGATTCGCGCCGCGGCGTGGATGACAGGTACCTTGATGTCATTCACGCTGCTTGCGGTCTCCGCCCGCGAGGCGAGCTTTGAGCTCGATACGTTCGAACTAGTTTTCTATCGCACTTCTTTGAGCCTCATTATTCTTATCCTTGTCGCGAAAGCTAGCGGCAGGCTGCCTCGCATGGGCTTTAATCAGTTTGGACTGCAATGCGTCAGAAACTCGTTCCAATTCGCTGGAATGTGCTGCTGGACCTTTGCGATTTCCACCATTCCGCTGGCGCAAGTATTCGCCTTCGAATTCACGACTCCCCTGTGGGTCGCGGTTATGGCCGCAATTTACCTGAAGGAATCATTAACTCGGATACAAGTATTCTCGGTCGTGCTGGGAGCCTTGGGCATCTTAATCGTAGCAAGGCCCGGGCAGCTTGAATTCTCGCCGGGAACGTGGGCCGCGCTTTGCTGCGCCATCGGCTTCGCCGGCTCGGCGGTGACCACGCGGAAATTGACTCGCTACCAAAGCACCGTGGAAATCCTCATCTGGATGATGCTTATGCAATCAGTCGCCAGCGGCGCGGTCGCTGCGTGGGATCTGCAAATGGAAGTTCCTTCGATAAGCGTAGCCGGTCCCATATTGATCATGAGCATTTCCGGAATTTCGGCGCATTTTTGCCTCACGAAAGCGCTTAGCATCGCGCCGGCGGCGGCGGTCGCGCCAATGGACTTCTTTAGGCTACCTCTCATAGCGGTAATCGGAATGCTCGCTTACGGCGAGCCGCTTGAGCTGGCGGTTTTTGCAGGCGCCGCGATTATATGCATGGGAAACTACCTGAATGTTCGTTCCCGCATCAAAATCTAGGTCCTAAATTTCCCGAATTTTCCTGCGCCGCCGAAAGCGGATGGAGAGATAAGGGAACATCCATGATTCGGGGCATTGCGTCCTACGCGATCAAGTTTATGTTTTGCTTGGAATTTGCAATATTGCCTAGCCGGCGGATTTTAGCGGGGCGGACATGATCTACGAAAGTGCGGAGCAGTGGCGGGCCTGCGAAAGAAAAAAGATTCTGCTATTCGGAATGTCGGGCGTTGGCAAAACCCATATCTCGGACATTCTGCGAAAGTCGGGCGAGTGGTTCCACTATTCCGTCGATTACCGCATAGGCACCCGGTATATGGGCGAATACATCGTAGACAATTTCAAGCGCGAAGCCATGAGAAACGAGTTTCTAGCCGGATTGCTCAAGTCGGATTCAATCTACATCGCTTCCAACATAACATTTGACAACCTGGCGCCCTTGTCCACTTATCTCAGCAAGCCCGGCAACCCGGAACTCGGCGGAATTCCCTATGAAGAATACAAACTTCGCCAGGATCAGCACTGCATTGCGGAAATGGCTTCCCTGAGAGAATCGAAACTCTTTATCGAAAAAGCTCAAAAAATCTACGGCTACAGGAATTTCGTTTGCGATTCGGGGGGGTCAATTTGCGAAATCGTCGATCCGGACGACAAGAACGACGACCTGATGAACGCGCTGGCGGAACAGCTATTGCTTATCTGGATCCGCGAAGGCGAAGACCATGTCCAGCAGCTGGCCGAGCGTTTCGACCAGGCTCCCAAGCCCATGTACTACCATCCAAGCTTCTTGGAGGAGATGTGGCAGGAGTATTGCCGGCTAGAAAGCTGTAGCGCGGACAGGGTTGATCCGGATAAATTCGTACGGTGGATCTATCTTAAAGCTGTAAGGCGGCGGATGCCTCGCTACCGGGCAATGGCCGAAAACTGGGGAATTCAATTGCACGCGAACGATGTGAGGGAGGTTGCGAGCGCCGAGGATTTCAGCGAACTTGTCGCCGCCTCTTTGGACCGTCGACGATAATGGCAACGCGCCTGAAAGGCTTGAGAGCATGCCAATAAATATTCCGGAGAAACTTCCGGCATTCAATGTTCTTCGCGGCGAAGGCGTCATGGTCATGTCGACCGAAATGGCTTCTCGACAGGACATCAGGCCGCTGAATATCGGCCTTCTGAATCTCATGCCGGAGAAAATTAAAACTGAAACGCAAATCGCTAGGTTGATCGGCGCGACGCCGCTACAGATCAGACTGACGCTTCTGTCGATGAGTTCCCATAAATCGAAAACGACATCCGCGGAGCATATGGAAGGGTTCTACAAGCCGTTTTCAAAGGTTCGGAACCAGAAATTCGATGGGCTGATTATTACGGGGGCGCCGATCGAACACCTGCCTTACGAAAGAGTTACGTATTGGAAGGAACTTTGCGAACTATTCGACTGGGCTGAAACCAGCGTTCATTCGCTTTTCGGAATATGCTGGGGCGGGATGGCGATGCTCTACTATTGGCATGGCATCGAGAAATTTGAACTGAATTCCAAAGCGTTTGGATGCTATTCAATGACAAACCTCGCTCCGTCGTCGCCATATCTGCGGGGATTCTCGGACCAATTCGTAATTCCGGTGAGCCGCTGGACTGAAATCAGGGACTGCGACATTGCGCGGATTCCCGAACTCAGGACGCTCCTAGGATCGGTGGAAACCGGACCATGCCTGGTAGAAGACCGGAGTCGACGAGCGTTAACGATATTCAATCACTTCGAGTACGATAGCGAAACGTTGGATAGCGAATACAAGCGGGATGTCAGCAAAGGCGTTCCTATTCAAGTCCCTACGAACTACTATCCCGACAACGACCCTGCAAACCCGCCTAGCAATCGATGGCGCAGCCACGGCCACCTTCTCTACGGCAATTGGATCAACGAAATCTATCAGACCGTGCCGTTCGATCGCGATTCAATTGGCCGGAGCGACTCGCATTGAAAAGTTTCAAGAATTCGGAATGCACCGGCGAAGCGAACATATGAAGCCGAAGCGCAAATACCATCACGGAAATCTAAAGCAGGCTCTGGTCGACGCAACGCTAAAGCTGGTCGAGGACAAAGGTCCCAATGGATTCACTATGGCCGAGGCCGCCAAGCTGGCCGGCGTGTCGACCGCCGCCCCCTATCGCCATTTCCGATCGCGGGAAGAAATTCTCGGCGAGGCGGCTCTCCAGGGATTCGAGATTTTTGCCGATTTAATGGAATTCGCCTACAATGACGGAAAGCCTTCGCCGCTTGCCGCATTTGAAGCAACGGGACACGCCTATCTCGCCTTTGCGCAAAAATATCCGGGCCACTACATCGCCATGTTCGAGTCTGGACTTTCCTTTAATATGAACTCCGAGTTGGCGCATGCGGCCCTGCGCGCCAAATCGGTGCTTCACCGCGCGGCCGAAGAACTCGTTTCGCGCATCCCGCCGGGCAAGAAACCGCCTTCCAGCATGGTCAGCGACCATATCTGGGCTATGAGCCACGGAGTCGTAGAACTTTATAGCCGGGGCGAGCCGGGCAACCGTTCGATATATTCCGCGGAAAACCTCCTTGAAACCGGCATTGGAATTTATCTTCGAGGGCTCGGCCTCCTGGAGCCCGACAAGTGATGCCGTCAAACGAATTCACGCCTTGTCGAGATGCGAAAACCGTTGCGTTTATAAGAACGGAACGAGATCCGTCGACGGCGATCTCTTTCTGGACATGGCGCTCCGCCCAAGCCAAGCAATCCCGATTCGCGGAATCATTGCGATCGAGGGCATCGCGCGTCCGGACCGACTCGAGGCGCGTTGCGTAGTCGGGCCGTTGAGCTTGGCCCGAAGACATCCAATTTGCGAGGCGGTCCGCCTCCGGCGTTTGCCAAAAGGATTTCGCGCAAGTTGATTTGCCATTCCGAAAGTTAATTTACGAACCGTCCGGCAATCGCGCTTCGACCGCCTTATGAAATTCGGGCCGTTCCCGATTTTGTTTGTTTGCAGAGCATGAACGATTAGGTATTCCATGGAATGCCGCCCGCGCGGGCAATCCTATGATTCTAACGGAAAGCAATTTCTTGGATATACTGTGTTTCGGTGAACCGCTGTTCGAATTCAACGAGCAGGAAGGCGGACTGTTCCTGCCCTCGCATGGCGGCGATACCTCGAATTGCGCCGTTGCCGCCGCCCGCCAGGGAGCTTCCGCGGCCGTTCTCGCGCGGGTCGGGAACGATCATTTCGGAAAAAGCTTCATGGATTTCTGGCGCCGCGAAGGCGTCGACACGACGGGCGCTACCGCGGTCGACGGAGAATTTACCGGGATCTATATAGTGACGCACGGCGCTTCGGGGCATGAATTTACATACTACCGGGCTGGCTCCGCCAGCTGTAGCTGGACGCCCGGCGACCTGCCTCGCGACCTGATAATGCAGACGAAGATATTTCACTTTTCAGGAATCAGCCTGGCGATTTCCGAAAATTCCGCCGACACGGCGTTCGCGGCGGCGCGAATCGCTCGTGACGCGGGCGCAAAGATTTCGTTCGATCCGAACTACCGCTCCAAGCTCCTGAGTCCCGAACGCGCAAAGAGCCTATTCCGGGATGCATTCCAGATCTGCGATATCGCCTTGCCTGGAATCGACGACGTCAAATTTCTGCTCGGCCACGCCGACCCCGATGCGGCTATCGGATACTTCCGGTCGCTAGGCTGCGAAATCGTCGCTCTGACTCTCGGCGACCAGGGCGCCATTGTTGCAACCCAAAGCCAGTGCGAGCGGATAGCGCCCTATCGCGTGGCTTCCGTCGACGCGACGGGCGCAGGCGATACATTCGACGGCGCGTTTCTAGCCGAATTTTCAAAGGGCTCTGACCCATTTTATTGCGCTCGCCACGCTAACGCCGCGGCCGCAATCTCGACGCAGGGCTACGGCGCCACGGCCGCTATGCCGCTGCGGAAAGGCGTGATAGGATTGCTTGGCGCACAAGCAACATAGACCGGCGCGTCCGCTGCCGATCCAACCTATTCGGAATCGCGGAAAGGAGCCGGGCAGCGGGCTTGAACACGACAAATCCAGTTCAATCCGTCGCACCGAATTTTTTTTGAAATCGCCCATCATCGGGCTTGATTCCTTCACTGAAGAAACTATCTAGTGATTGTTAATGTTAGTTACATTAACATAAAAACCAGATGAGGAGCAAAAAAAATGAGTTCAGCAGCTTCCTGGCCGTCCGCCGCCGTAAATTGGCTTGATGAACGCGGCAAAGGCGCTTGGATAGCCCTTATGGTGCTCGGCTTCATATTTTTCTGGCCGGTTGGCCTCGCAATACTGGGCTACATGATTTGGAGCAATCGAATGTTCGCAGGAAAGAAATCGAAATTTGTCGGCAAGTGTTCGGGATTTGGGTTCAAGTCTTCAGGCAACGTGGCCTTCGACAATTACAAGGCGCAGACAATCCGCCGATTGGAAGAAGAACAAGACGCGTTCAACGAATTCGTGAAAAGGTTGAGAGAAAGCAAGGACAAGACGCAATTCGACCAGTTCATGGAAGAAAGGAAGCGCAACGCCGCCTCAAGCCAGCAGCCCACCGAATAAATCGACTATCTACCTACGCGGGGGGCGCCAATAGGCGCCCCAGTTTACTTTGCCAAATTCCATTCGAGCACGGCCGCTTTTTATAGCGGTCGCGCTTTTTTTGGGTCTACAAAAATCAGGCGGGAAATTTACGGCTTTCAATTTTCTGGCGCTTCGCCTACTCGTCCCGGCAGTCCGCCGGGAATTTGGAAATATTGACAATGTCCAATGAAATCGGTAGTGAGTCGGCAGCAGTCGCTTCTCGCAAATAGACTTCAATCCGTTATGAGACTTAAATATTTTATTTCGGAGCCGTATCCCTGTTCCTATCTTGCCGACCGATTTGAACGAAAGTATTTCACTCGGATTTCCGGTCACGATCCCGATGGTTTGATTGACCTGCTGGCTCAGCACGGATTTCGCCGCTCCCGCGACATCCTGTACACCCACGCCTGCCCTACATGCTGCGCATGCGTTCCCGTCCGAATTCGCGTGAGAGATTTTTCGCTGTCGAAGTCCCAAATCAGGACCGCGAGGAGAAACTCTCGCCTGAAACGGCTAATTCACCCTTCGGAACCGACGGAAATCCAGTACCAGCTGTTCAGACGCTATCTGAAATCGCGTCATAAGACCGGTGGAATGGAGGGCATGACTTGGAAGGATTACGTTGAAATGGTCGACGGCAGCGTAACGCGCTCCTCGCTAATTGAATATTGGCTGCCCGCCGAAAATTCACCTGCCGGTAAGGAATTGGTCGCCGTTGCCCATGTCGACTATCTCGACAACGGGCTTTCGATGCTGTACTCGTTTTTCGACCCGGATCGTTCGAAGTTGTCCCTCGGAACGTTCATGATTCTCGATACCGTGAACTTGGCCAAGGAAATGCAACTTGACTACGTGTACTTGGGATTCTGGGTGCCAGGCAGCCAAAAGATGAGCTACAAAGCGAATTTTTCAGCTTTGGAATCACTTAAGTTCGGCAAATGGTCGGACATCGGCGACCGAGCGTCTTATGATTTGATGCGAAACCACCCGAACGGAATTGGCGCCCAAGTCCGTTGGAACCAAAAAGTTTCGGAGCGCAAACCCGCTCTCTCGCATGCGTAGTGCGATTGCTTCGATTTCCGCCTCAAATTCACGGTTTTGGCAAATTGCATCCACATCATGTCGCTGCGAATTGCCTGATGTCACGGCCCGCACTTTTGCGCAGCCGTTGGCGGATTTTTACCGAATGCTTAGGACCATGCCGCCGTCGCCATGATTCGTTCGCCTGCCGCCAGCCGGAGCGAAATTTCCGCGAGGGCTTCGCGTTCGCTGGAAGAAAGCGTCTTTCAGCGGCGCATAGCCGAACCTAAATCCGTGCCGATACCGGATCTCGGGGCGGATACGCGAACCTGAGGCCGATGCCGCGCCATAGCGGCATTTTCCTTATCTTGCATTAATCGAAATCTTTTCGATTCAGCGTATCTTGAGGAGTTGAAAAAAATTAATGCTGTTGCACTCCTTCGCTGCAATTGCCGGCCAGGATCGAGCAACAATCGGCATTTGCGGAAACTAGGTTTCGTTAAAGCCGGGATTCGCAATTCGACAATATTCTCGCTCGCCCGCGATTTTACGCGAAGCGCGCTTAATCGTTCGATTAGTTCCCGGCAGGCCAAGATAGGGATCATGCTCGCCCCAGCCCGATAAACAAATTTCTTGACAGATCAATTCCGGTTAATTATCGTCCAGCCGCAATGGAAAATATTACTCGTAATAATGCACATAAGCTCGTGAGCTCGCGGCGGGCCGGAACCTGAGTTACTCAGGTTAAGCTCGCTACAAACCCCTCGTGAAGGGGTTTTTTTTTGCTATGGCGGATGTTTGCCAGGAGGCCGAATAAAATGACCCGTTCAATGACCGGCGCAAAGATAGTCATTCAGGCATTAATCGACCAGGGAGTGGATACTATATTCGGCTATCCCGGAGGCGCGGTTCTGCCGATTTACGACGAAATCCTGCTCCAGAACCGAATCAAGCACGTTCTGGTGCGGCACGAGCAAGGAGCCGTGCATGCGGCGGAGGGCTATGCGCGGTCGACCGGAAAGGTCGGCGTGGTCCTTGTAACATCCGGTCCCGGCGCAACCAATTCCGTGACAGGAATAACCGACGCTCTTATGGATTCCATCCCCATCGTCGTCATTACAGGGCAAGTTCCCACTTTCATGATCGGAACCGATGCGTTTCAGGAAGCGGATTCCGTTGGCATCACTCGTCCCTGCACGAAGCACAATTGGCTGGTCAAGGACACCGATAGGCTTGCTGAAACTATTCATCAAGCCTTCCACGTTGCTCGAACGGGGCGTCCAGGCCCTGTTCTGGTCGACATCCCGAAGGATGTCCAGTTTGCAAGCGGAGCATATTCCGCAAAAAACGAGTCGCGCACCGGACACTACAAGCCTAAAACTCGGGGAGATGCAGAAGCCATCCTGGAGCTTGTCGAAAAATTGGAAACCGCCGAGCGACCGATATTTTACACGGGCGGCGGGGTCGTAAATTCCGGCAGGAAGGCTTGCAAGCATTTGCGGCAACTTGTCGACGAGACTGGATTCCCGATTACGTCCACTCTGATGGGACTCGGCGCCTACCCGGCCTCGGGTCCGAATTGGATGGGCATGCTCGGCATGCACGGAACTTACGAATCCAACCTAGCAATGCACGGCTGCGACTTGATGATCAATGTCGGAGCAAGATTCGACGACAGGATAACCGGCAGAATCAGCGACTTCAGTCCTAATTCATTCCGAGCGCACATCGATATCGACCCGTCGTCGATCAACAAGGCCATTCAGGTCAATATTCCGATAGTCGGCGACGCGGGAAGCGTTCTTAAGGACTTGCTTGGAATTTGGAGAAGCCGCGGCAGCAAAACCAGCAATGGCGCCGTTCGCGAATGGTGGCAGCAAATCAAGGAATGGCGCAAGGTCGACTGCCTATCCTACAAACCCTCGACCGCAACGATTAAGCCTCAATACGCCATACAGAGATTGGAAGCTCTCACGGCGGACGCCGACAGGTTTATAACGACGGAAGTCGGCCAGCATCAAATGTGGGCGGCTCAATTCATGGGCTTCCATGAGCCGAATAGGTGGATGACGTCAGGCGGCCTTGGAACCATGGGATACGGGCTTCCCGCATCCATAGGCGTTCAAATCGCGCACCCCGAAGCTCTGGTTATCAATGTCGCGGGCGAAGCAAGCTGGCTCATGAACATGCAGGAAATGGGCACGGCGGTCCAATACAGGCTTCCCGTTAAGCAGTTCATTCTGAACAATGAGCGCCTCGGCATGGTTCGCCAATGGCAGGAATTGCTTCATGGCGAGAGATACAGCCACTCGTGGTCGGAAGCTCTGCCGGATTTTGTCCGACTTGCCGAAGCGTTCGGCTGCAAAGGAATTTCGATTTCCGACCCGGCCGATGTGGACGATGCGATAATGGACATGCTGAACTATGACGGCCCCGTCATATTCGACTGCGTCGTCGAGAAGCACGAAAACTGCTTCCCGATGATACCGTCAGGGGAACCGCACAACAAGATGCGGCTAGGCGAGGACTCGGAAGCCAAGACAATCGACGCGTCCGGCGCGGTTCTAGTCTAGCGGAGAAGGCCAAATGAATGAATTGCGAATAAAATCGGGAACATCTCGCAAGTCGGCCTATGATTTGCGCAGCCCGGTCATCGAGGACCATGAGACCCATACGCTGGCTATTATCGTCGACAACGAAGCAGGCGTGCTCGCGCGCGTCGTCGGACTATTTTCCGGCCGAGGATATAATATCGAAAGCTTGACGGTGGCGGAGGTCGATCATGAAGGGCACGTGTCGCGAATTACGATCGTAACGAACGGCAAGCCTGCGGTTATCGAGCAAATCAAGAACCAGCTCGGACGAATAGTATCGGTTCGCAAGGTGCTGGATCTGACGACCGATGGACCTTCGGTGGAGCGGGAACTGGCTCTCTTGAAGATCAAGGGAAAGGGCCAGAATCGAGTCGAAGCTCTTCGCCTCGCCGACATTTTTCGAGCCAAGGTCGTCGATTCGACCCTGGACAGCTTTACATTTGAATTGACGGGAACACCGGACAAAATCGATGCGTTCGCAGAACTTGTTCGCCCCCTTAAGCTCGTGGAAATCGCGCGTACCGGAGTCGTCGGAATTTCGCGAGGGTAATGTCTTGCTAACGCCTTGGTTTCCAAGCCGGCAATCAGGTCTCCGGATTGCTGTCGCTCGCCTCGAATACTGAGCTGCAATCTCCAAGCTGCCAATAAATTCGCAAAGTTATTCCCGATGCGTCGAAAATCCATCCGGATCATAGAGGCGCGATTCTTGTTGACAGGCATGCTCCCGCGCAATATTTGGCCGTTGTGGTTTCAATTCGGAGAAAGGCGAATTGGATTAAAAGGGGAATACGGTGCGGTCGACCCGATCTGGGGACCAAACCCGTAGCTGTCCCGCAACTGTAGGCGAGACTGTTCGGACTGCTGGCAATAGCCTCCGAAGTCATCTCGCGAGCCAGACACCCTGCCGCTGACAATGACTCTCGAACACGGGCGAGGAAACCCGGAAGGAGGCAACTATGTTTTCGATTTCGAACGATTTTCTTGACGCCGCTCCTTGGTAGCCTCGTCAAGCCCCGTTGCCGTTTCAGCCAATCGCCGCAGAACCGCCTGTCCAGCATTCCGTATCGCCGACGAGTCGGTTTGGCGTCGGTCCCCATATAGGCGAACCGATTCGGCACGGCTTGAATCGCTGTTCCCGCGAGAAGTTCAAACATGAACTCGGTTTCCGTTGCGGTGGAAAACCTTTCCTGGGGTCCTTCAGGCGGGCGCTTTCCAATTCTCAGAAACGTTAGTTTCAAGGTTGACGCCGGTAAAATGCTCGCTGTCGCCGGACCCAACGGCGCGGGCAAATCGACGCTGCTACGGATTTTGTATAGGTACCGCCGCCCGTTAACGGGTAAAGTTTGGCTTGGTGACGACGACCTTTGGAGTCTGGCGCCTAGGCAGGCCGCCTTGCGAGTTGCCGCGGTGCCGCAGGAAGTCCCTTCGGGATTTTCGATGACCGCCCGTGAAATCGTTGCTTTGGGCAGGACTCCTCATCGAAACGGCCTGTCCAGCCGGAGCGATGCGGATGCCGCCGCCGTTGACCGAGCGATGGCTAAAATAGGCGTGGATAAATTCGCCGGAAAAAAATTCGAGTCCCTGTCCGGCGGCGAACGCCAGTCGGTGATGATCGCGCGTGCGCTGGCTCAGGATCCCGCAGTGCTGGTGCTGGACGAGCCGACCAGCCATCTCGACATACGGAGGCAGCTTGAAATCCTGACATTGCTTCGGGATGCCGGACCGACGGTCATATGCTCTTTGCACGATCTATCGCACGCCGCTGAATTCGCCGACGAGCTGCTCCTGCTTTCGAACGGTGAGATGTTGGCATCGGGACCAATTGCGGAAACGCTTTCGGAAGGGCTGATTGAATCGGCTTTTCGCGTCTCCGCCCGAATCGAGCATGTCGCAGAACGAAAGATATTCGCCTTTGGACTACTGCAGCCAATGGAACTAAAATGAAACATGCCGCTATTTCAATGCTTTGCGCTATCATCTCCTGCCCTGCGGCCGCTTTCCCGGTATCGGTGGAGTCGTGCGGACGAGCCGTGTCGTTTGACCTGCCTCCGTCTCGAGCCGTTTCAAGCGATGTGAATCTTACCGAGACCATGCTCGCGCTGGGACTGGCGGACCGCATGGTAGGCTATACTCGAATTTCGGAGCAGCGCATGGTCGACCCGGAATTTCAGGCAGATCTAAGAGGACTTGAATCGCTCTCGCCCGGCTATCCGACACGGGAACTGCTGCTTGGGGCGAGCGCCGACTTTCTTTTCTCGGGCTGGAACTACGGCCTGAGGCTCGGAGGCGAAGTTACGCCCGATTCGCTAAAGCCGCTGGGCATCAAGGTCTACGAATTAACGGAATCCTGCATCCATGTCGGCGGCAAGCCGAAAGCAAGCATCGACGACTTTTTCAACGATATTCGCAATTTAGGAATAATTTTTAACGTCTCCGAACGCGCGGATGCCCTGATTGATCGTTTTCGTTCCGAATTAGGCTCGATAAAGGCGATGATTCCACCAGATGGTTCGCCGGTCAAAGTCTTCGTCTACGATAGCGGCGAGAATTCGCCGCTTACTGCCGGTCGATACGCGATGCCGACAGCCTTGATCGAGGCGGCCGGCGGCGAAAATGTGATGGGCGACATTGAAAAAAGCTGGGCTGCGGTCTCGTGGGAGGAAGCCGTCGCGCGCAATCCCCAAATAATCGTAATCGTGAACTACGGCAGCGTCTCGGCGGAAGAGAAACGCCAATTTATCCTGTCTCATCCTGCGTTTGCAAATGTCGACGCAGTTGTCAACGACCGTTTTATTGTTCTCGATTACGGCGACGCGACGCCCGGCCCGCGCAACATTGGCGCCGTTCGAAGATTGGCGGAAGGATTCTGGGCAAAGTCAAACCGATAGCAGCGCTATCAATTTCCATCTAGCAGGAATTCGAATCGATTCATGGCCCTCGATGCAAGAAGCCGGAACAAAGTCGTCTTGCAAGCCTTGTTTCCGCTATTGATCCTGGTTCTTATTCTGGCCTCTGCATTCGCTGCGATCGGCATTGGCGCGGTTTCCATTCCGTTGGCGACGGTATTTGACATACTCGCGCACAAAGTCGCGCCAGCGCGTATCGAGTCCTACTGGGCGCCGGGGCAGGAAGCCATTGTCTGGCAAATTCGGCTGCCGCGCGCAATTCTTGCCGCTACCGTGGGCGCAGGTTTGGCGGTCGTCGGCGCAGTGCTGCAATCCGTTACGAGAAACGAGCTTGCGGACCCGCACCTGCTTGGAATTTCATCAGGAGGCGCATTCGGCGCAATTCTAGCGCTGCTCCACACCGGGCGCTTCCTAGGTACATTGACCGTGCCATTCCTAGCTTTCCTGGGAGCTCTGGCGGCCACATTCATTGTAGTCGCGATTTCCCGGTTCACTAGGTCGTCCAGCGCCGCCCGATTCGTCCTCGCGGGAGTCGCCGTGTCGTTCATAATTTTAGCGTGCGCGAACATGCTGATTTTTTGGGGCGATCCTCGCGCGACTCATACGGTTGTTTTCTGGATGCTCGGAGGATTCGGACGGGCGGAGTGGCAGCAATGCTTCTATCCCGTCCTCGTGCTAATTCCTTGCGGTTCCTGGCTGTGGGTCAAATCGGGAGAGCTAGACGCCATGACGATAGGCGATGAAACCGCCTCGACAATGGGAATAACCGCCGAACGATTCCGTCTTGCGGTTTTCACCGCGTGCGCTTTGGTGACAGGCGTCATGGTGGCTTTTTCCGGGCTCATAGGATTCGTCGGCTTGATGATTCCCCACGTCGCGAGATTCATTCTCGGCGGCAGCAATTCGCGAGTTGTCCCGCTATCCGCGATGCTCGGAGCTATTTTCCTAATTTGGGCCGATACCGCGTCGAGAACATTTTTCGCTCCCGAAGAAATTCCCGTCGGCATCGTTACCGGCCTCTTCGGCGGCATATTCTTCGTTTGGCTTTTAGTTAGGGCAAGGTGATTCGATGGAGAGAAATGACTGCATTTGGCCTGCTAGTTCGTTTCAAAGCCCGACCGAACCCGAACGGTATCGCGCCGCAGCCCGCATTCCCGGCGAAATTCAAATCAGCCGCAACCCGTCGAAGCGGCGCAGGTCGTGCAAAAAAGGCAGGTTCCACTGCGCACAAGAGTGAAATTTCCGCATTCGCTGCAGGCATCGCCTTCGAACCCCTTCACTTTCGCGCTTCCCGCTTCGTTTTTGAGCAAGGAGAGTTCGCCGGAAACGGAGTCTCCAACCGACGATTCTTCGTGCGAAATCGGGTCGTCGATCATCGGGTTGCCGCCGAATACAAGCTCAGCTTCCGCAACCGGCGAATTCTTGCGATCAGCACCCAAGCGGCGGTGACTACCGTTCGAAACATTTGCCGGCATGCGATTGCGGAAGTATCCCCTGGATCCCATGTACATGACGGTATCGCGAACAATATTCTTATCGTGTCCGCCGTCTTCTTCCGGATCAATGTGATGCTCGCCATGTCCAAGGTCCGTGATCATGTCGCCTTGGGGCACGACATGCGCGAGGTCCGTGCGGTCAAGATAGCTAACCGCCAGTTCGCGAAAGATGTAGTCTAGGATCGACGACGCGTTTTTAATCGAATCGTTGCCTTGAACGAATCCGGAGGGCTCGAATTTCGTGAATGTAAAGGATTCCACGAGCACGTCCAATGGAACGCCGTACTGCAGGCCCAAGGATATCGCGATGGCGAAATTATTCATCATCGCCCGAAAACCCGCACCCTCCTTGTGCATGTCGATAAAGATCTCGCCGAGCGATCCGTCCTCGTATTCGCCGGTTCGGAGATAGACTTTGTGCCCGCCTACGACGGCCTTCTGCGTATAGCCCTTGCGGCGGGTGGGAAGATTTCGCCTCTGCGCCAAATTGTCTTTGGACAAAGCCGGCGCGTAATGCTCCTTCCAGCTTCCATTGGCTTTTGCCGGAGGCTGCTCGGCGGTTTCGACTAGCTCGTCGTCCTCGTCTATGCCGTCGTACAGCATCGAAGCCAGCGGCTGGCTCAGCTTCGAACCGTCTCTATAGAGAGCGATAGCCTTTACGCCGAGACTCCAGGAAAGTTCGTATGCCTTCTTGCATTCTTCGACGGAAGCGGAATTCGGCATGTTAACCGTTTTTGAAATAGCTCCGGAAATGAATCCCTGGGCTGCGGCCATCATTCGAATATGGCTATCCACGCTCAAGCATCTCGTCCCTGTCCTGCCGCAAGTGCTGGCGCAATCGAAAACGTGCAAATGCTCATCCAAAAGATGCGGCGCGCCTTCCAGCGTCATCGTTCCGCAGGCGTACTGGTTTCCGGCTTCAATCTGATCGTTCGAAAAGCCTAGGCTCGCCAACATATCGAAATCCGGGTGCGACATCTCTTCCTTGCCGAAGCCGAGAGCGGACTTGCAGAATTCATAGCCTAGATTCGACGGATTGAAGACAAATCTAATGTCAAAGGCGGAATCCAGTTTGCTTGCGACTTTTTCAATCGCGTCTTTTGTAAAGCCCCGCTCTTTAAGAAGCTTGTGATTAACGCCCGGCGCGTTTTCAAGCTCGCCGCGTCCGACCGCGTAGGTCACGATATCGCGAATTTGAAGTTTGGAATAACCGAGTGCTTCCAGAGCCGCGGGAACCGATCTATTGATTATTTTGAAATAACCGCCTCCCGCCAGCGTTTTGAACTTCACGAGCGAGAAATCCGGCTCGATTCCGGTCGTGTCGCAGTCCATGACGAGCGCGATAGTGCCTGTCGGCGCAATTACGGTCGTCTGCGCGTTTCGGAAGCCGTGCTTTTCTCCGAGCTCCAGCGCCTCGTCCCAAACTCTTCTCGCCAATTCTACAAGTTCGGTGTCGGGGCAGTCGTCCGCGACCAGCGGCACCGGCGGCACGGAAAGCGCTTCGTACCCGCGCGTCTCGCCGAAGGCGGCGCGCCGGTGATTGCGAATAACCCTAAGCATGGACTCCGCGTTTTTCCCGTATCCCTCGAATGCGCCTAGCTCGCGCGCCATTTCGGCCGAGGTTGCATACGCGGTTCCGCACAAAATCGACGTCAAGGCGCCGCATACGGCGCGACCCTGATCGCTATCGTAGCCAATTCCCATGTTCATCAGGAGCCCGCCGACGTTGGCGTAGCCGAGGCCGAGCGTCCGAAAGCGGTGCGACAGCCGGGCGATCTCCTTCGACGGGAATTGCGCCATCAGCACCGAGATTTCCAGGGCGATGGTCAGCAATCGCGTCACATGCCTGAAGTCTTCCTTGAGGAATTCTCCGTTTTCGTAAAAGGACAGCAAATTGACAGATGCCAAATTGCAGGCCGTGTTGTCTAGGAACATATATTCCGAACACGGATTCGAAGCGCGAATCGAACCGTCGCCTGGGCATGTGTGCCAGGAATTTATCGTGTCGTGATATTGGATGCCAGGATCGGCGCTCGCCCAAGCCGCGTGCCCGATGTCTTCCCAAAGCTCTTTAGCGTCGACCACTCTAGCGACGGAGCCGTCTGTTCTCCGCAGAAGCTTCCAAGGCTTGCCGTTTTTGACCGCCGTTAAAAACTTGTCGGTAACGCGCACCGAATTGTTTGAATTCTGCCCGGAAACTGTCGCGTACGCTTCCGACCTCCAGTCGGTGTCGTAGGTTTCAAACTCCAGGGACGTGTAGCCTTGTCGCGCATATTGAAGGCAGCGGCCAATGAATGACTCCGGGACCATGGCGGAGCGAGCATCCTTGATCGCGGATTTCAGAGGCCGGTTCTGGGTCGGGTCGCAGGCGTTCAGCCGCGAGCCTTCCCATGAATTAACCGCCTTGAAAATTTTATTCAGCATTGTTTCGATCGACCGGGAACCGGCTACCAGAGCCGCGACCTTTTGCTCCTCTCGAACCTTCCAAGAAATAAATTCTTCGATGTCCGGGTGGTCCATGTCGCAAATCACCATCTTGGCCGCGCGCCTTGTCGTGCCGCCCGATTTTATCGCGCCCGCCGCTCGGTCGCCGATTCGCAGGAAACTCATCATTCCGCTCGAACGTCCTCCGCTGGACAGCGGTTCGTTCTCGCCTCGTAAATTGGAAAAATTCGTTCCGGTTCCGGATCCGTATTTGAACAGCCGCGCCTCTCGGACCCAAAGATCCATAATGCCGCCGTCATTAACTAGATCGTCGCACACCGAAAGGATGAAGCAGGCATGCGGCTGGGGCCGTTCGTAGGCGCTGCTCGACATCTGCAAATTCCCGGTTCGGTAGTCGACGTAGGAGTGGCCCTGCCCCGGCCCGTTGATCCCATAGGCCCAGTGCAATCCGGTGTTGAACCATTGCGGCGAGTTCGGAGCCGCCTTCTGCGTCGCTAGAATGAAACGGCATTCGTCGAAAAATGATCGAGCATCCTCGTCGGAGTCGAAGTAGCCGCCCTTCCAGCCCCAATAGGTCCAAGTGCCCGCCAGCCGGTCGAACACCTGCTTCGCCGATGATTCGCCGCCATATCGCCGATCCTCCGGAAGGTCCCGAAGAGCCTCTTCGTCGGGCTCGGAGCGCCGGAGAAACCCGGGCACGCCCTTCTCGGGGACTTTTCGAAGCTTCGCCGCCACTCCCGCCTTCCGGAAGTACTTTTGCGCCAGCACGTCAACGGCGACCTGGCTCCACAGCCGAGGCATTTCGATACCCGATAGACTGAATACGACCGAGCCGTCTGTTCCTCGAATTTCCGAATCTGTCGCGACGAAATCGATTCCGCTATACGGGTCTGATCCCGCCTTCGTATACCTACGCGAAATCTTCATGCTCGACCCCTCCACAATTCCGACGAGCTCGCGTCGGTATTGTCCGATTGATTCCGCTTCGGCGATTCCACATGTCGCGGCTTGTCGAAGCGAAGCCCCCTAAATAAAGCGTTTGCAGATTTTTGTCAACAAAAAATAGCATTTTGTCCCCATTGATCAAGCCCCAATTTTCGGAGCTGCTCGCCCGATATTCGCACCGTTAACTCATCCGAGCGGCGTTAAAATCCAGGTTGGCTTTTGCCTGCAAACCCTTGAGAATTTTAATTCGTCGCCATCCGCGCGGCGAGCGCTTCGCAAGATTGCCGCGCTGTAGATTTCAAGCGCCCGCATGCCGGATTTCATGCAAGCAACCGAATCGGAAATTTTTTAAAATTTAATTTTTGCAAAAAATGGCGATCGCAGCGAAGGTCGGTAGCCGCTCCCGCGTCCGATTCGCGGAAATCCGCCGCCGGCGTGCAGCCGCCGAGAATGCCCGCGGATTTGCTGCGACCGCGTCAATGTCCGCGTGCCACGCTACTGCCGGAATATGGTCGGGGCGATTGGATTTGAACCAACGACCTGCGGTTCCCAAAACCGCCGCGCTACCAAGCTGCGCCACGCCCCGCCAAACTTTGCGGCCATCGCTACACTGTCATATCGCCCATACGCGACTTATTGGCAAACCCATAATGCCTTCGACTGCGGCAATCCCGGGTGCCTCATCTCAGATCCGGCGCCCAGACCCAGCTGTTCCGCCACGCCGCCGTTGATTTCGAGCACCGCGACAATATCGTCGCCTCCTCGAATCGAGGCGAGGCTGCCGGGCTTCGCATTCGGATGTACGTGGCGTATTTCGCCCGATTCACTTACAAAAACGATGTCCAGCGGGATAAAGGTGTTCTTCATCCAAATGCTAACCGGACCCGGCTTCTCGAAAAGAAGCAGCATTCCGCTTTGAGACGGCAGGCTATCGCGGTACATGAGCCCGCGGCTCCTTTGCTCCGGAGTGTCCGCGACCTCGACGCGAAACCGCGCAGACCCCCAATCGCCTCGTACATCCGCGACTCCGGCAGCGCATGCGCCCAAAACGGGCGACACGGGCCAAATCGCGAAGAATGCGGCTACGGCGAAGAACGTCGCCCTGGCAATAGGACCGGCAATTCGATGCTTTCGCGGCACTCTATTCCATTTCCGAAATTGCGGCCTCCCAATTCCGGATTTCCGCGGCCATCTTTCCGCGCGGCCCTTCGACCACGCGTATGCAAAACGCTTCGCCGGACTGCAAGTCCGAAAACCCGCTTTGCCGCACCGTTTCCATATGCACGAAAATGTCTTCGGGATCGCCAAAAACATTTGCAAATCCGAATCCGCGAAGCTTGTCGAACCACTTGATCCGCGCAGGCTCGAGAGGCGCGTCAATCGTTGCCGCATCCGAGAAATCGATTGCTCGCACGCTGTCCGCGATCGGTGCGTCGGCAGGCGGCGTAATCGACAGAACCTCCGTCGCCTGAATTCCCCTGGGAGTTTGCTGCGTAAAGATTTCCACGACGGCCCCCTCCGTAACGGAGCCTTGACCGAAATTTCTGAGAACGTTGGCGTGCAGCAAAATGTCGGGGCCGACATCGTCCGTGACTACGAATCCAAAGCCCTTCGTCGCGTTGAACCATTTTACGCGACCCGTTATCTTGTCCTGATGATCCACTTTTTCAACTCCAACCCGCCTGGAATCAGCCAAGCGAATATTTTACAGGCATTGTTAACATCTTTGTCTCCTAATTTTATAAATAATACAAGAAAAATCGTATTCTCGAAAATCATTCGGCCAATTTGAGGACTTTTTGCTCCATCCCGTCGGAAGACTGGAAATCCGATTAACGCGCCGCGAGTTTTTCACGGCGGGTTCCCCCATGGCCGGTTGGAAGAGCGGCATGGGTTTCCGACTTGCGCCGCCGATTCGACGCGAAGAGCGAACCGGAATTTTTTCGGTCCGAAAGGCGCGTAATTCGTCGATCGCCGACTCCGCGCGCCGGCGAGACCGCAACGCTTCGGTATTGAAGAAATCCGTCCTATATCTTAAATGAAAGGCGACTGGGAAATTTGCGTGGTGCCAAAAATGCCTACTCATCTGTTGGAAGGCAAGCGCGGCCTGATCATGGGCGTAGCCAATAACAAGTCCATTGCCTGGGGCATCGCCAAAGCCTGCGCCGACCACGGCGCCGAGCTTGCGATTTCCTATCAGGGAGAAGCTTTCAAAAAGCGGGTCGAGCCGCTCGCGAAGTCGCTCGGCAACGCATCGGTCATGGAATGCGACGTAAGCAGCGAATCATCCATTGACAACTTGTTCGAAGAACTTGGCTCAAGGTGGGGGCGCCTCGATTTTCTTGTCCACGCGATCGGTTTTTCGGACAAGAGCGAACTGCGCGGCCGGTACGTCGAGACGTCTCGCGCTAATTTCCAAATGTCCATGGACATTTCGGTTTATTCTTTCACGGCCGTCGCCCGCCGCGCGGAAAAACTCATGACCGACGGTGGCTCCCTGCTCACGCTTACATACTACGGAGCCGAAAAAGTCATGCCGCACTACAATGTCATGGGAGTGGCGAAGGCGGCGCTGGAAGCGTCGATCATGTATCTCGCCGCCGACCTGGGAGGCGGCGGAATCAGGGTGAACGCGATTTCCGCCGGCACAATCAAGACGCTGGCAGCGTCGGGAATTGGCGATTTCCGCTACATAATGAAATGGAATGAGCTCAATTCCCCTCTCCAGCGAAACGTAGATCAGGACGAGGTGGGCCGAGCGGCCGTGTTTCTACTTTCAAGCCTCGGTTCCGGGGTTACGGGAGAAGTTGTGCATGTCGATGCAGGCTACCACGTCGTCGGCATGAAGCGACCCGATGCACCGGATATCGACGCAGTTAGCGGACGAAAGACATGAGCGAAGGCGAAGAATTCGAAAAGAGCTTTTTGGTCAGCTGGGATCAGCTGCACCGCGATGCGAGAGCCCTTGCCTGGCACCTCGACAACAAGAACTCCGCCGGGTACGATTGGCGCGCGCTTGTCGCGATCGCTCGCGGCGGCATGGCGCCCGCGATGATTATCGCAAGAGAACTGGACATTCGGACAGTCGACACGATTTCGGTCAAATCCTACGACCATCAAAGTCGGACCGAAGCAGAAATATTGAAATACCCCGACAAGACCGTCGTCGGCGACGGCGAAGGCATTCTAATCATCGACGATTTGGTCGACACCGGGAAAACTCTCGAGGTCGTCCGCAGTCTTTTTCCATCGGCGCATTATGCGACGATTTACGCCAAGCCCATGGGCCGTCCGCAAGTCGATACCTACATCACGGAAGTCAGCCAGGACACTTGGATATTTTTTCCGTGGGACACGGGCCTCAAATATGTAAAGCCCGTCAGGATGGCATCTTGATAGCTTGATCGCCGCGATTGAAAATTGGCTTGCGGCGCCGGCCCGGCAGCGATATCGAGCGTCTTTCAGCTGATTTCAGGGCGGAGAAGCCAATAGAGCGAACTCAATACGGCGACAAGGAAGCTCCTCCCCTCGCCTTCGAACCGTTTTGACCTGGGCAAGGCACGAGGGCCGGATGCAACTATCAAGAGGATTGTCCTTTCGCGAAAATTTCCGGCTCTCGACAAACTCCGAAAGCCTCGAGCTTTTCGCCTTCCGCGGTGCCGAAATTGGCTCCGAATCGCGCGTTCCATGCGTCTTCGCCGCGATAATCCCGAAAAGTCGCATGAATTTTGTCGCCTTGACGGATTTGAACCGAAATCAATTTGACTGCAATTTCCATCTCGCTAAATTAAGATGCATGCCCCTGCGCTTCCGCATTAAAAAGAGGCGGCGACAATGAAAGACCGACCGGCTATGGCCACGCAAACCGTAATGATTAAAAACGAGCGAGTCCGAGTTTCCGAATGGAGATTCTCGGACGGCGCCGAAACCGGCCATCACAGGCACGAGTACGATTATATCGTAGTTCCGATGACGACCGGCGATTTGAAGATGGTTGAAAACGACGGCAGCGAAAACATTGCGTCGCTCGCGAAAGGGCGGCCGTATTTCAGAAGCAAGGGGGTTGAGCACAATGTGATAAACGCCTCCGGAGGCGATTTCGCGTTTATCGAGATCGAACTCCTGTAAATTGAATACCAGAGGGCGGCGAGCGGCATTTCTCGATTCAAAGGCCGGTCCAGGAGTTTGCCGAACAATTTAGTGCGCTAGGCATTTCGACAACGCGGCAATCCGAGTCGCTTGGAAATCCGGGCTAGACCGGCATCTTTATCGCAAAATATCCTCAGACCCGCGAAGTCGCCTCGCCAAACCCCCGGCCGGTTCCGTAAATTGGAATAATTATGTGGTTAAAGGATGAACCCATCCCATTGCCCGATTTTGAAAAGCTAGTTGTCGCCGACAAGTTTCGCTGGCACGCCGCGTCTAGCGTACGTGTTGGGCATGGCGAGAAATGCCTGCGCAAACCTCCCGTTCCGACCAATCCCGCGGCTCGCCGTTCCGGGAGGAACAGCCCGATTTTCATTAGCGACTCGAATCCTGCGAATGCGCTTGCTCATGTGTTTGCGGCCGTGCACCAGAATAGACCCTTCGGCTTGGTGCCAGCCGAGCGAGAAGCGGCGAGCAACAATTTCGAGCCGGCATTTCTTGCCGCCGCTCCAAAAGGAAGCGGACAAAATCTATTTTTGTGCAAGAGTTCGGGCAGTTGCGGGTCGCCGAGGTGGATTTGCCGCGACCATAAGTCCTGGATTCGAAGCTTCGAAGTCAATGCCAGGCTATGGGGCATCGACGCGAACGCCGAATTTGCCGTATTCGGCCGGCTCGGTTATTCGCTTTCCCTTTTTTGCGCACTAGAGTCGCTGCATCACGGCGCAGATCTGCTGCTACTCAGCGGACTCCGTCCCACCGTCCAATTCTCGGCTCTCCAAAAAAGAAGCGTTTCGCACATTTACGCAACGCCGACGCAGCTGCGGCAAATCGGCGATGCCTATCGCGGTTCGGGCCTACGAAGCATTATGTCCGTCTCGCGCGTTTTCGTCGGCGGCGCAAAACTCGACCGCGCAACGAAAGAGATCGCCGTCGATGTTTTCCCTCAAGCGGAAATTTCGGAATTTTATGGCTCTTCGGAAACGAGTTTTGTCGCAGCGACAAGCAAGCATTCGCCGGCCGGTTCGGTGGGGCCGCCCTACCCCGGCAACGAAATTCAAATCCGCGACCAATCGAACGATTCCGTTCCAGCCGGCAGAATTGGCGAGATTTGGGTTCGAAGTCCGTACCTCTTTGTCGGCTACGCGGACCGTGATTCGAAGGACACGCGCGGAGACGAAAACGGCTTCATAACAATCGGAGAGCTTGGCTATCTGGATGACGGGGGCAATCTCTATGTCGTCGGCAGAAAAAATCGAATGGTGACCATTGCCGACCGAAACGTCTTTCCCGAGCTTATCGAAGATTTCTTGCTCGAAGTCGACGGAATCGAGAGAGCCGCGGCCGTTCCGATTGCCGATCGCGTCAGAGGAAGCCGGATTGTGGCATTTGTTCTCGGTCCGAGCAGGAGGCCGGGCAATGACGTAATTTTGAATCGTTGTCGGAAGGAATTTGGCCCGCTCGCCGCGCCAAGAGTGATCTTCGACCTAGAGAACTGGCCGATGCTGCCGTCGGGAAAGACGGATTTTCAATTCCTGGAGCAACTAGCGGCCGGCAATAGAATTTGACGGATTCGAGTTATATCGTCGCGGCGCGACGAACTCCTGTCGCTCCGCGCAACGGAGCGTTGCATGGGGCTGAAATCCATGTGCTTGCCGCGCCGGCAATCAATGCCGCTCTTGCCGACGCAAAAATCGCGCCCGCCGACGTGGATGAATTGATTCTCGGAAATGCGATCGGAGGCGGAGGCAATCCGGCGAGGATGGCGGGATTGCTTGCAGGCTTGCCCAAAAGCGTCGGCGGCATATCGTTGGACAGGCAGTGCTGCAGCGGCTTGGACGCAGTCCTGGTCGCCGACGCCTTGATTAAGAGCGGCGCAGCGGAAATCGTTTTGGCCGGAGGCGCCGAAAGCTACTCGCGGCGGCCGATTCGAAGCAAGACATTCCTAGACGGTAAAACTCCCCTTCCCTACGACCGTCCGCCGTTTTCACCTTGGCCGAGCGAAGATCCGGATTTGGCCGACGCGGCCGATCAATTGGCTTGCCGTCTAAATTTATCGCGGCGACAGCAGGACGAATGGACCGTGAACAGCCACAGGAAGGCTTTGGCATCGATTCAGCGAATGCGGAAGGAAATCGTCCAAGTTCCCGGAGCATCGATTGAATTTGACAGCTATTCGCGCAACCTATCCATGGCGACGTGCGCGCGAGCCGGAATAATTTGCGGAACTGTAACTACGGCGAATACGGCGCCTTCGGCGGACGGCGCCGCTGTCTGCTTGGTAGTTTCAAAAAGAATTGCCGCGAATTGCGCTAAAGCGGTCCGAATCGTGTCCTCGTCCATACTCGGCGGCGAGCCAAAAGAACCGGGAATAGCGCCCGTCGAATCGATTCGTCGCTCGCTGAAGAAAGCAGGCTGCGACATCGAAGAATTGCATGCAGCGGAAATCATGGAGGCGTACGCAAGCCAGGCGATAGCCTGCGTGCTTAAATCGGGCTTGGATGCCAGAATCGTAAACCGACGCGGCGGTGCGCTTGCTAGAGGCCACCCTATTGGAGCTTCGGGAGCGATCCTGGCCGTCCGCCTGTTTCACGAACTCGACGAGCCGAACATGATGGGATTGGCAGCGATTGCAGCCGCTGGAGGGCTTGGCACGGCGATGATTGCCAAGGCCGTGAAATGCGATTCGCCTAATTGAAACTCTTTCGAAAAATGAATTCCAACCGAGTGGTTAACATTCCTTCAATTCATTCAAGCTTTGGGATCATCCGGACAAATACTGGCTCCGGTTCCTCGAGGCGAATCGACGCGTTGCATGGCGGAGATTCCGGTCGCCGACACGATTCGCTGGAAAAACTTCATGGAACGCAAAGACGCATGGGTTGAACGAGTCGAAGGCAAGTTCCAAACATTTTTCTGCATTCCGACAAGAACGCCCGTCGGTACCGGCATTCATCAAGGCCGGAGGTTTTTGGCCATGCCGAAACAATCGCACGGTCTCAAAGGCGGCGAATATCGCGCACTCGGCCAGCAGTCGCGGGCATTAGGCAACCAACGACAAATCAACTAACGTTTGAAATGTCGGTTGCGCCTGGACAAGACGCTATCCGGTCGCATTCGCGCCAGCGACATGGTTATAAATCCGGCAAGTATAGCTTTCAGGATATCTCCCGGTATGAATGGAAGCGCTAATAGGGAAGCTTCGCCAAGGGATTTTTCAAGTGAAAGAGCCATTCCCGCAATTCCGAACGCATATAGCACGACCACGCCCCCCGCGACCGCCCCTCCGGCAGCCGCCCAGAATGCGTTAACGGACCTGGCTCTTTCAACAATCCACCCGATTGAAAATGCAGCCACGGGAAACCCGATCAGGAATCCTGCCGACGGTGAAACAAACAGGCCTAGTCCGCCGCGTCCGCCCGCCAGCAAGGGCAAGCCCATTGCAACGAGCAAGACGAATAGCCCGGCTGCAGCAAATCCTCTTACTGACCCCAGGACCGTGCCGCAAAGCATTATCCCCAAGCTCTGGGCCGTGATTGGAACTCCCGAAGCCAGCATTAGCGAAGGAACTAGACCGAGAGCTGCCACTAGAGCTGCAAACAGCGCGATAAGCGCTATATCTCGTTCCGCAAATCTGTTTCTAGCACCCATGATCTAGCTTCCGCGACGTGCGCGAATTGCCTCCGCTACCCTTTCGGCATCGTCAATTGCCGACAATGTCAATGGAACCATTATTCGCCAATTCGTTCTTTTGCAGGAACGCGCTCTCCACGCCGTTGCGAGCGACTGGCCCTTTCGCAATAGAGAAGGCGTAAAGCGCACGACGAGCGCGACGGCTAGATCCAGCCCGCCGGTTCGAATGCCGAACCGAAAAAACGGCAACGTTAATTTTCGCACGACGCCTAGAATGTCATCGAGCCTTGTGGTCATCGTAACCAAATTCGCAAGCCCGACAGCAGCCAGCAACTTGGCCGCGATTCCTATGCCGGTAATCAACGACCCGGTTATCGCATGCCATACGGCGAGCACGGCGACAAAAGGCCAAAGCGGCAAGAGACCGCGAACGCCCGCGCGAACAAATCTTGATCCCCCCAGCGCGTATAGGAAGCCGATGCCAGCTACGGCGGACAGGTGGACAGCAAGCGAATCAATGGAAAAAAGAAACACGGTCAACACGCAAAGCGACGCCAATTTAAAACCGGCAGGCAAATCGTGGTAGCGGGTCCTATGCGGCGAAGTCAGCGTAATCATCGGTTTCTCCGCGACGCTCCATCGTTCTCGCGAATTCATCCAGCACTAAACCGGCATCGCCATCCATAAAAACTTTTCCCGATTCGATCCACACGACCCGGTCGAAGTCGGCCAGAAAGGCAACGTCGTGTGTAATGAGCAGAACCGACTCCTGCAAGGATCGGAGATATCGAAACAAACGACGAGTCGTCGGTATGTCCGGTCCGGAAAACGGTTCGTCCAGAACAATCAACTTCGGTTTCATCGCCAGCACCGCCAGCAGGCATACAAGGTGTTTTTGACCTTCCGAAAGCGAGTGAACCGGCTTGTCGGCCCAATTCTCCTTGCCAAACAAGTTAAGAAAATCTCGGGCTTTACGCCTCGCTTCAGAGTCGTCCCGCCCGGTTTGCGACAGGCCGAAGGCGATTTCCTCTTCAACGGTTGGAAAAATGATTTGGTGATCGGGATTCTGGAAAATTATTCCGACTTTTTCGATTGCGGATTTCCGGTCTTTCGACACGTCTGCGCCGTCGACAAGGATTCTACCCGACGACGGGCTGACCAAGCCGCAAATCAGCCGTGCCAGCGTCGATTTTCCAGATCCGTTGCATCCTACCAATCCAATGCGTTTTTCATTTAGGCTTAGCGATATGTTGTCGATTATCGTTTGCCCGTTAAGCCGGTAGACAACGTTGGACAAAACCGCGAGCGGCTTGTTCGTATTGTTCATTTCGAATTCACTGCGGCGATCGCTTCCATAGAATCACTGTCCTGATTGCAATCGGATTTGAGACTTGGATACTTAAAGAAATTTCAGCCCGCCATCTTCCCGATTTTTCGCCATTTCGCCGCTTCCATGCAAGCGTCGCAATAATGCGCGATAAGAAATTCCAGTGTAGACCAAAATTCCCGTATTGCTTCAATCGTCCGAAAAATTTGATCGCCCGGAAGAGGATTTTTCTTCTGCTCAATTCCGCATCATGTCTTGAATCCGCTTGACAATGCCGCCTGCTGCGGAAATTCGGCGATCGCCCGGCTCAACGGGTTACCGCTAATCACGCTGCCAAGAAGTAATCGAGATTCGTTCCGCGACGGCGGCAAGCTTCGCGCCGAACGGCTGGCGCCGCGCGCGTGAAACGATCCTGGCCATGCGAGCAACTTATGAAAATGAACTGAATGCGGTGAATCGCGATGATGGAGAGCCCCGGCCCAGTTCGCATGCGCATGTCAATGTAGCCTTGTTCTGAATTTGGTCGATTTTTTCGGAGCATACTTGCGCCATCGCCGGAAACTGCACATATGGATGTCGTATAGCAACGCTGGGGTAGTCGCTAATGGAAAGTTTCAAGGACAGGCAGGATGCCTTTGAGAAGAAATTCGCTCGGGACGAAGAATTGCAATTCAAAGTTCAGGCGCGGGGAAACAAGCTCGTCGGTCTCTGGGCCGCAGAATTGCTGGGCAAGTCCGGACCTGAAGCCGACGCCTATGCTCGCGAAGTAATTATGTCGGACCTGGAAGAAGTCGGGTTGGAGGACGTATACCGGAAACTAGCTGCAGACTTGGGCACCCTAGCCGACGAAAAGGAGATTCGCAGGCGAATGGAGGAATGCCATGTCGCCGCCAAGGAGCAAATCCTAAACGATAGCTGAAATCTTGCGGAATGAGCTATTCCAAACAAATTATTCTATTTCATGCGGGGCAGTGTCGTTCAATTTGATCGATCGCTTTCATGTTGCGGGCAATCGAAAACTCTCGAAAAAATGAAGTCGACGTTTTTGAGATGGAGATCCGGGTCAAAACACGCTTCCAGTTCCGGTTTTGTCATCCATCTGGAAACGAATTCGTCGGCAACAAGCTCATCCATGAATTTGCGCCGCGTTGTCCAGGTATCCATGGCAATGCGCTGAACAGCGTCATAGGACTCGCCGCGACCTAGCCCTTTGTCGACCAGCGCAAGCAACACATTTTGCGAATAGATTAAACCGCCAAGCCGGTCGAGATTATTTTGCATGTTGTCGCGATTGACTACAAATCGCTTAACTACCGCAGCTAGCCGCGCTAGCGCGAAATCCAGCGCAATGGTCGCGTCCGGCGCGATAATTCGTTCGACCGACGAATGAGAAATATCCCTTTCGTGCCACAAGGCGACATTCTCCGCGGCCGGAATGAAATAGGAGCGGACAAGGCGGGCAAGGCCCGTTAAGTTTTCCGACAGGATCGGATTCTTTTTGTGCGGCATCGCCGATGAGCCCTTCTGACCTTCGGAAAAACTCTCTTCGATTTCCAGGATTTCCGTTCTTTGCAAGTTTCTGAGCTCCACGGCCAGCCGTTCAATTGAGGAGGCGATTACGCTCAGCACTGCAAAAAACATGGCGTGACGGTCGCGCGGAATTATCTGAGTCGAAATCGGTTCCGGACTCAAGCCGAATTTGTCGCACACATACTTTTCTACTTCCGGGTCAACAGTGGCAAAATTGCCGACGGCACCGGAAATTGCGCCCGTCGACACTTCTTCTTTTGCGGTGCGCAAGCGCACGAGGTTTCTCGACATTTCGGCAAATGCAAAAGCCATTTTCAAGCCGAAAGTCGTTGGTTCCGCATGCACGCCGTGGCTGCGTCCTATGCAAACCGTGTTCTTGTGTTCAAAAGCTCTCTTTTTTAATGCCGCGAGCAAGTCTTCCATATCTTTGATAAGAATATCCGCGGCGCGATTAAGCTGGATGCTTAAGCAAGTGTCGACTACATCCGATGATGTCATGCCTCGGTGCAGAAACCGAATGTCGCTCGCGCCCGCCTTCTCAGCAAGATATTCAAGGAATGCAATTACGTCGTGCCGAGTTTCGCGCTCGATTTCCTCGATACGACTCAAATCGAAATTTGTATCAATTCGGCGAATTGCCGCAGCGTCATCTTCGGATATCTTGCCTAGCCGGGCCATCTCTTCGCCTGCGTAGGATTCAATTTCCCACCAGATTTTGTATTTCGCCTGCGGCGACCAGACCGCTTCCATTTGAGGACGAGCGTAACGCGGAATCATTTCTTTCTCCCTAGGAAACTAATTTTCCGAAAAAATGTTTTGCCCTATTCGCTTCAAAGAATGCGACATCGCTTCGCGCCGAATGGATTTCTTGGTTTCGCGCCAATGCGCCGGAAATTCGCGCAGAGTCGAAGCGGCAGGAATCTCCCTTGGCCCCTCTTTATCCAATTCATTTTTCAAGCGTCTACGTATTGCTTCAATGCCTTTGCTGTTGCACTGCATGTGACAGGAGTTCGGCTCTCCGACAACCTTGCCGCCAAAATAACCTTGCCTCAAGTTTACTCTCGCTACACGAACTACGCCGCATGTTTAAACCGAGCAATGGACTTCGAAGATCCTCGCTACCAAGGGACATGCCCGATTCTAATGAATCCCGAATTGCACAGGACGGCCTATTACAGAATTCCGGGCCGCCGGCATATCCCAAGCATTGGATACATCCTAAATTTTTCAAATGCGATTGCGACCTGCCATACACCCTGCGGATTGCGCGTCATCAAGGCCGTGAATCGCGTGGGCGCGATATCTTTTGCCGACTATTCCGATGAAGCGCAGGACAATAACATGGCCGCGGCTGCCCTACATTCATTCCCGAATTTAGTTGCTGTCCGATTCCCGACCTATCCAATAGTAAATAAATGGCATTAAATTCATTGAACTCATAAATTTTTATTATTACTTTACATTAAGTTAAACTGATTATTTAAATTATATTTTCAATATTTTTACTTCCCGTTTGGCGGTAGTCGGCTTCAGCCTTGCCCGGCTGCTTTGACTGGTCTATAGACCATTGGATTGAAATGCCGAATCCTTCCGGCATTCGACTGGAGCCTTCCATGCCAACGCAAAAACTAATCTATCGAGGCAAGACGAAATCACTTTACGAGAGCCAATCGGCCAATGCCGCAATATTGCGATTTCGCGATGACGTTTCGGCGTTTGGCGGGACCAAGAAGGCGGTTTTCGAAGGCAAGGGAGTCCTGAACAATAGGCTTTCGGAGCATTTCATGACATCGCTCAGGCAAGTCGGACTTCCGACCCACTTTCTGAAGCGCATGAATATGCGCGACCAGCTGGTCGTCTTTGCCGAGATGATTCCCATTAAGTTAGCAGTGCGAAATTGCGCCGCCGGTTCAATGGCTGCCAGGCTGGGCATAGAAAACGGCATGCCGTTGCCGCATCCGATTGTTGAATTTGCGCTAAAGGACGAAAAGCTCGGCTACCCTGCAATTTCCGAAGACCACGCAATCGCATTCGGCTGGGCTTCTCAACACGAGTTGGAGGACATGGCGGCAATAGCGCTGCGCGCCAACGATTTCCTAACCGGGATGATGATTGGGACGGGGATACGCCTCGTCGATGTCGTGTTTGAATTCGGACGGGTTTGGGATAGCGAATTCAGTCATGTCGTGATAGCGGATGAAATTACGCCGGACGTATGCAGGCTATGGGATTTCAAGTCGGGCCGGAAACTGGACAAGGACCTTTTCCGCAACGGCGAAGGCGACCTGATCGACGGTTACTCCGAAGTCGCACTTCGGCTGGGAGTTTTGCCGAAGACTGGCAGTCGAATCCAGAAGCCGAAACTCGTAAATTAGGAAAAAGGAATGGCGCAAGGCCTAGGAATATCAAGGCTGCCCCACTTTGCCGCTTTCGGACCCGGGTGCTTGCCCGAGGGCGCGTGAATATATTGAAGGCGAGTTCCCCATATCGAGGGCCGTAGTTAAATGGTTCTAAAGTGATCGCAAAATTCGCTCAGGCGAAAGAATCGTCCTTTCAAGGCCGACAAAAGATTCGAAATTTAATCGGAACGAATTTTTTGTCGAACGCGCCCGGCTCTTTTGAGGCGACGCGGACAAATTTCGATATCTCGTTAATCTAGCCCTCGGCATAAAATGTCCGGCGAGACCTAGTGTCGAGAACGAAGCACTTCAAATCGCTAGTCCTGCGACCTCAGTGCATTTACAGGCACTTTCAAATAGGTCATGCCGTTGTCGTCCGCTTCCGGCATGTTGCCGGCGCGCATGTTGACCTGGAGGCTTGGCACAATAAGTCGCGGCATGCCGAGCTTTTTGTCCCGTTCGTTCCGCAGCTCCACGAATTCCGCTTTCTTTCGCCCTAAAGCAATGTGAACATTGGATGCTTTCTGTTCGCCTACAGTCGATTCCCAAGAGAAATGATCGCGGCCAGGCGCCTTGTAATCGTGTCCGACAAATAATCGCGTATCGTCGGGAAGCGAAAAGATTTTCTGAATTGAATCGAATAGATCGTCGGCCGAGCCTCCCGGGAAATCGACTCTGGCCGTGCCGAAATCCGGCATGAAGACAGTGTCGCCGCAAAATGCCGCGTCGCCAATAACGTATGTCATGCAAGCCGGCGTATGGCCCGGCGTGTGCATCACGAGTGCCGGAATCGACCCGACTTCGAACCGATCCTGGTCTCTAAACAGTTTGTCGAATTGAGAACCATCTCTTTGAAATCGCGTACCTTCGTTGAATATCTTTCCGAATTTGCCCTGAACTTCGACGATGTTTTCTCCAATTGCTATTCGCCCGCCCAATTCCTGCTGGACGTACGGGGCGGCCGACAAGTGATCCGCATGGACGTGGCTTTCCAAAATCCATTCCGTTTCTAGATCATTGTCCTTCACGAATTGGATAAGTGCGTCAGCCGATTTCGTTTCGGTGCATCCCGATGCGTAGTCGAAATCCAATACTGAATCGATGATTGCGCATTTGCTCGTGCTGGGGTCGCTGACAACGTATGAAACCGTGTTGGTTCCCGAGTCGAAAAATCCTTTGACTACCGGCTTATGCATTTTTTTCTCCCCGAATTGCCGCCTGCGGCATTATCATCGGCCGCTAGCGCAACATTTAGAAGCGTAAGCATCTTTGTTCAACGGAATTCCTAGCCGAAAGAAAATTATTGGCGCCGACGCCATGCCGAAGCGAGGCGAACCGGACCGAAAGCGTTCTTGTTTCTTGGCCGGCCTCATTCGGCTAGCGAGCAGCGCCCGCCGAAATGTCAGGATTCCGCTGCATTTAAATTCATCGGACAACAAACTGGCTTTCTAGCGGCGAACTAGAACCATTCACCTTGAAACCTCCGCGGTCCGCTCCCGGACTAAGCCGATTGTCCAGGACGGCACGCCTACCGCCGGACCCTCCTCCAGCCAGCGGCCGACCTCGGCGCGCTGCGCCGCGTCCAGCTTCGGCGGCCGTCCGATGCGCTGCATGTCCTTCAGTCCCTCCGCGCTCCGGGCGTTGTATCTGTTCACCTAGTCGCACAGCGTCTGACGGTCGACGCCGGCCCCTGGCGCGCGATTTCCGCGCGGGTGTGCTCGCCCTCCATCACCCTGGCGATCGCCCGCAAGCGCCGGGACTGGTTCTTGTCCTTGCATTTGCCGGCCAGTGCCTTTAGGCCCTCCGCCGCGTGGTCGGAGTTCGTGATTGCGACGCTGTTCGGCATGACTTCCTCCATGTTGTTAGATTCTCAACCCGCAACATACGGGAAGGCGGCACCGACTGCACCCCGCATGTCGCCACCACGCCTAGATGTCGATGTTCAAAAATAAGTTCTTATAATGTTCGCGAATCAGCAATTACTGGCATTGGCATTAGATGTCCACACACTCTCGAGTGCCCACATAGGGATCAATGAATTCAGCCATGACGTGTTCGATGCCAAGCGTTCGGAACTCGGCGAATTGCTGTATCGCATGAAGTAACGGGGGGACATTTCGGCGGCGCCTAGGATTGTTGAAGCGGCAGTCGAGTTCCTGCATCGGAGCCGGAACAAGTTCGATGTGATGGTTCCAGTTCCTCCTTCAGGGAGTCGGCCTGTGCACCCGGTGCTGATTCTGGCCAACGATATCGGAAAAGCACTGGGTTTGCCGGTTGCCGATTGAGTGCCTGCTACGAGACCTACAACGCAGTTAAAGGGCGTCATGGGCCTCGAGAACCGAAAGAAGCTGCTGGAAGGTCTGTACACAGTGGAAAATGCAAAGACGATGGGAAAGAGCGTCCTGTTGTTCAACGACTTGTACCGTTCGGGCGCTACAATGAACGCCATAGCGGAGTTGCTCATGACCGAGGGAAGGACCGAGACTGTGCGCGTGCTGACGATCACGAGAACAAGGAGCACACAGTGACTGCGGTGTTCGTTGGCGGCTCCCGGCGGATAACGCGTTTGCCAGTGGAAGCGAAGACCCGGATTAACAACGTCGCGGACAGGGGCTTCGCGATCCTAATCGGGGACGCAAACGGGGCCGACAAGGCAGTGCAAAAGCACCTTGCCGAGGCGAAATACGACAAGGTAACGGTGTATTGCTCGGGTGAAACCAGCCGCAACAACATCGGTCAATGGGAAATCCGTAACATAAGAGCTGGGGAGCGCGAAAAGACCTTTCAGTTCTACGCTGCCAAGGATCGTGAAATGGCGCAGCAAGCTAAATTCGGGCTGATGATTTGGGATGGCAAGAGCCCGGGAACGGCTCTGAACATTCTGCGTCTGGTGCAAGCGTCGAAAAAGGCAGTGCTGGTCAGTGTTGCCGAAAAGTCGGAGGTTGAATTCAAGAGCAAGGAGGATTGGGATGCCTTTCTTTCCCGGTGCTCGTCGAAACTGCGTCGAGATATGGAAAGACGGGCCATTCAAAATGAACTGTTCATGTTGAGGCCGGAGCAGGATGAGTTTTATTTCGGCGAGACCGATGAACCGATTGATGGCGCAATTGGCTGGAGTGAATTGAAATAGAAGATGGAAGCGGCTTTGGCGGACGGGGATTCGAAAGCCTTTGTCGAGTTGTTGGGGGGAATGGCGAGGCAAAGGGGAATGAGCCGTGTGGCGCAGGAAACAGGTTTGGCGCGAGAAGCGCTGTATCGAGCACTCATTTCGGACGGGAATCCTGAGTTTGCTACCATCGTCAAGGTGACAATGGCACTGATGGCACTGGGACTGCAATTGTGTGCTATGAGAAAGGCCGAAGCGTCGACTGGTCTCAAGTGAGCGCAGTGCCTGAAATGGAACAGCCAGCGAAGTGCAGAGATGACGGCGAGCGGGTGCTTGGCCGACGCAATTGACGAACGCCTCTTGCAGAGGTTCTTCGCGTCAGCCCCCGTGCTTCTCGGCCCCCTGGCACCGCCCGGCAGGGGCTACTGTTGTCTGGATAGTCCTCGGCTGGGAGCCGAATTCGTTCCCGATTTTCTTCTTGCAAGTGCCACGTCGGCCGGATTCCGGTGGATCGCGATCGAGTTGGAGTGCCCGACCGTGAAGGCACTGACCAAGGCGGGATTGCCTGCCAGAAAGCTAGCCGACGCGCTTGGACAGATACGGGATTGGCGTACGTTGCTGGAATTTCAATTCAATCGCCGCAGCGGAATGACGGAGCTCAAAGTCTTCATGCCTAGCAGCTAAGGTTCGAGATTTCTTTTTTGGCGAACGAAACGAGAATGTCGATCTCCGGGATGCGAAGCCGATGTCGGCGAAGGCACGAGAATTAAAGTACGGACGGTAAATTCGGTGCCGAAAATATTCCATCCGTTCAGTATTGCCGCGATGCGGGCTGCAAGAGCGAACATCCGGTCCTAGGCGTCTTTATCGAAAAGCAAGTTTTTCACGGGATTGTTTATTTTTCCGATTCAGCGCATTCCCGCCGGCAATTGTCCCAGGCATCGCACAAATCCGCGTACTTTGATCTCATGGCGTCAATAGCCTCCTCGTCCGTGATGGATCCATCGAACCAGTCTTCGGCTGCTTCTTGGAAAATCGTCCGGCCGATGGCGAATCCCTTTACAAGATTGAATTTGGCGGCTGCTTCAAAACTGCGGATTAGTTCGTCACGAGACGATCCCTTGCCTAGAATAACGATTCCGCGCGTGAATTCGTCGTTGCGTTCTATTGACCGGCAAACTTCGCTCCACTCGCGGTCCTCGCATAGTGGCTCAAGTTTCCACCAATCGGGAAAGATTCCGATATCGTATATTCGCTGAATAACGCTCGCGGCTCCTTTGCCGCCCAAGGCTTGTCCCGGCGGCGACACGATTTTTAGGAGAAACTCCAGCCTGTTGCGCCGCGAAGCCTGAAACAGCCTGCGCAAAACGGCTTCCTGCCTTGCCTTAATCGAGTCTCCGTCGTCCGGATGGAATTGGCATAGCACCTTAACGACGTGGTTTAGCGGCCATTCCCTCAATCCTCCAACTTCCAGACCGAGCGAAGGCTCGGTCTCGACAGGCCGAGAACCCGGCACCTCGGTCGGGCGGCCGATCCAGAGTCCGGTTCCCGCCCCGCGATGCAGCGCGGCCTCTCCGTACTGGCCGTCGCATAGGATGCCGTATCCGCCGCTAATTCCCGTCCGCATAGCAGCATCGAGGCACAGCAACTTGAAATCGCCAATGCGATCTCGCGACGATCCTGTCCGCGCCGCGAGGTCCTCGAACTGCTTTCGGTGGTCGAATGCAAAAATCCTAAGATTCGGCCAGTCGACGCTTCGGTTGGTCGACCAATGAATCTGCTCGAGTTCGGGATCTTTGCGCAAGGCAGGATCCTTGACTCCTCGCTCTAGAAAGAAGTCGAGCTCCGTGCGTGAGGGATAGGACGGCGTGCAACCGTGCCTGCTAACGGAAAACGCGCCGCACGCATTCGCGATTCGCAGCGAATCCGACCAATCGCAGCCGGTAAGCCAACCCTTCAGCAAGCCGGACATAAAACCGTCGCCGGCGCCGACGACATTGAAAACCTCGATTTGGAATCCTTCGCCGGCTATGCCCTGTTCAAGGGAATCCGGGATATCGCCCTCGAAAGCCACGGCTCCGATTGGGCCTCGCTTGCATACGAGAACTGCATCGGTGATTTTCCGCACCGCGCGAAGCGCGTCCAATGTATCTACTGTTCCTCCGGCAATGTGGAATTCTTCCTCGGTTCCGACTATCAAGTCGAACAATTCGAGCGTCGACTGAAGTTTCGAAGTGACGTTTTCGGATCCAATGTATCGTCCTTCGCCATGGCCGTGGCCGGCTAATCCCCAAAGATTGGGCCGATAGTCGATATCCAGCGCAGTCTTGGCTCCGAACTTGCGACCAAGCCGGACGGCCTTGAGCGTGGCCGCTTCGACTTGCGGATGCGACAGGTGCGTCCCCGTCGCGCAGACGCAACGCGCCGAGGCTATGAACTCTTCGTCAATGTCATCCTCGGAAATTGCCATGTCAGCGCAGTTCTCGCGGTAAAAAAGCAGCGGGAATTGATTCTTGTCGCGAATGCCCAAAATCGCGAGCGCAGTCAGTCGTTCCGGATCCGTTTTGACCGCGGAAACATCGACTCCCTCCCTGACAAGCTGCTCCCGGATAAACCGACCCATATGCTCGTCGCCCACGCGCGTAATCAAGGCCGACTTTAGCCCTAGCCTTGCGCTGCCCGCGGCGATGTTTGTCGGCGAACCTCCGATGTATTTGCTAAATGACGCCATATCTTCAAGGCGCCCCCCGGTCTGGTCGCCGTAAAGGTCGACAGATGCGCGTCCAATCGTAATCAAGTCCAGATTTTTCAATTTACCTTGTCCCCTCGCGATTCCAGAGCAGCCTAAATAAGGACAAAAAATTCTCGGCCCGGTTCATTGTTCCGGTTTGAGTATCGACCGATTCGTTCGATTTGCCGTTGCCACTGCGTTTTACGGGCTTCCGCGAGCAGGATGCGGAGCCAGTCTGCTCAAGAACTTTGGCAAGTCGCCGTAGCCCGTAAAACGCCGCGCATAATCGAGAGAGAGCCGAGTCGCGCACAGGCGAGCTTTGTTGTCGAGGCTTTTGTCTTCGGTTTGCGCAAGATACACGAGCTTTTCGTAGTTCCCGAAGTATGCGTCCCGCAATTCAGGATGGCGGTCCAAGCCAAGCGGCTGCCAAACAAACGAATCGAATTGCCGCACAAGAAAATCCGTCAAGTAGAACGCCCGCAATTCCGATTCCGAATTCCTTTCGAATTCCTCGAGCCCGTCGAAAAATGCATAGCAGTGCGGCCCTTCCACCATCTCGACCCCGAGTTCATCGCACTTTTGCTGCAGCAGCCCGCCTGTGCCGCAATCGGCGTAGACGACAAAAATTCTTTCGAATCGCCCTCTGTGGAGCTTGACCGCCTTTTCGACTTCCGCCGGAATTTTTTCAGGATAAAGGTGCAATTGCGCGGGCAGGCACGTCAGTTCAAGGTGATCCCAGCCACCGATCTCCTTGATTGCCAGGATTTCTTTTGCCAGCGCGCCGCACGCGATCAGCAATACCTTGGATTGCTTGAGTTGTCCGAGATCGGCAATTGAATCACATGCGTCCATTATGATCTGAATCCGATGGCGTCAGAGATGCCGAAGGTCAAATTCCGGATAAAAATTCGTAAAGGCAGTCGATCAATCGCGGGCTGCGCAGCTCTACCGAGCGCGTTTCCGGGAAAGCGGAATACCTTAGCGCGATTCGTCCCTTTTATCCGGCAGCCAATACATTGTGCTTTCGTTCCATTAGCTTCTTGGCTGTCTCGACGGCCACCGCCGCGTCGCGGCAATAGGCATCGGCGCCGATGGATTTGCTGAATTCCTCGTTCAACGGCGCGCCGCCGACTAAAATAACGTAGTCGTCGCGAACGCCTTTTGCGACGAGCGTATCGATTACAACCTTCATGTACGGCATTGTTGTCGTAAGTAGCGCCGACATCCCTAGGATATCGGGCTGTTCGCTTTCCAGAGCCTCCATGTAGTTTTCGACGGGATTGTTGATTCCGAGGTCGATCACATCGAACCCCGCGCCTTCCATCATCATCGACACAAGGTTTTTTCCGATATCGTGTATATCGCCTTTGACCGTGCCGATGACCATTTTTCCCATTCTCGGTGCGCCGGTCTCTGCAAGAAGCGGCTTGAGGATTGCCATGCCCCCTTTCATTGCGTTGGCCGCCAGGAGCACTTCCGGGACGAATAGAATGCCGTCACGGAAATCGATTCCCACTATTCGCATCCCCTCCACTAGCGCGACCGTCAGGATCTTGTACGGCTCCCAGCCTCGTTCGAGGAAAATGTTCACGCCTTCTTCGATCTCTTCGCGCAACCCGTCGTAGAGATCGTCGTGCATCTGCAGTACCAGCTCGTCGTCCGGCAATTCGGAAAGTATGATATCGTCGTCGTCTTCGGACATTGGCTATTCGTCTCCCGGCGCTGTTCAGGCCAACCATGAAAGCTGTCGCGAACTCTCTCGCGTGCTGCGCTGCGACAGTCTGTAATCACATAGCGACAAAAGAGGCAGAAATGTCAATTCTTTCTGCTGCGCGACCGCCTGGTGCGCCTCCTTTCATTCGACCTAGTATTCGCTCTAGCCGCCGTCAACACGCCGAGCTTCGATTCGACTTCGCTCAAGTCCAAGCTGGATTCGACATTTGCCGCCCTTTCCAGGGCGGAGCGCATCGCGTCAATGTGCAAGGGCGTCGTTCCGCAGCAGCCTCCGATTATTTTCGCGCCGGCTCTTCGCGCCAACACCGCGTAGACCGCCATTAGCTCCGGGTCGCCGTCGTAGACTATGCGGCCTTCCTTGAATTTCGGAATGCCTGCATTCCCTTTTGCAATTACCGGCATCCGCCCGTTTTTGACGTCGAATTCAAGCAGCGTGGCCACCAGGTCCTGCGCTCCCGATCCGCAATTCGCTCCGAAAGCTATCGGCGGATACGTCATCGATAGGGAACTTGCCGCAAATTCGGAGGGGCTCACTCCCATCATAGTACGCGAAGCCGTGTCGAAACTCATTGTGCCGCACCAGGACATTCCCGTCAGGCGAATTCCTTCCGACGCGGCCTCTAACTCCTCAAGGCAAGACATGGTTTCGACCCACGCAAAATCGGCCCCGCCCTCCTTCAAGCCTTCGGCCTGTTCATGGAAAATTTCGACGGCATCTTCTTTTTTCAATGATCCGACGGGTTCCAGAAGCTCGCCTGTCGGCCCCATCGAACCTGCGGCAAGAACGATCGCAAACATTCCGAGCGATTTCCGCCGCTGCGCGCGAGATTTCCCGACTTTGAGATTCCTTGCCATGGAGCTTCAGACGGGCGCTATTGGCACCGAAACTGTTCGTTAGCACGAGCTGCGCGCCCGCTTCGACGAATTGCCTGCAAAGCAATTCCACCGGCTTTGGCCGATCCGTATTCCAAAGCTCGGGCGGATCGCCAGCCGGAAGTCCGGCGGCGAATAAATTCGTGCCTGTCGCTCCGTCGGCCAATAGCCAGCCTTTCGCTTCAAGCTCGGAATACAGCGCTGAAGCAATTTCGTTCATCGCAAGCAAGCTCCAGGGAAATGCCGAATGAAAAATATTCGCGGTCCGTCGGGTGCGGAATCAAGCTGCCGCGACTGAATCCGCCTCAAGAGATTTTTCCGCCAAAGTTCGAATCCTCGCGACCATGGCGACGAGCCCGTTAGATCTTTGCGATGACAGATGCCCGTGGAGGCCGAGCTTGGCCAGTTCCGCCGATGCGTCCACTTCAACGACCTCGGCAAGTGACAGGCCATTGTAAATTGTTCTGAGAATCGCAATCAAACCGCGAACAATCATCGCGTCGCTATCGCCGTTGAAACTGAAACGCGTATTTGTTCCGGAACCCGTGATTTCCGGCACGATCCAAACCTGGCTGGCGCAGCCGTTCACCTTCGTCGCCGGAATGCGCAGCTGATCCTCAAGCGGCGTCATGTCTTTCCCCAATTCAATGACAAACCGGTAGCGCTCCTCCCATTCTTCAAGGAATTCAAAGGTGTCCACGATTTCGGCAAAGGCTTCTGTTGGCACTAACTTTCCTCGAGCGCGATAGAAACAAATGGAATTCAACGTTGCGGATCCAGGTCTGGGGGCACTTTGATCAACTGGCTGCAGACCTAGGGCAAGACTGGATTCTCTCTATTCGGTGTCTACATGGCACAGATAAAGGAAATCAAAGCGATTCGCTGAAATTCAAGAATCTTTTTCCCTGTTCGAAGTTCGCGGTCCCTAGTCTCAAAAGGCAATTCAATGAGATCCTACATCCCCGCGTGAAGGAACGCACGCCAAAACGCTATTATTCTTTGCAGAACGCGATCGCGCATAGGAACGGTTTATGCGGCCCTTTGACCGAGGCCGCCACTCGAATCGCGTGGAGAATCGCAAATTGCCTAAAGTTCTGTTATTCGACTTTAGTCTTTCCAAGCAGAATCTATTGAGATAGAGTTGCCTTGGAAAATCGCAATTTGTTTGGGCAATTACATGTTGAGTTGTCATGATAATGCCCGCAAAAGTAGAAAGGCACTTTAAATGAAAAAGGTGATCATTAGCTTTCTCGCTCTGTCGTTTTTGTCCGGATGCGCCATGGATGCCGGTGGAAATTGGAATCCTATAAATTGGTTTGGCGGCAGCGACGAACCTGAATTGGTTGAATACGAGGAAATAGATTTGGAAATTGAAGAAATAGATGACGAGATCCAGTAGGGCGGTTTCGACTACGTAGTTTCACGAACTCGAATTCGATCCACTAGCACTGGCAAAAGATTGCGGGCAAAAAGAATTCCGAATACTAATAATTCAATCCCGGCTTCAAGTAATTTGGATGTGAGCGTGCGCTGCCAAATTCCTGAATTGTATTGAAGCTGGGCATCCGTAGACGCGTCGCGGCTTGAATTTCCGCCGACGGCTCGACGCTGGGCCTTCATCGACTTGGCGCCCGCCTTTCCAATTCGCGGGCGGCCAACTCAAGCTGTATCAAGCTCGATTAAGGCGATTTCAGAACCGCTAGCCGCCAAAGCAAGTTCGCCGCGTACAAGTCGCAGCGCGTCATTGCCGAAAATTTCATGGCGCCAACCTTGCGTCGGTCGGCAGGATGTGTTTCCGGATGCTAAATCCTTTAGGTCCGCCGCCGATGCTATCAGCCTCTCCGCGACTCCGTTCTTTTCGGCTTTCGACTTGAGAAGCACGCGAAGAAGATCGAGCATGCTCGCGTTTATCGACTGCCTTTCGGCATCGGGAACCTCCGGCCTGTCAAGTTCAGGGCAATTAATTCCGCGCGATACCGCCTCCAATATCTTTGTTGCCAAATTGGATTTTTTTCCGGATTCTCGATTCATAAAGCGCATCTTTCCTAGTTGCTGATGCGTTCTTGGACGCGCGCCCGCGATTTCTAGCAATGCCTCATCTTTTATTATGAAGGTTTTGGGTTGGTTTCTCCGCCTGGCCTCGATTTCACGCAGTTGCGCAAGTTCTCTTAGTATCGCAAGAAAATCGCGACGCTGATTTCTAGATTTGATTTTTTTCCAGGCATTTCTCGGATCCGCGCGGTAAGTGTCCGGATCCAGTAGCGTCGCCATCTCTTCATCCAGCCATGCCATTCGGCCCGAACTTGCGAGATCCGCGGAAAATACTTCGTAAATTTTCCGCAAATGCGTTACGTCCGCGCTGGCATACTTCATTTGCGCGGCGGTGAGCGGCCTATGGCTCCAGTCGGAAATCCGCATTGATTTATCTAGATGTCCTCCCGCAACCGTTTTGACAAGTTTTTCGTAGCCTACGTGGTCTCCAAAACCGCATACCATCGCGGCAACCTGAGTATCGAATAGCGGAGTCGGCAGCACGCCTCCAAGCTGGTAGAAAATTTCTAGATCCTGGCGGCCCGAATGAACGACCTTTACAATGCCCTTATCGTCCAGCAATTCGAACAATGGCGCCAAATCTACATTGCCCCCGATTGGATCGATCAGCGCCACGGACGAGTCGTCGGAATCTTGAACAGCCATTTGGACCAGGCAAAGCACGGCATAGTACGTACGCTCTCTCATGAATTCAGTGTCGATTGCTATGTACGGAAACTTGCGCGCGTATCCGCAATAGTCTTCTAGTTCCGAAGTCGATAATATAATTCTCATTCCGCCTACCGATTAGCCAAATACCGCGTTGGTTAAGTAGTCGCATGCGAATTGACAAGTAGCCGCAAGGAGGAATCTATGCGTTGCCTCGTGCAAAGAGTCGCATCTGCAAGCGTGTCCTGCAATGGCGCGGAGGTCGGAAAAATCGATAGCGGCCTACTTGTTTTCGTTTGCGGCATGAAAGGCGATACCGCCGAAACAGTTGAATATCTGGCAAAAAAGGTATCCCGCCTTCGAATATTCCGCGACGAGGCCGGCAAGATGAACAAGTCGATTTTGGAAGCAGGCGGAGCCATTCTCGTCGTTAGCCAGTTCACTTTGGCGGCAGACACGTCGCGAGGGAACAGGCCAGGTTTTCAAGACGCTTCCAGCCCCGACGACGGCGAACGCCTCTACAGGCACTACATTTCATGCACGAGGGAACTCGGAATTCGAGTTGCCGAAGGCGTTTTTGGCGGCGACATGGTGGTTGCGCTTGCGAATGACGGACCTGTAACCATTTGGCTGGAAAAGCCATGACGGCAAAGGCATCCATTTTTGGCGCGAGCAGGATATCGTCAGTTTCGAATTCCTTTGCAATTGTTCGGACGCGTACAATTCGCGGCTGAATAAAGTTCAAGAGTACATGTTCGGGACCTCGCGGAACTGTACTTGGCGTTTTTCTACCTTGGGCGGCGGGGTGCGGATTGCGGATCAAATTTCGTGGGCAAGCCGCCGCTCCCTACTGGAAAAAGACCGGGGTAAGGTTGTTCAGCTTGAAGCATGGCAACGGCATCGCGCCATCCAGGCAAAATTCGTTCCGCACCCATGACGGGAAAATTGCGCATGCGCCGAATTTCCGGTTCGGGCATTGCTAGAAGAGAACGAATTCGGCGGCGACTCCCGACAAGACCCGGCAACGGATTCCGAATGCCGCCGGGCTTCCGAGCCGACTCCGAAACACTAGGCCGCACCCGGGATTCGCACTGGCGGCGCTGCGAGAGGCACAACTCGCTCTTCAGGCTACTGATTTCAGATCCGCGGCACGCCGCCGTTCTTCTGCTTGTCTGTACGACTACCTTCCGGCGGAGGCCGCGAAAGCCGGCTAGACCCCGTGCGCTCGCCCGAGCTGATCGAGGGCGCGTCCGTGGACGGCGCCGCAAAAGGACGCGCTTGTCCCCGCCTGGTTCCGCGGCGGCGCGTCTTGCTTGCTTCGAGTTCAAGTTGTGATCAGCGGAGACGCCGAAATCGTTCGGTTTACGAAATTTCTAGTTTTAGATCGTTGGGACTCGCGGTTGAAATTCGCGATTCGGTATTCGCCCGTAAGCGAGAGCGAATTTGGCGGCATTCAGTCGGACGGTTTTACACGCGCATCTTGAAAAATATCTGCTTTGAACGGTTATAATACTATTAAAATTGCTCGCGCGCTCCGACGCGATTCCGCAAACTGCGCAAACCCTGCGATAGAAGAAAGCCCCGGCGGCACCTCTTTCCAATTCGCATTCTGGGCGCCCCGTACGAGACGCAGCCTACTTCGACGGCCTTGTCGAAGCTGATGCAAAACTAAACCAATAGCCAGGAGGGCTGGCTCCGGCGGCAGGATTCGAACCTGCGACCAATTGATTAACAGTCAACTGCTCTACCGCTGAGCTACGCCGGAACAGCGATGGTTCTTAGCACCGAATTATTCTTTCGTAAAGCGTCGAGGACTACAGATAAAAAAAGATATTGAATGTTGCGCGACCTATATCAGGAAAAATGATTCTCCCGGGGTCGGTCGCCCGTTGGATTTTACGAGGCCGCGTTCCCAAAGATGCAGAAGATGCGCAAACACATTTCGAGTAGCTGCCGGGATCAATCTCGAATCGACATCTATATATATGGATTCCGCGATTTCTCTCGGCGTCAAAGCGTCGTTTTCAAGCCTGGCAACAATTTGAGCTTCTCGCTCCCGCCTATGCAGAACCTGGTATGCGATCATGCCCTGCGGGTCGTCGATTGGCGCGCCATGGCCGGGAAAATAGCGAGAGTCCTTCCTCTTAGCCAGCAAGTCCATTGACTTCATGAAATCCCCGACATGACCGTAGGGCGGCGAAATCAAGGTGGTCGCCCACCCCATCAAGACATCGCCGGAAAAAACAGAATCGCCTTCGTGCCAAGCGTAGCAAAGGTGGCTGCCGAAATGCCCGGGCGTCCATATCGCCTCGACCGTCCAGCCGTCGCCGTTTACGAGCGAACCGGATCGAATTTCAATATCGGGCATGAAATCGGTATCCACGTTGTCCCTGCCGCCCAACTCGGAAATTTCAGCAATTTCCGACAATGCCGAATTCCTTCCCGACTCACTGCCGCCAAATGCACTTACGGGCGCACCGGTTAACTTCGACAGCCTAGCCGCCGCCGCCGAGTGATCGAGATGCGCATGCGTAACCAAAATCTCCGTGATTCTGGCTTCTTTCGGAAGGCTAGTCAGAATGGATTCGATGTGGGCCGGGTCGTCCGGGCCGGGATCGATGACTGCTACGGAATTTACGCCTAGAACGTATGTGTTAGTGCCTGTGAATGTCATTGCCGAGGCATTGGGTGCAACGATTCGCATCAAGCCTTCCGCAATAGTTTCGGACTTTCCAACCGGAGGTGAAAAATCGGTATTGAAAGGACTTTTTTCGGTCATGCGGTCCTTCGACTTATGGTCAAGCTATGCACCAAAACCGCGCGGTTTTCATGTTGGAAGTCTTGCAGGCATTCCGGGTCCAGGCAGATCAGATCAAAAGATTTGCCGTAGCGCAACGCTTTAGAATATCCTTTGCCCCGAATATGGCGGTTCGTGAAACACTTCGAATCGCCGAGGAAAGGTCGCGCCGAAATGTTAGCGAAATCCATTCGAAGAATTGTTCCGCAAGGTATCTACTTGCGCTCCGCGCTAATTCTGCTTTTGCCCGTTATGACCGTTTTTTGCGTGGTCTGCATCGTTTTTATTCAGCGCCATTTCGACAAAGTTACCCGGCAGATGGTCGGCAATCTAGTTCCTGAAATAAACTTGCTTGTCAACAGAATAGACGGCGCGATCGACCTCGAGGAAGCAAGCGAAGCGGTTGATAGCATTGCCAAAGCGTTAAATATCGCGGTGGTTCTCGATCCCGACCAACTTCGAGACGTTTCGACCGAGTGGCAATTCTTGGATATTACCGGTCGAGTTATCGAAGAAACGCTTACAGCGTCCATACAGCAAATAGGCAACGTCGAAATTGGCAGAATCGATGGGCACCGAATGGTTCGAATGGACATAGATACAAGACACGGGAATGTTTATTTTGTAGTTCGGCGCAGCGCCGTTTCCGCCTCGAATCCTCATCAATTGCTTGTTATCGTGGGATTTACTGCAATCTTAATGACGGCTGTTGCATTTATCTTCCTGCAGAATCAACTACGCCCCATCCGAAGACTGGCAAAGGCTTCACAAGCTTTCGGCAAAGGCGAGTCAATTGACTTTACGCCATCTGGAGCGACGGAAATTCGAAGTGCGGGCGAAGCCTTTTTGGAAATGCGAGACAGGATTGAACACAATGTCGCGCAGCGCACTCTTTTTCTCTTAAGCATCAGTCATGACCTAAAGACGCCGCTCACCCGCATTACGCTCGCCTTGCACCTGCTCAAAAAGGAGCAGCAAGTGGACGAGCTCCTTCAGGACGTCAAGGCCATGACTCAAATGGTCGACGAATTCCTGGACTTCGTAAAAGGAAACGTACGCGAGGACACCGAGGCCGCCGACCCGATTGGGATCGCTAGGAGAGTCGTTCGAGCAGCGAACGGAAACGGATTGTCAATCGAATTGAAAATAACAAACGACTTTCCCAAGGATCTAATCGTTTCCCTTCGGCCGCTGGCTATTCAACGAGCCTTGACGAATTTGATCGAGAATTCGCGCAGTTTCGCGAATGCAGCGATTTTGACAATGGAATTCCTACCCAAAGAGATTCGCTATATCGTAGAAGACGACGGCCCGGGTATCCCTATTGATCTGCGCGAGGAAGCCAAACGCCCATTTACTAGGCTAGATACGGCTCGCGGCCAAAACGAATGGGGCGGAGTTGGGCTAGGCCTTTCGATTGCCCACAATATTGCCATAGAACACGGCGGCTCTCTGGAATTGGGATCCAGCCCCAGGCTCGGCGGGCTCAAGGCTGAAATTGTTCTGCCGATTTAGGAGCATCCGCCACAAATTCAAGCACCGGATGGCGTTTGCCTATATTGCAGACAGATTCGGTATTTAGGCCTGCCGGTCGCTTCTGAACGTGGTGGCCGAAGGTGCGCTTTAATTTATTCGGCGAAAACCGATTCCAGATTTCAAAAACTAAGGATTTCGATTAGCCAACCGCCGTTAAAGCAACTCCCTTGAATTCGCGTCTGCCGCAGCGACCCGTTCTTTTCAAGTCCATGAATTGCAACCGATACGGCAGCCCCCGAATCTCTTAAGCCAACCCTTCAATTTGCGAAATAAATTTCTAGCCGGATTGCTGCTAGCCGACCGAATCGACAGTGATCGCATACCGAGCCCCGGCTCTGGAACCTGATCGAAAATTGAGGGAGCAAAATCAATATTGCGACAAAAAAGCGTCCTTGGCGCAACAGAATCGCCCGATTTGATCAGAGCTGTGAACATCAAAAGCATCCATCGAGAGAAATCAGCGCCCCCGGAAATTCCTGTCTCGCGACAAGATTCAAGATTCAGAAGACTCCGAACGAATCGCCTCCTACGGGGCTGAAAAAGCTCGAAATGCCGCGTATCATGTCGGTACGAGACGACGATGCCAATGTACCGAAGGCAATTTATCGCCTTCACTAAGTCTTGCCCGGAAATCGCATGGAGGGCTGACTGAAAGTGCCCGAACGCTTACCGCCCTCTCAAGGGCAACGTTCCGGACAATATCTTGAAAATCCTTTCGAAAACGCCCTTCTTCGCTCGGCGCCTGAAGCATACATAAACGCTATCACAGTTTCCAAATTCCTGCGATAGGTCGCTCCACTGCGAGACGGTTCGGACTCTCCACAGCACCGCTACCAAAGACAAGTGGTTGTCGACCGCCGTCCTTTCCCGCCATACCTGCCAAGCGAGAAGCATGCCTCCGACCGCGTCCCAAATTCGGAAAGGACAAACCTGATCGCATTTACGAATTCGCCTCAATTCTCCTACTTTGATTCTTGCCCATTCGGGCTTTGTCGGGGTTAAAGTTTCGGGTTCGAAAAATCGAATCAAGCCCATTGGTCAACAGTACTAGGCATTCACTTAAACTTTTTGCAATTTCTGGCCAAAAGTAACGAGTTGACTTTGCAAAAATCAATTGCTATAAGCTAATTTCGATGCAAATTATGCATCCGCGAAATAACAGCGGCTCAAAGGATGTTTTCCTGCGGGTCGCTGCTTGTTATTGTGCTTCCAATTTTCTTGCTACCAAAACCTTCATGATTTTCTGCGTTTACTTACCCCGGAGCATGAAACTCGCGTGAGACTGCCGGTTGCCGGGACCGGAGTATCCTGTGGCCCATGGATCGGGCGCCGGCGGTCAGGGGAAAAAGTGGCCAAAGCCCGAAAAGAGTTTCAGAGAAAAAATTTCGAAGCGTTTTTTAAGAATTCCAAGTAGATTCCAAAAATTCGATATTTTAGTTCCTTAATTGACTTCTTTGATAGCTTGTTGGGATAGGATGGTCTATCCCGTGTTACTTCGTGACAAGTGTCAAGAGTATCGATCATAGCGTGAAGTACGATACCAAACGGAAGAAGTTTTTGCCGACATTCTGTTTCGTGAGTTCCCGCCAAGGCTTCGATCAATGGTTCAAGCCATTTTCTTCCTTGGAGTTGCGCTGGACCGAACTCTTACGCCCCGGTCGAATCGGAATTGCGAGGCTAAAGCGGCTCCCGCGCTAGCAGCAACCGAGCGGAATCAAAGAGCGCATGACAGCACCGCACTATCCGACAATTTCGACGTCCGCGAAGAAAAACGCGATCTCCACCGCGGCCGATTCCGTAGCATCCGATCCGTGAACAGAGTTTTCAGTAAGTGAAACGGCAAATTCCTTTCGTATAGTGCCGGGGTCCGCTTCCGCTGGATTGGTCGCTCCCATAACCGCGCGGTTTTTCGAAACCGCGTCATCGCCCTCCAAGACCTGCACAACTACCGGTCCGGAAGACATGAATTCGACAAGTTCTGAAAAAAATGGGCGGTCTTTGTGAACCGCGTAGAACTTCCCAGCCTGTGCTGGCGACAAGCGAACGCGTTTTTGAGCAATTATGCGCAGTCCGGCCTCTTCAATTTTGGAATTAATTTTTCCCGTTAGGTTCCGCCTCGTCGCATCGGGTTTGATTATTGATAGCGTACGTTCCGTCAATTTTGCCTCCATTCATATATCATGCAACTCATGCCTGGCTCATCCGCGGCGGACCGCAACTAACACTGCATATCTCTGTTGAAAAGCAAGGCAGCCCAGAATTGCAGATGCAACGAGACCTGGCAGGCTGCAAATTGCATCTTTACGAAGCACTGACTTCGAAATCGACGCGAATTGTCGATTTGCGGGCAATCGGCGTTTGCGGAATTCTTGGAACCGCTAAAAATTATGCGACGCGATACATTTTCGGGCGGCCATTTGCCGACGCAAAGAATCGACCTTCGCCGGTCGCGCATCGCGAGCGTCCTTGCGCACTAATTTAATCCTATCCAATGGCTGCGTAGCGTTCCCCGGCAAAAACTCAAGCAAATCAATTCTTGAGACGTAATTTCCGCTGAAGGAATTTTGGGCGAGCGGCGGATTTCGTTGCAAGTACGCGGAACGGACGCGCATCGTTCCGCGAGCGCTGCGATCATCGTCTCGCTAGCTAGTTGGTCGGACTATACCATAAATGCCGAATTCGATTCCGAGACTTCCACGAATCGCCCGAGCTTCCATGGTAGAAAGCGAAAGAGCGAAAGTCTGCCAATTTATTTATTCGCGGCATCAACAATTCTCGAATAAATCAATTTTTTTCATGGCGGGAATTTCTGAACCTTGAGAGTACCCGTTAGCGGCAAACGCATCCAAGCCATCGGTTGGCGCATTGCCGGGCGGTCGCATGGCCTCCAATTATTGAAATTCGAAGAAAGGATGAATATGGCTGAATTTCAAGGATATAGCCGCGTGACTTTCCAAGCTTCATTAAAATTTGACCGCGTCCATCGGAATCGATCGTGAAGGCGAAACTTGCCATCCGCCCAGAATTCAATTTCCAGCGGCCGCAATCGAAACCCTCCCCAAAAATCAGGTCTCGGCGGGTTGGTGCCGAATCGCGCTCCTATTCTGGCAGCCTCGGTGATCAATTCGCTCCTCGACTTGAGCGGCTGTGACTGGCGCGAAGCCCAAGCGCCGATTTTACTTTTCAACGACCTGGATTCGAAATAGCCATCCGCTTCCTCGCCGTCGTATTTTTCAACTGGGCCTCTGACGCGAATCTGCCTGCGCAGGGACTTCCAATGAATGACAAAGGCCGCGAATCCGGATGCCTCGATTTCCTTGGCTTTCACGCTTCCGTAATTCGAATAGAAAACAAAGGAATCGCGTTCAATCGACTTAATTAGTACCATGCGGACGTTTGGAACGTCGCCTGGAGCCGCCGTCGCCAAAGCCGCCGCGTTCGGGTCGTTTTGTTCGCTTTCGATTGCCTCCGCAAGCCAATCTCTTGCGATTGAAAACGGATCGTCGCCTTTGAACTTTCCCTTGCGCAATTCTGCCATTCCTCTTCCTTTCCGCGAACCGCCGCAATATTTCGCAAAGCCGCATTAGTCGCACATTTAGAAATCAAGTAACTATGTAGGCGTTAGGCGGACTTTTCGAAACATTTATTCGGGGCGTCTGGCAATGCGGCAAAAAAGTCCCGCGAATATCTCGCATGGACGCATCGGTTCGACTACAATCGAATGATTTGGACAAGGCCACGGCTGCGGCGAAAGATGATCGACCCTGGCCATGGGAACGGATAAACCGAACGAAGTCCGACGTAATTCGGTTCAAATTGCGCTTTTAGGCGAGCGCAACGCCAAATTTGGAAAGCGAGACTCCTTGGACGGCGATTCTATTGCAAGACTGATTTACTTGGCGTTGCTTCTTGCCGCGGTTTCAGGGTGGATCTTCACGAGCATGCGAACAAATCTCACGCGCTTAGTTCAGCAATTAAGTGTCTGGGCGTTTATCTTTATCGGAGTCATAGCCGTTTACGGGCTCTGGGACGATGTACGTCGCGATGTAGCTCCAAAGCGCGCGTCGTTCGAAAATTCGCAAATTCTAATTCCGAAAAGCAACGACGGTCATTATTATCTAACGCTTGAGGTAAACGGCTTCCCGGTGACCTTCCTTCTAGATACCGGCGCCACCAGTGTCGTACTCTCGCAAAGCGATGCGCGTTCGGTCGGATTAAATCCAAATAGCCTTGTCTATCGCGGATACGCGCGAACCGCCAACGGCGAGGTGCGAACTGCGCCCGTCAAATTGACAACCGTTGCGGCGGGCGATCTTGAATTTACTTCGGTGCGCGCCTGGGTAAGCGACGGGGACTTGGATATTTCGCTTTTGGGCCAATCCTTTCTTTCGCGATTCAATAAAATCGAAATTCGAGCCGATGTCATGACTCTGGAAATTTAACCCATCGCGGCTGTCGAAAGCCTGCGATTGCCGCAGGCGATCAGGTCGAAGCCTTTTTCGTCCAGCCGCCGCCCTCCTCGCTCCAGTATTCAAGCGAACATCCTTGGTCTCTGAACGACTTCCATTGTGATCTTGCAATGCGAACGACCTCGCTATCGCGAGATTCAAACACGACCGAAACTCTTATTTTCGTTTCAAGCTCCGCCGATGAAGTTGCCGCGCCGTCCAAAAGGACAAGCGTTTCCCTGGAATCCGGCTTTGCGCTCCCTGCCGTCAAGAGAATCGGCTGCAGCTCATCATGATCGCCGCCGGCAACGCCGTGAGGCAGAAAGTCATCTTCGGGCACTTTCCAAAGGAAATCGTCAAGCCGTTCAATCCTATCCTGTTTCGTTCCCCTTACGAGAATCCGCCACCCCATTTCACGGGACTTGGCAAGGATCAGGCGAACGGCGAATTCATGCCCGCGATTGGTTTGATAGAATTTAACATCCGGCATCAGGTTTCGAATTTGTTCCGGATCAATCTGTCAATGGTTCGAACGCCCCAGCCCGTGGCGCCGGCAGGCGCGAGGTCGGTAGACGATTTCGTAGATACGACGCCCGCGATATCGATGTGCGCCCACGGTACTCCCGACTTGACGAATCGCTTGAGAAACATGGCTGCCGTAACCGACCCGGCCGCGCGCCCCCCCACATTTTTCATGTCGGCGATTCGCGATTTCAACTGCATGCCGTAAGCCGCTCCCAACGGCATTCTCCAGGCGCCTTCTCCGGATTTTGAAGCGGCATCCAGCAATTCCTTGCAAAATTTGTCGTCATTCGAAAAAACACCCGCGTGCTCATGTCCAAGCGCTACGATGATTGCGCCCGTAAGCGTCGCGAAATCGACGATGCAAGTCGGCTCGTACTGCTGCTGCACGTGCCACAGGAGATCCGCGAGAACGAGGCGCCCTTCCGCATCGGTGTTGATGACTTCGATGGTGTCGCCCTTGAGCGACTTTACGACGTCGCCCGGTCTCTGCGCCTTTCCGTCCGGCATGTTTTCCACCAGCCCGACGATCCCAACGACGTTTGACTTCGATTCCCGAAGCGCAATCGCCTTCATTATCCCGGCAACCGTTCCGGCTCCGCCCATGTCGAATGTCATCTGCTCCATGCCGGCGGCCGGCTTAATGGAAATTCCGCCCGTATCGAAAACCACTCCTTTGCCAACCAGCGCCAGTGGCTGGCGGTCCGCGCCCTGCCAACGCATAACTACGACCCGCGACGGACTATCCGACCCCTGCCCGACCCCGAGCAAGGCTCTCATTCCGATTCGGCCGAGTTCATCCTCATCGAGAACTTCGACATCCACGCCGACCTCGCGCAGCTGCTCGAGGCGGGACGCAAATTCGAGCGTCGTCAAAACGTTCGAAGGTTCGCTGACCAAATCCCGGGCCAGGAAAACGCCAACCGCGGCGGCGCGCAGCGGTAGAAATTTGCGCTCGATCGCGTCCGAATCGGCGACCATCGCGACAATGCTTCCCTTTGGGCGCCGCAAGCTTTTTCTGCTCGTCTTATGGTCGTCGAACTCATAGGCCCGCAATGTCAGCCCGTGGAGAATGTATTCGGCTTTGGCATGCCCGCCCAGCAATACGACCATGCCGCCCGGCCCGAGGGCGGAACCGAGCGCAGCTCCGGCTTTCATTGAATCATAGCTATTGGCGCCGTCCGGAAGTTTCACGGCGACAATTGATTCCGCGGCGGCGCCGGACGGATACGCCAGAGCTATCGAACGGCATTTTTCCAGCTGCTTGAACTCACGGCTGCCGCATAGTCGCGACAGCGAATTTCCTACCTTGCCATCGAGCTCCGACAAGGCTTGTCCCTTGATCCCGCTCGGCGGCACAATCACGCCGATCTTGCCCTCGAAGCCGGATGCCTCGGCTAGATTCCAAGCCTGAAATTCTACTTTCGTTACTGCAGTCATCGCCGATGATTTCCTTTTTTCCGCTATAATCCGTCGAAATCCGTTCGCGAGGTTGATAATGACATTTTGTGTCCGATGAAAGGTGCTATTGGCTTTGCCGTGAGCGGCGGCGCGCGGCCGGCAATGGAAAGGCGATCTATTGCGGAGATTCGATTTTTACGTTTACGTTGATCTGCTGGGGCTATTCATGGCTTCGGCGCTGATCCTTTTCGCCTTGTCATGGACAAACACCATAGTACTGCAGCTCGAAAAGCTAATCGGCGGCATTCAGGATTGGGGATTGATTGCCAATTATGCAATTCAAATGATTCCCGAGGCGCTGCTTCCTATGATTCCTTTCGCCGCGTTTCTCTCGGCGGCGATTTTAGCTTCTAGAATGCTCCGCCGCTGGGAGTTCGCTAATTTTGAGTTCGCCGGGGCGAGTCAATACAGATTAACTCTTCCATTCATTGTATTCGGATTCTGCATCGCCGCTTCCGTAGCTGCCATTTCCCACTATTTGCTGCCCGTTTGCCGAAGCAACATCGTTGATTTGGATCGTGTCGCCGCAGAGAATATTTCGTTCATTAGGTTCGCGGAAGGCCAGTTTTTCTTTCCGAAAAGCGGAGCGGCCGCATTCATCGGATCTATTTCCGAAGACGGCTTGGCAGAAAAAGTATTTGTCCATGATAGAGTGTCATACGATAAGGTAAGCGCATATTTCTCCGAAAGCGCCCGAATCGTTAAGGACGATTTCAAGCCTCACATTCTTATGGAAAACGGGCGAATCCTAAATTTGGACAAAGATGCCAAGACACTTTCCAACACGAAGTTCGACGCAATAAGACTAGGAATCGGCATGATTGCCGATAGCTCCAAAATCAACGCGCCGTCGGTTCGGAATTTAACGACGTTGGACCTCCTCGGAGCCAACGCCGAGTACCTTCGCAATGCTGGCATTCGGCGCGCATCCGTACAGGCGGAAATCCATTCTCGAGTCGCGGTGTCCCTGCTCTCGATCTTTCTGCCCTTGCTCGGAATGGCAACAATTTATTCGCATCGCCGCCTAAGCCTGAACAACGCTGTAAGCTGGATTTTATCAATAGCGTATTTTGCGCTGATCTACATTACCTACACCTATGCGATATCCTTGGCCCATAGAAATGCCGAAGAAGTCGCCATTGTCTACATTCCGGCCGTCATGTCTTTGGGAATGTCGGCTTTGCTGCTATTCGCCGCGTGGAAAAAGCGGCTGCTCGGAAAAGTCTGGCAAATTGCGGTTGTCGGAAAATGATTCTGACACGTTATATCGCCAGCCGATTTTTCTTTTTCCTCATGATCGTAGTTCTGGGATTATGGGGAATATATTTCTGTCTAGCCTTGGCAACGATGCTGAATCGATTTTTGCCGGCCGGAATCGGATTATTCGAAGCCGCCGAACTCGCCGCGCTGCGAATAGCTATCGACTTGTACACGCTTCTTCCGGTCGCTGTAGGATTTAGCTCGTTTTTAATGTCTCTTTCTTTGTTCCGGTCGTCCGAAATGGTCGTCGTTCGAACGACTGGAGTTTCGGTTCCAATGGCTATGGCGGTTCCGGCCGGATGCGCATTTTTGTCCGGCATCGTATCTGTTACGCTGCTAAATCCACTGGTTGCGAATCTTACGGAACAGTTTCGTATTTCCGAAGGCCGGTTTGGTGCCACCCCGATGGTCAGCGACTGGATTCGCAGCGACGAGGTGGTTTTCGGAAATCCGGGCAAGAAGTCAAGATCGGTGATCCGCGCTACCCTTATTGACGAATCCACGTTCGAATTCAGTGATGCGGACATATTTCTATTTAATGGAGACGGTAGCTTGACGACCTGGATTTTTTCCGAATCCGCAAAACTGGATGATTCTCGCTGGCTACTTTCCCAGGCAAAAATCTGGCGGCTAGACTCGGAAAGCGCAAGTCCCGGAATTGCCGCTCAGACCTACGAGTTCTACGAACTGCCAACCGAAATCACTCGGGAAAATGTTAAAGACAGCTTATTTACGATTCGATTTGCGTCATTCTGGGTCGCTAAAGAATTAATCGACGAGCGCATGCGCGCAGGGTTCAATACCGTAAAACTGCAAATGAGCTACAGCGCTGAATTCGCAAAGCCGCTGCTGTTTGCCGCATTCGCGCTTGTCGGCGCCGCATTCACAACGAAACCGCCGCGACTGTCTTCTCTTGCCAATCGCTCTATTCTGGTTTCGGTCTGCATCTATAGCGTCCACCAATTCGGTTCGATCGCCAGAAACCTGGCGATTACCGAGAAAATTTCGCCGCTGCTCGCGTCATGGGCCCCCCCGATCGTTGCGCTGGCTCTCATCTTGACGTTTTTGCTTTATGCAGAGGACGGCTGAATGGGCGCGCGTTTATTAGCGGCGGCTTTCGCGTTGCTTTTTCTGTCTGCCGAGGCTTCGGCGCAGTCCGATCTCGCGCTATCGGCTGACAGCATTGAATTTTCAAAGGGGTTTTCCGTGGTCTCGGCTTCCGGGAACGTCGTTATGAAAGGGCCAGGTAGATACCTGCAAGCCGAATCAATAGTATTCGACAAATTAAAGGACGAATTAGCCGTTATCGGTCCGCTGGAACTGGTCGCGGGCAATGAGTCCGTAATTCTCGCCGAATTCGCGGAATTGTCGCCGAACCTGCAGGAAGGCGTTTTGAGAGATGCGCGGATTCTACTAGGTCGACAATTTCAATTTACAACCAAGGAATTAATCAAAGACAAGGAAAAAATTGTGCTTCGCAACGCATTTGGATCAGCCTGCGCCATTTGCAAACCGGGCGAAACGCCGGCGTGGAGCATTGAAGCCGGGGCAGTTGAATCCGGCGATTCAACCGAGCGAATTGTTTTTAGAAACGCGATATTGCGCGTTGTCGGCATACCTGTCGCATATTTGCCGTATCTAAGCGTTCCCGGTCCGGGCGTTAACCGCGCCGACGGACTTCTGCCGCCGGAATTGTTTGAATCCTCGATTGTCGGAACCGGTATCGTTTTGCCCTACTATAAGACGCTTGGCGACCACGCCGATCTAACTCTTGCGCCATTTTATTCGACAAAGGGCGGATCTGGCCTGCAATTTGAGAATCGCTACGCTACGTCGGCTGGAAATCTGGGATTCATAGGATCGCTCGGAAGCGGGCAAACTAGCGACCAAGACTATAGGGCGTGGGTGTCCGCGCGAGGACGGTGGCAGCTAGACGAAGGCGTTGTTTTCAGCCACGTTAACGAGACCGTATCCGACAATACCTTTCTGCGCGATTTCGGGTACTCGCAAAAGGCAAGAATCGAAAATAGATTCGCGCTCGAGGTCGGAGATTCCAAAAGCCGCGCAACTGCGGACTTGCTGCATTTTCGGTCGCTCTTCGATCCGGATGCGAATAGAACCGTCCCTTACCTGGTCGGGCGCGCCTACTGGAATTCCCGGCTGGAGAACTCGCTATCGGGCGGCGTTGCCGATTTCGAACTATCCGCCACGGCGCTCCAAAGAAGACAGGGAACGGACAGGCTCGCGGCGGCAGCTCAATTCGGGTGGACGCGTTCCTGGAACGCGTCCGGAGGATTAGAATTTTCGACGGAATTCGGCGGTACAGCGATTGCCTACAGTTTCGGCGGCGAATCGGACGGCTCGGAAATTCGCGCATATCCCTCGGCGAGCTTCAAAGCTCGCTGGCCATGGATAAAAAGGCGATCGTCCGGCTTCGAAACTTTTGAACCGGTGGCCCAGCTGGTCTGGACTCCCGATTCCATTTCGCCGATAGACAACGAAGACAGCAATCTGATGGAGCTTGACGAAACGAATCTGTTCGCAGTCAATCGATTCGCGGGATACGATCAGTGGGAGACGGGGGCCAGGCTAAATCTTGGACTGGCTTACGGTCGCCATTCGCCCGGCTTAGGGCATCTCGAGCTGTACGCCGGACGCATTTTGCGCCAAGATCCCCCAAATGCTTCTTCGTCCGCCCTGGGATTGCGGAGTCGCGATTCCGACTACGTCGCCTCCTTCGACTACAAGGCCGCCCAATCATTTAGGTTCCGAAGCCGTTTCCTGGCCGACGACGCGCTGAAATTGTCTCGAGCCGAATACGGCGCGGAAACTAGCTACGGCGACCTGAAGGTCGATGGGTCGTATACATGGCTCGAATACAATTTTCCGATAGACGATTCTGCATACGCGGAATTCTATTCCGTCAATGCGCAGTACGCGCTTTCCGAACGCTGGAACGCACTCGCGAAATGGCAGTACGACGGGGCCGAAAGATCTTCAATAAGCGAAGAAATCGGATTCAAATACCAAAGGGACTGCGCAGATTTCGAAGTAGCCTTGTCGCGCCGGTTCCAATCGTCAATTGACAAGCAACCCATAACCTCAATAAAATTTAATTTCTCGCTGGGGCTTGGCGGTAGTAATTCCGCAGCAGCTTCTTGCGGATAATGTCAGGCAACAATCCAATGTCAAAAATTCGATTTCTGCTCGCAATCGTCATTTGGGCCCTTCCGCTTCTTGCGCATTCGCAGAGCGACCGATTCGCGACCGCGATATCGGTGAACGGAATTCCGATTAGCAACTACGAGATTTCGCAAAGAGCGGTGATGCTAAAGGCGCTGTCGATCCGAGGGGATTTGAGAGAGCAGGCCGAAAGAGACTTGATCGACGATCGCCTTTACCTGTCGGAGGCCAGGCGTTTAGGCATTTTTCTGTCAGAGCAGGAAATCAGCGCCGGCATCGAGGAATATGCATCCAGGGCGAACATGTCGCCGGAAAGCTTTCTAGCCGAATTAACGTCCGAAGGAGTCGACCCGGAAACATTTCGCGCCTTCATCCAGGCGGGGCTTCTCTGGCGTCAAGTCGTCTCCGCGCTATATTCAGGCAAAGTTACAAATATCACTCAAAACGAGATTGATTCGGCGCTTCAATTCGATCCGGGCGTCACGACTGAATTCGTATTGCTGTCGGAAATCGTGATTGTACTAGATCCCGATTTGGCGTCGGCGCAAAGAACGCTTGCAAGGCAGGTTTACGAATCCGCTCGCACGCTAAGTCAATTCCGCGAAGCGGCAACGGCGGTCTCCCAGGCTCCTTCCAGGGTTCGGGGCGGAGATCTTGGCTGGCTGCCGATTTCAGCTTTGCCGCCAAGGCTTCAAGCGGCAGTACGGGCGGCCCCTTCGGGCGCGGCTATACCGCCCGTAGTATCCCAAAATCAAATCTACATTATATTCAAGCGCAGCACGCGAACGGAAAACCCGTTCCGCGACGCCGAAGCCATTGACTACGCTACGCTTCAAATTAGAACGAAATCGCGGAAGCGCTCCGATGCAGTCGCTATAGCGAACCAGATAATGGAACGCTCCCCAAACTGCACTCAAATGCTTTTGGCAACGCAAAACTGGCCCAAGGGAGCCTTTAAAAGGCAAACATCCAAATTTGTAGAATTGGACGAACGCTACGCCGCGGAGATTTCCGTTCTCGACAATGCCGAATTCGCCATACTGCCGGGAAAAACGAATGGAGCGATCGAATTGCTGATGCTTTGCCGAAGAGTTTTCGGCCCGCAGGAAAGCACGCAGGAGCGGGATGCCGTGTTTACCAGGCTCAGAGACAGGAAGCTGGAAGCCTACGCCCGGGTCCACCTCGAAAGGCTTCGCTCGAACGCCATAATAGAGCGTTGAATCGCCCGGTAGCGCTGACCTGCGGCGACCCTGCGGGAATTGGCCCGGAGCTAGTATTCGAGGCGTGGAAGCGACTGCGCGGCTCGATGCCGTTTTTCGTTCTTTTCGACATCCGCTACTCCAGCCTTTTCGGCCGCGGCGCGACTGTCTGCGAAATAAGTTCTCCCGCCGATGCTTCGGCCGCGATGCCTCGGGGCATTCCGGTGATCGACCACGAATTCACGGTCGCGCCGCAGGCTGGACAGGCCGAGCCCAGGAACGCCTCGGCGATCATCGGCTCGATAGCGCGCGCAGCCGAATTCGCCCTTTCCGGAACCGCATCGTCCATTTGCACGGGTCCCGTCAGCAAGCTTCTGCTTCGCGCCGGAGCCGGCTTCGGATTCGGGGGCCAAACCGAGTTTCTGGCCCAAATCTGCCGCGCCGAGTTTGTCGCAATGATGCTGGAATCGCCTCGGCTGCGCGTCATTCCCGCAACGCGCCACTGCTCAATTGCCGAGGTCCCGAGCCGATTGTCCCGCAGTCTGATCTGCTCTACCGTCGAAACAGCCCATGAATCGCTTCGCGCCGACTTCGGAATCGCGGATCCTAGGATATCGGTTGCGGGGCTGAATCCGCACGCCGGAGAAGGCGGCATTCTAGGAGATGAAGAAGCGAGAATTATTCGCCCGGCTTTGGAACGGCTTCGAGACCAGGGCTTCCAGATCGACGGTCCCCTTTCCGCCGACGCGATGTTCCATGAGCAAGCGCGCCTTAAATTCGACGTCGCCATTTGCATGTATCACGATCAAGCGCTCATTCCGTTGAAGTCCCTCGACTTCTACCGGGGGGTCAATGTAACCTTGGGACTGCCTATCGTCAGGACATCGCCGGACCACGGAACGGCGTTTGACTTGGCCGGACGCGGCGTTGCGAACGCCGATAGCATGACTCGGGCGGTTCGCCTCGCCGCGCATATGGCGGCGGCCAGAAGGGCGGCCCGCCTTTGAAACTGGAAAGCTTGCCGCCGCTGCGGGAGGTTGTCGCCGCGCACGGCCTCCTTGCCCGAAGCTCGCTTGGACAGTCATTCATTTACGACCTGAATATCACGGACAAAATTGCCCGGAATTGCGGCGACCTGCCGGGCTGCGATGTCCTGGAAATCGGCCCGGGGCCTGGCGGCTTGACGAGAAGTCTCCTATCGGCGGGAGCTCGACGCGTGCTCTCAATAGAAAAGGACGCGCGATTCATCCCAGCGCTGGAAGAAATAGCGATCGCGTCGGGCGGGCGACTTTCCGTTCGGCACGGCGACGCGATGGAATTCGACCTCGATGGCGAACTCGAGCCGCCGATAGTTATCGCCGCGAATCTGCCGTTCAATATTTCATCCCAATTGCTCGCCAAATGGCTTCGCCCGAATGTTTGGCCGCCTTTCTGGCAAAGCATGACGCTAATGTTTCAGCGCGAAGTTGCAGAGCGTATTCTGTCCTGCCCCGGCAACCGGACATACGGTCGACTATCGGTTCTGGCTCAATTCCGCACGATTCCGCGGCTCGTCATGCACGTGCCGCCGACCGCGTTTGCGCCTCGCCCCAAAGTTAGCGCAAGCGTCGTAGGATTCGTTCCTCGCACCCGTGAACCATTGGACGATACCGACCAACTAATGAAAGTCGTCGCTCTGGCATTCGGGCAAAGACGGAAAATGCTTCGGCGAAGCCTGTCCACGCTCGGACCCGGCATAGAAAACGCAATCCGGGAAAGCGGGCTTGATCCTGCGAGCCGAGCGGAAGATTTGTCAATCCAAGACTATTGCGCGCTTACCCGAAAAATCTTCACTGAACTCCGGTTAGAGCAAGAAGATTCACTTCACGACTGAAGCCTTGGTTTCCGTCTTCGAATTCGCCGCCGAATTGCCGGCGACGGAGTTGCTTCGCTTGCTCGTCGGATCGACGCCCTCGGGCGTGTCGACAAGCCCGCTACCGCGCGAATCGCTCACAGTCATCGAATTCTCCGCCGGCGCGGTTCTTTCGGGCGCAGTCCCTCCATTCCGAGAAGGCGCGTCCTGCCGCCTAGGTGCCGCGGATTGAGATTCCTTGAATTCGCGGCGCGCTTCGAGCTCAAGCTGGGCTTCGCTTAGAAGCCTTGCGTAATGCTCGGAGTGCTGGGCAAAATTTTCCGCCGCAATCCTATCGCCGCTTAGCGACGCATCACGGGACAGGGCTTGGTACTTTTCGATGATTTGCTGCGGCGTGCCGCGTATTTTTCCTTCGGGACCTGAACTCTCAAATACGCGATTCAATACATTCCCGACAGTACGCCGACTGCTTTTGCTACGAACACGCGCTTTATTGATTGCTCTCATGCGTTGATAATTTTTTTCTAGCATTTTTTTCCGCCGGGATCATTGCAACGTTCGCATATACCAAGCCCATTTTGTGCTGGCATTAAGGATTTCGCCGAATTATTCCCGATAATGTGGTATGCTCTTTTGCACCCACTGTTTGCGCAACACATCCATGCGCCGCTAAACCGCCGAATCACGGTGAGTTGCAGCTTACGCAATTTGACAATTAACGTCAACATCGATTTTCCGCGCTGCTCGGCCATTCGAATCCGATCACGCGAATTCGCTTGTCCAAGTCTCTTGAAGCTCGAATCTCGGCGTAGCCTTCGTTTTCGAAAACCGTCCTAACGCCTCTGGCCTGGCCCCGTCCGATTTCAACCATCAGTTCGCCCTCCGGCAATAGAAAATCGCGTGCGCCCGCGGCTAGCTTCCGGAATGCGTCCAGACCCGATTCGCCCGCTTTCAAGGCGATTTCGGGTTCCCAAAGCCGAATTTCGGGATCAAGATCCGCGTATTCGGATTCCGAAACATATGGCGGGTTCGATACAATTAAATCGTATTTGCCTTCAACGCGGCTGAACCAGTCGGATTGAAGGAATCCGGCTCTATCCGAAAGGCCAAGATATTCCGCATTTCCGGATGCGGTTGCCAATGCGGCGGCGCTGCAGTCGATGCCGACCCCATTTGCTTCCGGGCATTCGCTTAAGATTGCAAGCAGTATGCAACCGCTGCCGGTACCCATGTCCAGAATCCGTTTGGGCGAGGACTTAATTGCCTGTTCGACAAGGACTTCGCTTTCCGGCCGCGGATCAAGAACGTGGCCGTCAATGCGAAAGCTTTGGTTCCAGAACGCCCTGTAGCCAACGATCTGCGACACCGGCTTTCTTTGCAGACGCGACTCGAGCGCGCTCTCAAACCTAACTCGAGCAGCCTCGCTCAATCGCATGCCCTCATGACGGGCGGAAAGCAGCGCGGATGATTGTCCCAGCGCGTGCGCCATGAGATATCGAGCGTCCACAACGGCATCGGGCACGCCCGCGGCATTCAATTCGCTCACCGCCCGCTCCAGCGCGGACGACACGGATTCCGTCAATTATCGATCTCCAGAAGCCGCCTTGCCCGGTCGTTGGCAACAAGCGCGTCGATCAACTCGTACAGATTGCCGGCTAGAACGTGCTCAAGCTTGTAAAGAGTTAGATTTATTCGATGGTCGGTAATCCGTCCCTGCGGAAAATTGTAGGTTCGTACTCTTTCGGATCTGTCGCCGGACCCGACCTGCGACTTTCGGTCGGCAGCGCGCTCGGCATCGGCTTTTCGCCTCTTCTCCTCGAACAGTCTCGTACGAATGACTTTCATTGCCACCGCTCTGTTGTGATGCTGCGATTTTTCAGACGACATGACCGAGATCCCGGTCGGCAAATGCGTAATCCGGACCGCCGAGTCCGTCTTGTTGACATGCTGCCCGCCGGCGCCGCTTGCGCGCATCGTCTCAATGCGCAGATCGGACGGAGCAATTTCAATGTCGACCTCTTGCGCCTCGGGAAGCACCGCTACCGTGGCCGCCGACGTGTGGATTCTTCCGCTTGTTTCGGTTGCAGGCACCCTTTGAACCCGGTGAACGCCCGATTCGAACTTGAGCTTGGCGTAGGCGCCGCTGCCCTTGACTTCGGCCGTCGCCTCCCGAAATCCGCCAAGCATGGTTGCATTGGAGCTAAGAATTTCAAACTTCCAGCCTTCCAGCTGGGCGAATCGTTCGTACATTCGCACGAGGTCGCCCGAAAACAGCGCCGCTTCCTCTCCGCCGGTGCCAGCCCGAACCTCGAGAATCGCCGGCCGAGAATCATTGGCATCCTTCGGCAGCAACGCAACTCTAATGTCCTGCTCCGCCTCGGTGATTCTCGGCTTGAGCTCCCTTAATTCCTCGGCGGCGAGCTCCTTCAAGTCCGAATCCCCTAGGATTTCTTCGAGCTGCGCCGCCTCCGACACCAATCCGAAATATTCGTCGATTTTCTCAACGATCGGCTTGAGGCCGGAATATTCGCGCGAAAGCTCCACTAGTTCCGAAGAGTCCCGGCATTGGCTAAGATTCTTCTCGAGAACTTCCAAGCGCGAACGAATTCTATTTAGAGTCGCTTCCGGTACCATCCCTGAGCTTTCCAGTATCGTGATTGCGCTGGCGAGGAACTTGCTGATTCGCTAGGATCGGCTGGCGGCATCGGCACCTAAATTTCCGATCTAAGCGCATACACGACAATATGCGAATATTCCCCGCAATATACAAGGCTATTCACAAAGTTCTAACAGGGACGAATTGGTTCGATGCCAATTTGAACAATTTCCGGGGACAAACCCTTGCATCGCCTTGCCAGCCATAGAAAAAGCCGCCGCCTTAAACTTTGAACGGCGGCCGCTGTCGATAAGCGTAATTTTTACATCCAAGTTGACTGCTATAAGCTTATGGCATCGAGTCGGTCTTCGGGGTTTTCTCAAGCCATCGCGCTGGCGGAATTACGGGCTAGCAGCCTGGATTCGATTTCGCCATCTCGATTTCGCGAACTCGCCTTTCGACTTCGAATACGACGCGCTCCACTAGGTCTTCGTTGGACAGCTTGGACACGGCCTCTCCCGAAAGATAAAGCATCCCGTGGTCCTTTCCCCCTCCGGTAAATCCTACATCGGTCAACAAGGCTTCGCCCGGCCCGTTTACGACACAGCCGATTATTGAAAGGTCCAGCGGCGTTCTGATGTGGCGGAGCCTGTCTTCAAGCAAGGCTACGGTTCCAATGACGTCGAAGCCCTGGCGAGCGCAGCTTGGACACGCTATGATATTGACGCCGCGCTTCAACAACCCAAGCGATTTTAAGATCTCGTTGGCGGCGTGAACTTCTTCGACCGGATCCGCCGACAAGCTCACGCGAATCGTGTCGCCTATGCCGGCTTGCAAAAGGCCGCCCAGTCCGACGGCAGATTTTACTGTTCCCGCGTACGCCCCCCCTGCTTCGGTAATGCCCAAATGAATCGGAGCGTCGGTTTTCTCGGCCAAGCTTCTGTAAGCTGCAACAGCAAGCATGACATCGGATGCCTTGCAGCTAATTTTGTACTCGAAAAAATTCAGGTCCTCCAGAATCCTGATGTGCTCAAGGCCGGATTCGACCATTGCCTCCGGACATGGCTCACGAAACTTTTCCAGAAGGTGTTTTTCCAGGCTGCCTGCATTAACGCCTATGCGAATAGAGCAGCCATTCGCACGCGCTGCCGAAACTACCGATCTAATCCGCTCCTGAGAACCGATATTTCCTGGATTGATTCGAATGCAAGCCGCGCCGGCATCGGCTGACTCTATAGCGCGCCGGTAATGGAAATGAATGTCGGCAACAATTGGGACAGGACTCAAATCGACGATTTCCCTCAATGCCTTCGACGATTTTTCGTCAGGGACCGATACTCGAACGATATCGGCGCCAGCGTCTGCGCAGGCGGCGATTTGAGCGGATGTCGACTCGACTTCCGTAGTTGGCGTATTCGTCATAGTCTGCACTGAAACGGGAGCGCCGCCACCGACTTGAACTGCGCCTACGCTAATTGCGCGCGATTTGCGCCATGGAATATTCTTCCAGCGCCTTATGGGATTGCGAAGCATGGCAGTTCTTATATCAGGTTGATTTAGGATCTCGCTCTATAGCAGCTACAATTGCCAGCAGAATAATTCCAGTTAAATTTCTATCGTGCTCGATTCGGCACTTCAAATCAGCCATTCGGAAGACCGGTTCGGAATGTTGCGGAATCAGTTAATCTTTTCGATATGCCTTCCCGAACTTAGCCTGAACGCGGCGAGGGAATGGGAAAGCAAGGCAGGAAGCATGCATTTTGCCGATGCCCTAGCTTGCGCGGTTCGCCGCCGAAATTCAGCATGAAAATAACGGAAGTCGGACTTTGCCGCCTAGCGGGTCGCACTCGCAAAATTGTCTTTGGCTGGCTTGGCGCCGGCGCGACCGCCATTCACCATTAAAGCAAAACTGAACAATCCGAGCGGGCGCATGTGAGAAATAGCCAGCAAGTTGTCGCTGCAAGTCCCTATGCGAATCGACCGCAAAATAGCGGGTTCGAATTCGGCTGTTCAATTTTCGTCTTCGCTGATTCGCGCGGCGACGAGAAGTGCTTGAGTTTTCTTTGGCAACGAAGATTCGTCGGCCATTTCGTATTTGCTCCGAAGACTCGCGGCATCAAGCACCAAATTCTTGACAACGCTTGTCTTGCGGCCTGCGGGTCCGAATAGGTGCCCGTCGATATCAAAATAAACCGAACCGGAATTACCTGCTCTCAGAGTGATTTCGCCTTCAACTTTAGGAACTAGGTAGGTTTCTCCTGTTTCAAGGATTTTTTCGAGCAAAATCGTGTCGTCGGCAGCCCTGACGCGAACCCAGGCGGGAAGAGCAGCGAAGATTTTGACTTCATTCCTCGGCTTGGGAGGTTCAACAATCTGAGGCGCGGCCTCAACCACAGCTACAATCCGCTCTTCCGGATCTTCTTGGCTGCGGTCATCCGATAAATCGTCCGCCCTAGCGAGAACGCCGAGCTCCCCGGGCTCTAAATCGCCTATCGGCTCCAAAGTCGTGAACTCGCCCGCAAATCGCTCGTCGAACGAATTTTCATTGAAACCGCTCTGCGGTTCCAAGAAATATGTAGGAGTCAAGCTGTCTTCGGCATACTCGATCATAGGCTCAAATTCAGGCGAAGCGGAACTTATCTGCTGAAATTCCTTTAGGAGGGAAAAACCGAAAAATAGAGCTCCGCCAACAAGCGAGAGCATTACCATCGATGACAGCACCGTCGTAGCGGATAGCGAAAACACTGGCCGTGACTTATTCTCCCAAAACAGACTATTCGAACCTAGGACGAATAGACCTTCCGAATCGCTAAGCGACGGCCTCGCCAAACTGCTCGACGGCAGGGAGAATGAGCATTCTTCGCAAAACTGCTCGTAAACAGATTCCGGGTCGAGCCCTAGATACTTCGCGTAGGTGCGCACGTGGCTGGGTATAAAATTTGGATTCTCAAAGGCCGGCGGATCGCAATTTTCGATCGCTACGATCATATATCGGCGCAACCCGAGTTCTTCTTCGATCTCAATTAGCGATTTCCCGGTTTCCGCCCGTTTACCACGTAAGACATCACCTAATTTCTGTTCGTAGTCGTCGAATCGACGCATCTCATTGAATGACTTTTTATCCACGCCCTCCAACTTGATTTCTTAACCTCTTCGCTCCAATTTGGTTAACTGCCGATCCGATTTTGCAAAGCTTGAAATTCCAAGACAACCACAAATAATTGCGTCTACTTTTTCCTAAAACACGAAACTTGGATAAAATCAAGTTTCATTGGCGGTAAATCGTCAAATATTAGTGGAAAATTAATCGAACATTATCCAACCCGGCGAAAAAAATTCTCAATCGCGAAATCGATACGAGATTTCCAGTTTATTTTTGTAAAGCGTCCGGCTACCGGACCTCTGATCCCAAACAATTTCCTATTGTTCCGAATCGTCTTTTTTTTCTCGGAAGTTGTTCCCAATCATCGATTCGGCGCCTGGTGCTCGGCCTTCACGCCGATTTCATTTTGTTGTTCGCGCACGTTCGAGCCAAGCTCTGATTTCACGAACAATTGCTTCGAATTTCTTGGGAACCGGCATCGTCCCAGAAATCCAAGCGAAGGCATCCTGGTCCGCCTGGTTCAAAAGAGCCTCAAAGTCATAAAGCAAGTCATCGTCGAGGATAGCGATATTTTCCTCGGCAAATCGCCCGATTATGCTATCCATCTCCAATATGCCCCGCCGCTTGCCGCGAATCAAGAGTCGCTTGCGCCGCATTGACAATTTACTGGTCAACAGATCCCAACCCTCCCTCTAGGCACAAATCGGAATCCCCGCATTCCGCCTGCGCCTGATGCGGGTCGAAAGCGAACCGGATTGCCAACACCGGTAGATTTCTGAATGCCTGATTCTTACGCTCAAACAGAATCTTAGCCAAGTGTTCGAGCTCGATATCGAAAATTGATCAGGAATCTCTTGAGACGGGCCGTATACGGACAAATTTTTTTGGAGCAAATTCATTCATCGCCGCAACTTGACTGCATCAAATGTACTTGGCCACGGATATTCGCGGACCGTAAAATAAATCCAAGCTATTTTTTGCTGAAGCCCCGAGGGACCGCAAGCGAATCTTGGTTCTTGGAGAGGTCAATGCGTCAGCGCATGTTTTCGGCGTTGCCGACCGATGGATTTCCGAGTTGGCGCCTAGGCACGAAATTCGATGCTCTTGCTTCGTCGTATCTTCTTTCTTCAATTCCGGATCGCCTTGCAAACTTCCTCCGCTGTCGTCGCGCACGTCGGAATTTATCTGAGTTGTCCTGCCGGCAGCCCGCTTCATGACCGGTCGGCGCAAAAAACCATTGGCATAAGAATAATGCAATTCCGGCTGGCTTCGGATGCGGGCCGCAGTCCGGACAACTGCCAAAAAATGCGTACGACTAGTCGCAGAGTTAGAATTGGCCTTGGCTCGCTCTGAAATTCGCGATTCTAAAGTGCCAGCTTATTAGTGGACTTTATCTCTTCCATCGAAAGCAATGCCGTCACATTGTAGATTTTTACATCTGAAATCAGTGCCTGATAAAAATTGTCGTAGGCGCGCGCATTGGTAACGCGAACCTTTAGAATGTAATCGATGTCACCGGCCAGGCGATGAGCTTCGAGAATTTCAGGACGGCCCTGAATTGCTTTTAAGAAGTCTTGCTGCCATTTCTTGTCGTGTTCGGATGTTCTGACCAAAACGAAGAAACAGGCCTCGAATCCAAGTTTTTCGGCGTTTAGTATAACTGTATGTCTTTCGATTACGCCTGTTTGCATAAGCCTATGCACCCGCTTCCAAACCGCGGTCTTCGACGATCCGACTTTTCTGGCAATGACTTCCAGCGACTGACCAGCGTTCTCCTGCAGTTCCGAGAGAATCTTTAAATCAATGTCGTCTAGCGATTTGGACACGATTGCCGACCCCGGGTTTGAGTTTCAATTCCGATATCGAAGAGATTTAATCGACTCGATGAAAACTACTGGAATAATACTTGGATGCCTAAGCTCGACCACATTAAGCTAAGGATAAAGCCCCGCGAAAATCTGGGAGATAAATTTCTGCTTCACGCATCAAGTCCCGTATTGTCAGAATAAATCGCTAAGCATGCTGCCGTTCACCAAATCGAGTTTAGCGTAATGGATAGAAATCGCAATCCTATTGGTAGTCCGCTCCTAGCAAATCCAGCCAAGCATTTCCAAATTTTTTCGGGCGCGGAGGCAACGAGGCATGCCCAGTTTTCTATAGTATGGACGATGCAGCTTTAGGTGTGGAAGCTGCCGACAAGCTGGATACCGAACTTCGAATGCAGTACATCCTTTTCGAGTTCAAGCGCTCGGTTCCCGCCGAAAGTCGTCCGAATCTCGGAGTGCCTGAAAACGTGGCAATTGTAGGGCCGCAGAAAATCCAAGAAATTTCATGCGCTGCGATTTCCGGTGATTCGGGCGTTTAAGCGCGGACATTGGTCTGCGGATTGCGATTTGGCACTCAAAAATTAACGTGGCGACCTGATCATTTTGAATCATTTTTCGGTTCGGCATAAGCTGTGCTGCTAATCATGAATCCATGCGCATACGTCCCCTGAGCATAAAGCGTTCCGTTGTTTCTGCACCGGAAATGTCCGCCGGAGACCGATGCTGTTCAACCTATAAATCTACTGGTTTGCAGATTTTGAAGTAGCGGTGAATTCAGGGCCGCACGAAACCAACGAACTCGACCGACATGCCGTCCCGGCGCGCCGGAAAGTCCCCCGACAGCGGGACGCAAGCCAATTCGCGGCGAGCAACCCAAAGGACCGCAAGAAACTTGCCGCCATGAGATATCCGCGCTCGCCCGGTTTCCGGGACTTGCACTCCGAAGTCGGCTAGTCTATCAGGTCATCGATGTGCATCCGGTTGGCCCGACTGCCCGAGTTCCGGGGCGGGAGTTTCGGCGAATGCTTGAACGCTAAGCCGAGGAGTCCGACCCGCGCCCCTTTCCCATCCACAGCACGACACGCTCTTTCATGCGATGGTCTCGAACCCGCAGCGAGTGAGGACTCTTCTCGTCGAGAACCTGCCGGAATCCCTGGGGCTTCTCTTGGACCCGGGCGAGCCGCCGGAGCGGGTGGAGGGAAGCTTCGTGGACGGCGAGGGCAGGAGCACCCGGTCCGACGCGCTATTCCGGGTGCGGCTCAGGACCGGCAAATCGGCGCTGGTCTATGCGCTTTTAGAGCACAAGAGCTATCGGGACCCTGCGACGCCGGTGCAGATTCTGGGCTACATGGTCAGCATCTGGAAGGCGGAGCTGGAGCAAGCCGGGGCGAGGAGCGGCCGGCGGCTGCCGGCCATCGTCCCTCTCGTCTTCTACCA
>MPMP01000186.1 GCA_002238565.1 Albidovulum sp. bin36
GGGGTAAGTAAACGCAGAAAATCATGAAGGTTTTAGAGGAATTTTCCGGTTTCCGGCGGCCAACTCGTCATTCAGGGCGCCGATTCGGAATGGTCGACCTGATTCGCACCGTCCGGGAAAAGTTAAACAAAATTCTCTTGGCGAAAAAAAAGCTTTTATATCAACGACATAAAATCTCTAAGGCGAATAATTAGAATTGCTGCATCGTCGCGGAAACCGTCAGTCACACGCGAGTTTCATGCTCCGGGGTAAGTAAACGCAGAAAATCATGAAGGTTTTGTCATATTTTTTCCTCGCAAATTGAAACATTATTGCCGCACGCCGGATAGCAGCCGTCGCCAAATTTCACAATAGGCATGAAGCGGGCTACCTTTTGGATGCTGGCGGCCATCTCGGCAATTGCGTCGATTCTGCTACGAATATTCAAAAAATGCCGAAGAATGCAAGAAAAAATCGCCGACTTTAATAAAGCAAGTTCCGGAATTAATCGGATTGTTTTAGATCATCCGTTCCGGGGCGTTCTTTCGACGTGCTGACCTGGCCGAATTTCACATCCGGCGACGGGAGCGATTTGCGATTCCCGCCCCCTAGCAATAGAATTCGCATCCAAACTTGCGAAATTAGTCGCCGACGATCAATGGCGGGAAAGGCGTCTTTCGGCCTTCCTAATTTGCGCAGCCGCGAGGATCGGGTATTTTTAAGCGGATGACCGACAAGGGAGCAAGCGATCATGCCAAAACGTCCTACGCTAGCCGACATTGCGCGCGCTGCGGGCGTCAGTACCGCCACTGTGGACCGAGTCATCAACAAGCGGAGGCCTGTCAAGAAGACCACTGAGGAGGCCGTGCTCAATGCTTCGAGGCGGCTGAATTTCGGCGCAGCTCCGAGTCCGACGAATAGAATGGCCGAATCGCTACCTGAAAGGCGGCTGGGCTTTATTCTTCAAAAGGCTCTCAAGCCGTTCTACATCCGGCTTTCCGAAGCGATTCGCGCCGCAGCGGAATCACAGCGGGATGTCAGCTGCCGGGCGGAAATTCTTTTCGTCGAAGAGCTTGCGCCCGAACCTATCGTTGAAAAGATGAAGGACCTCTCGCGACGCGTCGATTCTCTTGCCATCGTGGCGGTCGACCATCCGCTGGTTTCCGATGAGATTTGGAGGCTGAAGCAACGCGGCGTACCGGTCTGGGCGCTGCTCAGCGACTTGTCGTCGCCGGATAAGGCCGGATACATCGGAATCGACGGCCGAAAGGCGGGCCGTACAGCCGCGTGGGCCTTTGACAAGCACTGCAGCCCCGGCGGAACAATCGGCACATTGATCGGAAGCCAAAGGTACGTCGGGCACGAGGACCGGGATACAGGGCTGCGGGCATTCTTTCGAGAGAAGCAGCGAAACTTCAATGTTCTGGAGGCGACTTCCTATCTGGACAGCGACGACGGCGCCTACAAGGGGACTATGGAATTAGTCGCCCGTTCGCCCGGCCTGGCGGGGCTGCACGTTATCGGCGGCGGCTGCGAAGGCGCAATTCGGGCACTTGCGGACAAGGAGCTGATCGGAAAAGTCGCGCTCGTTTGCCATGAGCTCAACAGCGAAACGCGAAGGGGGCTGATAGATGGTTCGACGATCATGGTGCTCGCAACTCCGGTTGAGCGCGTCGCGGCAGCGGCCGTCCGACTGCTCGCCGCCTCGGAACACGGAGAGGAGCATGCCGAGCGATTTGGTCCCGTGCTGCCGTTCGAAATTCTTATTTCCGAAAATATCTAAGCTGCTCGGCCATCCCGGAATTCGCAATGGGGGCGGCGGGGACCTTCGATCGCCTGCGACGCGTTCTCAGTTTGCATTCCGCGTATTCATCGCACGGAAACTTGCCGCGGCGGAAAAATATTGGATGGATTTGCAATAAAGATTTAATTTTTTGTTGCATTATTTGCCGACTTATCCATAATTGGATGCAAATTTTAGCAAACGGGCGAAAGAATGAAAGAGTCACCTGCCTTTAGAAGCTACAGGCTAGCAGGCAATGCCGACGCGAAGATGTTCGAACATTCGGAATGGTACGCTTGCCCCGTGCCGAGAAAGCGCATGAAGGAGCTTATGAAGAGAAGCGACGGCGCGGCGCTTCGGGATTTCGGTTTGTGGCTCGGTCTCCTGATAGCCTCCGGCATAGCCGCGCTGGCAAGCTGGGGCACGTGGCTCGCGCTGCCCGCATTGCTCGTTTACGGGGTGCTGTACGCTTCGGCGGCCGAGTCTCGCTTTCACGAATGCCTCCACGGCACGCCCTTCAAGACGCGCTGGATCAACGAGACTCTGCTTTGGGCTCTCGGCTTCCTTTCTCTCAAGAATCCATATCTCTGGCGATGGAGCCATGCTCGGCATCATACCGACACGATTGTCGTCGGACGCGATCCCGAAATCGCATTTCCGAGGCCTCCCGACATCTGGGGAATGCTTCTGAATCTGCTTCACCTGCGGGCCGGCGCGAACGAACTGCTTAGAACTCTTCGCCTCAGCCTCGGGATCATCAACGCGGACGAGCGTGAGTACATTCCCGTGACCGAGCGGCCGAAAGTGGTATTCTATGCGCGGCTGCAGACAGGATTTCTGGCGGCGGCGGTGGCCTGGTCGGCCTCCGCCGGAAGCATAATGCCGCTAGTGTTCTTCGGACTTCCGACGTTTTACGGGTCCTGGCTGCACAGCGTGCTGGCCGCGATGCAGCACGCCGGGCTGGCCGAAGACATCCCCGACCACCGGCTGAATTCGCGAACGGTGTACTTGAACCCGATATTTAGCTTCGTCTATGCGAATATGAACTATCATATAGAGCATCACATGTTCCCGATGGTACCCTACTACGCCCTTCGGGAGCTTCACGAGGAGATCAAAGCGGACTGCCCGCCGGCATATAGAGGACTATGGGACGCCTATCGCGAAATTCTTCCCGCGCTTCGGCAGCAGCTGCGAAATCCCGGCTATTTCGTTGCGCGATCCCTTCCCGCCGACTCGGCCTAGCAGCGTCCGCGCATCGGCGACTCCTTTGAATCGCATGCCGCATCCTGGCGAATCGCAGGGCCCGGGCAGCTGCGCGCCTTTCAACCTCCCATACGTGATTAGTGGTTTATTGGGAATCGTCGGCGCTGAGCGCATTGTAGACGATTACGGCCCATTGAAGTTTCAAGAATCCTCTCCAAATTTTTTTGGTTCCGGGCAAAGGCTGTCGCTTGGTTGGATGCGATCCGACCAGCCTTGCCATATCGATCACGAAGGTTCGGATTTTCGGCGGGTCGCCGTCCGGCGGCGGTCCGCGAATGTGCCGATGTCCCTGGTGGCGCAGAAGCTTGTAGAG
>MPMP01000187.1 GCA_002238565.1 Albidovulum sp. bin36
GCTGCATCCGGATCACGACGACCCTGCGCAGGACCGACGGCAAGCTGATCCTGAACCGCCAGGATACCAACGCGGGAACCGAGCAGGCGCACATAGCGCGAGCCGCCGGAATCGAGCCCGGCCTGCACCGCAAAAGAAGCGAGCCGGACGTCTAGCTTCCCTGCGGGAAGCCAACAAAATTTCAAAAATGTAGGGACAGGGTGAAATTTGCCCCGAAAATAATGCATATGGTTCAATGCGTTACTAGAGGGCTTCAAAAAAAACTGCCAACTTGGGCTATGACCGACAGACACGATGCAGCACAACCGAGTGTTCGTGCACGGCCAAGCACGTGCCTTCGGCCACCGTCTACTGTCCGTACCGAAAGGGCAGCAGGCGTTCCTCGAGCCAGAACGCGAGCCGCTCGGCCTCAGTGATTGCCAGGTCCAGCTGCTCCGGGGATACATCGACGCTTGGGTCCATCAGGAACCCGTGCTCCAGATCGCGTTCGTCGAGACGCCTCTGATCAAACTCGCTCATGAAGAACGGAAGCGGATACTTGTCAATGTCCGCGCATGCATGTGTGACGAGCATGATCATGATCTCGTCCGGGTGCTGGTCCCTGTTCCTCGCGAGCGCGATTTGTTCAACAAGAGCCAGATCCGCGGGGCAGTCCTCCCAGGATTGATCCAGGACGGCATTGAAACAAATCCGATAACCGTTGAGATACCCATTCCGGAACGCGTGCTCTCGTTCGCCGGCCTCCCAGCGAATGGATAACTCCTGTTCCCACGTCCGAAAATAGAGGTTCAAGGATGCCGAAAGCATCGAAAGACAACTGCGTCCCAGTACTTCCACCGCTTCGCTCGCCTCGAACCATTCATCGAGATAGGGCGGCTCTCCGTATTCTCGGTATGGAGGACTATCGAACGGAGCTTCCTCGGCATCGATCTTTCGCATCGTTTCACGAAACGGTGCCGCAGCACTGTCGTAGAAGTACCGAAGAAATCGCGTCCGCTCTTTGAAGAAGTAGAAAACGTCCATGTCCGCCGGTCCTGTCGATAAGTCTTTGTCAATTCTGGGTTCGCCGCCTGTCGCGCTCGAAGTACCTGAGTAAACGCGCGCTTCAACTCTTATGCACCGGTACGACTAGACATCCGCCAGTTCATAAGCCCTTGCGTCCCGCTCAAACGGGGATTCCCAATAGCCCACTTGCACAATCGATTGCAAGTATAGCGGGAGAAATGCGGCGATCGATCCTGCTTGTTCGTACTGGGAAACGTGACGACACTCATGCGAGAATAAACGTCGGCTCAGCTGACCATGACAGATCAGAATGGAGTGACCGAGGGTGAGACCGGCCATCGTCGGTCCAAGCAAACGGGTTTCCAAAGCGGCCGCTCGAAGCTCGGAATCCGAGGGAAGAGGGAGGTGATCGACCATCTGGACACGGACTTCTTCGGGCCTCTGAACGCCCACGGCCATGGCATCCGAAATAGCGGAAGCATTCAAAGGGTCTCCTGCCGAGGCAACGTGCGCTGCGACCGCTTCCGCCCAAGCAACAGCACGAGGCATGAGGAGAGTAAAATCGTGTAAGTCCATTTGCAGATTTCCTCCGGTGCCGGCTCAGCGAGTAGCAGGCAATGTCGGCCGGGCATACCCCACGACAACGCAAAAGAAACCTATTTTTATTTTTGTTCCTGAACTGAATTTTTCTCCGACAGCGCAACATTTGATTTGACTCGCGCCTTGGCATGCAAGTTTCCGATTCGAAAAGAGGCGGCATTTTGCCACGCGGCGTGACGGTGCGGCCGGTGCGAGGCTACGCCGAGCAGCGGCGAAGGGACGCTCTTGCCGCGCGCCGGCTCGAAGGATTGCTGCGCCCGCAGCCGGCAATTCGCCGGAAAACATCCGCAAACTCTCATCCGAGACACTTCGGTCAGCCCCGACAACCGCAGCGATGTTCGCCCGTGCCGGAATCCGCAGAATAAATCTTCCTTGAATCCGCAAAAACTAGATTTTTGCGCAGACCTGGAATGTCCCGCCCTGTCATCTGGTAGTACTCGTCGAAATACAGAAACTTGGGTGCCCGCGGCCATAACTGCGAATCGACGATGTAGCGCGCCAACCCATGCTCGGTTATTTTTCCGACCACTTCCTCGCATGCTTCGACGGCGTCGTTTGGCTCGGAGTCGCCAGGCAAAATTGCAAAGTCTTCCCAATTGGAGCGGCTTTCAGGGAGTCCTGCAATCGGGCCGGAAAGCCGGAATTGCTGGCGAGATGCTCGCGCGCCGCTTGATCGTTGACGACGAGTTGAAAACCGCTCGGTCGCTCGCCATAGTAAGTCAAATGGCGGAGTTCATCGTTCTCTAGAGTCTTTGCGCCGAAAGTATCGGCAACGACGGCTTTGTCTTCCGCTTCCAGTTCGTAAACGCAATCGACAACAACCGCTTCCTGGCGATCTCCTTTCTCGACGGCGAAGCGATAATCTTCCACTTCGCGTTTCGGATAGTCGTAGGTCAGGTTGAAACAGCCGTCCTCGGGAATGATAGGATTGGTCCGGTAGAGCGCCGTGAGCAATGCGGTCTTGCCGGATTCATTCTTGCCGACCAGGCAGGTGACGGAATCATCGACTTCGATTGGGCCGGAATCCCAGATGCTTTTGAATTCCTTGACAGTAAATTTCCTGAGCTTCGCTGTTCGATCCTCTCGTAGGGTCCAAGAAATCGCTCGCCGTTGAAGTGGATGAGATGGGTCGGCGCATCGGCGCACCACACTTCCGTCTCCCAGGAAATATCTCCCAGGAACTTTCCCATGGTGGCGCGGTTCGAAAATGCGGTCACAAATACGAGGCTCGGCACGGCGCCGTCGAACAATTTAGCCAGTTCGTTATGCCGCTTGGCGTTTACCGGTCCGTGACTTGTGACGAATTCGACGAGAAGCAGCCAGTCCTTGCGGCGGAAATAGAGCGCAGCGTCGGGCATCTTGCCGTGCCCGTCGACATTTACTCCGAGGTCGGCAAGGCGCTGTTGTTCAAAATATCCAACTTCGTCTTCCGTATCGCCAACATAGATGACCTCGGCTCCCGGGACGAAGCGAGCCGCAAACTCGTCAATGAAGTGTTTGATAAGTTCGCTGTGGGCACCGGGGGTAAGCGCAATTCACTTGCCCGGCGCCAGCGTAACCGGAAGCATCTGCATATGGCGAGGCTTGGCCCATTTGGCCAAGATTGTCTTCTGACTCTTCAAGAAGGTATCGAGCGCTCGTTGCCAGGGTTCGGTGCCGAAGGTCTGGATCACGCCGAAGGCTTCGTCGCTGATCCGGTAGCAGGCTTTCGGACTATTGACGGGTCGG
>MPMP01000037.1 GCA_002238565.1 Albidovulum sp. bin36
GCTCCAGGTAGGCGGGATTCATTTCGACGTCGAAATATCGCTTTCTCCTGACCCAAATGAATCCTTCATTGCGGGTCAATATAGCAACATCTATTGGTCCCCCCACCGTTTCCATTCCCGTAGAATACCGACGTTTCCTAGAGGTTAATTCCACCAACGAATAGGCAACCTCGCCCAGCTCCCTCTTGGACAGGTGGTTAACAATCGATTTCAATTCCGTATGTGATTTTTCCTTTTGTATTGAAATGCTTTTGGTAAACCGTTTCATCACTGCAGCCTCAATTTGCTGACCTTGTTCCGCACTGAAACTATCCGTCGCTTGCTCCAAGACCTGCGCGATTAGTCTTCTAGCAATCTTCTCAACTTGTACCTCAAACGCCTGATCTATACCAAACATAAATCTCTCTGGCATATCCTTTTGCGCAAATGGTACGATTGCCGCTGTTTCCCCGTGCCGATCAATATCTACCTTGTTCTCCCCGATTATGCGGACCTCACCGAAGTATATTCCGTCGATTTCAACGGCATGCAAAGATGAAAACCTATCGTTCCGCCCAAACCCCGCGAAAACCAATCCAGTGAATGATTGCGTCCTCGTCCTTGACCGAACCAGCGCAAAGGCCAGCTCATCGAATTTTTTCCACATATCGGCATCAAACTCTTCGCCAGTCAGATCCTGTACCAGAGGCACCAAGCGCCTATTCACGAGTTCTTTGGTCTTGGCTCCGTAACTCTCAGCAAACTGATCACTCGATATCTCTTCCAAGAAGTCTAACAACCGATCATCGTTTGCCGTCTTTATTGTTGCATCTATCGCTTCTATCAGTATCTGGAGTAATCCATTTGCAGACTCTTCTTGCGCCTCCCCGAATTTCATCACTGCAGCTTTCGTGAACTTAGTTGCCAATCGTTCCACTTCGCTACCAACTAGCGCTTCGAACTCCGTCATCGTGTCGTCCAGTTTAGACTCCACACATACGCTCAGCAGATAACGCTTGAATCGAGGCCATACCTCAATCAGGTATGAAAACTCGTCGGAAATTTCTTCCCGGAAATCTCGTGCCAGAATTTCAACTGGAATGCGAATGAGTTCCGCATTGTTGTAGACCATCAGGCCGATGGGCCGAAACCGCGACAATTCAAATATTTTCTCTGCCGAGTCATACGTCTTCGACCCAGACGGTCCCGACAATGTAACAATACTGTCAGCGGCGAGCGCTACCGCCGTCCGGTTTAGAATTGCGATTTCAGCAGTCATAATAGGAATTTACCCTTCTTGGACCTTACGTCGACAACCTCCAACACTCGTCCATACCGAGCCAACGCCGCTGACAAGCAAATGTCATATCTGCTTGATTCGTGAGTTCGCCGGCAGCGGAGACTGCGGCACCGCATCAAGCCCTTGTCCCTGCTTAATTCCTCCCAGCACACCGACCCCGCCGGACCGGGATCTGTCTTCAAACGGAAAGCGGCCGAGTTCAACATAATGCCCCTCCTGTCCCCGCTTGTCCTCCATCGACGGTTACGCCGATCACGCCCCGCCTGCGTTCATGGCATCCCTCAACGGCCTGCCGGCCTTGAACGTCTGTTCGGTCGAGGCGGCGATGTTCAGGCTCTCGCCGGTCCTCGGATTCCGCCCCGCGCGGGCGGGGCGGCGCCTGGTGCCGAAGGTTCCGAACCCGACGGCCCGCACATCCTCGCCTCTGGCCAGGGCCTCTCCGATCGCCTCGAACACGGCATCCACCGCGACCCCGGCTGCCGGCCTTCCAACTCCGGTCCGGTCGGCCACATGGCCCGCAATCTCCGACTTGTTCACCAGTCCTCTCCCTGCGTTGCGCCGTAGTCAGAACGCCCGGTTCGCCCGACTGGCCAAAGCCGAGGCGGGCGCCCGCGGTTAGCACGAAACCCCTGCCGTTTCGATCCCGGCAGCTGCAATGCCGTCCCGTTCCTGCCCGAGCGCCGCCTCCGGCGTTTTGCACGGCATGGACCCGCGGTCTGCAAACTAGTCATATGTCTCCTGAACTAATACCAATTCAAGTAATTGCTAACTCGCGAACATTACAAGAGCTTTTGTGTGAACATCGACATCTAAACGTGGCGGCGACATGCGGTGCGCAGTCGGTGCCGCCTTCCCGTATGTTGCGGATTGAGAAATTTACAACATGGAGGAAGCCATGCCGAACACCGACCACACGGCGGAGGGCCTAAAGGCACTGGCCGGCAGTTGCAAGGACAAGAACCAGTTCCGGAGCCTGTCGGCAATCGCCAGGGTGATGGAGGGCGAGCACACCTGCGCGGAGATTGCTCGGCAGGCCTGCGTCGACCGTCAGACGCTGTGCGACTGGGTGAACAGATACAACGCCCGGAGCGCGGACGGCCTGAAGGACATGCAGCGCAGCGGGCGGCCGCCGCGGCTGGACGCGGCGCAGCGCGCCGAGGTCGGCCGCTGGCTGCAGGAGGGTCCGGCGGCGGGTGTGCCGTCCTGGACCATCGGCCTCGTATGTTCAAAGAATCAGAAACGAATCAGGAGGTGGCTGGTCCGGGAGCGGATCGCGGAGGTTTTCAAGGTGGCGCTGTCGATGGAGTCGGTCCGCGCCCTGATGCACTCGCTGGGCTTCCGGAAGCTGTCACCGCGACCGGTCCATCCCAAGGCCGATCCGCAGAAGCAGGAGGAATTTCGCAAGGACTTCAAGACCCTGGCGGCATCGGCCCTGCCGGAGGGAGTCTGAAAGCGTTCGGTCGAGCGTGCGCCGTGGAAAGGCGCTTTCTTCAAGCGGGTGCGAATCCCGCGCAGCAACTGTCGCTCCAGCTGGTAGCAGCCGAGCGGTTCATGGAGGTAACGACATGGGTTGAAGCACTCGGTGAAAAGGGCCGCCTAGGGCGGTTCAGCGAACATGCGGGCCGGAACGTGCAGTGAACGCTAAGCAGGCCTCGAAAAGTCCAATGCGGAAGCCGACCCTCCCAGACTTAGGGGAAGGCCGCCGGCGAGCCGGGAAGCGAGCGACAAGCGCACCGGCCCGCTTCCGCCGGGGTATTGGCGCCAGCACGCATGGAAGATGAAGGAAGCAGCAACACGGGAAGCCCTGTTCGATGCTTCGCGCGCGGCGGCTCGGGAAACCCCGTTCGAAGCCTCGCGCAAGGCAACCGGAACCCCGCGAGGGGACGGCCGGGTCGGCAGGGTGGCGGATGGGCTCGTAGTACCGAGGATGCGGGGTAATGCCCGCGGAGGAAAGGGGCCCTGATTCGGGAGCGATCCGGAAAGGGGCGCGGGGCATGGCTACTGACGCAAGTCTACAAGGGCCATTTCAAGCCCGGAAACCCCGGAACGGATCACATGCCTTGCAAATGCGAAGGCGTGGTCTCGGATGAAAGCCGGATGCGGGAAATCCGCACGTCCGGTTTGACGAGCGGGGGGAGGAAACGCGGCTAAGGGAGAGATTAAGGCACCCGCGCAGCGCGAAAGCGGCGGGCAAACTGCCACTTCCTCGCCCTAAGGCTGGCGCGCCTCCTCTCGACTCTACATTAGGCCGCCTGCGACATTCCGACTTTCCAGTCCATGAAGTCCACCCAGCGCTTGTTCGCGAGCGCGCAATTGATTGCCAGCGTGGCGATCGCCCCCTTGAGCGTTCAGCGGCTTCCGGGGCGCTTGAGGCGCAGCCCGACGATGTGCCGGCACGAGCTTTCAACCACTCCGGAGCCGATCTGCATGCCGCGCTTCCGGCAGTTGTCGTAGCGCATGCGCTCCCGGTTCCCTTTGAAATAGTCGATGCACTTCGCCTCGTTCGCGATGCGGCTCGAGTTCGCCGATGATCGAGGCGACGCCTCCGGCCTTCAGCCTGGACTTGAGTTCCTGCAATCGCGTCTCTCGCGTCGCCTTGTCCGGGCAAAGCTCCTTCAGGGCCTTGCTCACGTATTCGGTCGCGTGCCGGAAGTCGAGAATTCAGGTTACCTTTTGGCGGGCGAAGAGCTCCTCGCACACGTTGAGGATCCACGGGGCTCCGTCCGAAATCACCACCAGCTCCTCGGCCTCGCGCAGCCCGGTCCTTGCGGCTTCTCGCTCCAGCCGCGCGGCGGAGTCCGAGTTGCGGCTCACGCCGCCTACGGCGGCGGCGCTGTCGATGCAGCCGCTCCAGGTCTCGCTGCCGGGTCCTTTTCCGGCTCGCCGGTCTCCGGGTGCCTCCTCTCCGCCGAATGGACGACGAAAACCTTCGCCTCGCGGATCTAGGCATCGCCGCACTCGCCCTTGCCGCGAACGCCCTCCGCCTCCGTCTTGCGCACCGGAACCCCCGTGCCGTCGATCGACAGGTAGGTCCTCGCCGCCGGCGGTTCGCGAGCTTGCGGCTCGCGGCCTCGTAGCTGCAGTCGACCACCGCGTCCGCGATGATGCTCGCCGCCCCCGGCGCGTGGCTCTCCCCCTCGATCCCGAGCGCGCGGTCCAAGGGGAAGTGGCCGCCTCCGCAGTCGGGGCAGAGATAGTAGGTTCGCTCGACCTTGACCGGGCCGATCCGGGTCGCGAACCGCTTGGATTTCCGCTGGTGGCGCCGCATCGCCGCGCCGCTGCCGAGCAGCCCGTCGCGGAACGCCGTCTCGACGATGTCGAGGTCGGGCGATGGCCCGAGCAGCTCCGCCGCAAGCTTCGGAAACAGCTCCTCGAAATTCCTCCTCCCCGATGCGAGCAGCGCCTCGAGCGCGCCCGGCCGGCTCTCGCCGCCGGCGGAGTCCGCGTCGCGACAGCGCACTTGGCCGCCTTCGCGCCAGTACCGCACATAGCCGCCGTCGTCCCGCCTCAGCAGAACAACCGGCGAGTGCGCCGCCGCCTCCTCTTCGGAAAGGTCCGCCAGAAACTCTACGGCTTTGGGAAGGCGGCAGCCCGCCTTTTTCTTTTTCTTGCCATGCTGAATTCTCCCGCTCGATGCCGAGCGCGGCGCCGACCGTGTTCTCCGGTCGATTCCGTCCGCGCCAGCGCCGGATTTCATAGTCGAAAGTCTCGCCAGGAGCAATTCTCAAGAGCGGCGGTCTTCGATAACAGTCCTTCCCCCATCGCCGCTTCAAACAAAACGGTTTACACCCGTCGACTCGCGGCCGCTTGACTTTTTCCAACAGGGGGCGGCATCCGCTTTTCGAGATTCTCAAGCAGATCTACGCATTGCGATTTCCGCTCTTTCGACCGTCGTCCGCATCCTCGCGCTCGCCATCCCTCGTCAGGTAGTACGCGCCTAGTATCGGCAGAAGCGTGACTAGAACGACGACCATGGCGACTACGTTCGTAACCGGGCGCTGCCTGGGCCGGACGAGTTCTTCGAGCATCCAGATTGGAAGCGTCTGCTGCTGTCCCGCCGTGAATGTGGTTACGATAACTTCGTCGAACGAAAGCGCAAATGCGAGCATTCCCCCGGCTAGAAGCGCGGTGCCCAGGTTTGGCAGAAGCACGTGCCGGAATGTCTGGAATCCGCTAGCCCCAAGGTCGGCGGACGCTTCGAAAAGCGACGATGAAATGCGACGAAATCGCGCGATTGCGTTGTTGTAGACGACAACGATGCAGAAGGTCGCGTGCCCGAGAATGATCGTCAGTGTCGAAAACGGAATCTCGGCGATATTGAAAGCGGATCTCAAAGAGATTCCAGTAATTATCCCCGGCAGAGCGATCGGCAGTATAACCAGAAGCGAGATCGTCTCCCGCCCGAAGAATCGAGCCCTCGACATTGCGCCGGCGCAGAGTGTTCCCAGAATGATCGCTATCGCCGTAGATGCGGCGGCTACCTTGAGCGAAAGTCCGAGCGCCTGCCAGACATCCGGGCGATTCCAGGTCGCGGCGAACCATTTGACCGTATAGCCCGGCGGCGGGAACTCGTAGCTCTTGTCTTCGGTCGTGAATGCGTACAAAAAAATCAGGAGCACCGGCAAGTGCAGGAACATCAGCCCTGCGACGGCCGACGCCTTGAGAAGAAGCGACGGCTTGCTGTCAAAGCGCATCGAACGCGCCTCGTCGCTTGGCGAGCCATAGATAGACCGCCATGATCAAAATCGGCACTACGGCGAACGCCGCCGCCAGCGGAATGTTGCCCGCGGTGCCCTGATGCGCATACACGGCCTGGCCAATGAATCGCCTTGACGACCCGATGATCTGCGGGACGATGTAATCGCCGAGAGTAAGCGAAAAGGTGAAAATCGACCCCGCCACTATTCCGGGCAGCGCGAGCGGCAGTACGACGTGCCGGAGGGCCTGCCCGCGCGACGCGCCGAGGTCGGCGGTCGCCTCGAGGACATTGCGGGGAACGCGTTCCAGAGCGGCCTGCACGGGCAGGATCATGAATGGCAGCCAGACGTAGAGAAGAACGATGAACGTTCCGATATAGCTGACGGACAGCGAATTGCCTCCGATCACCGGCGTTGAAAGGATCAACTCCAGAAGAAACTTCAAGCCCAGCGCCTCGACGACCCAGTTGATGATTCCTTCCTTTGCGAGGATGAGCTTCCATGCGTAGATCTTGACCAGATAGCTGGACCAAAGCGGGAGCATCGCGCCGAGGTAGAACAGCGCCTTCAATCGTCCTCTGGCGTATTTGGCGGCGAACAGCGCGATCGGAAACGCAATTATCGACGCTGCGACGGTAACTGCGCACGCCATAAGAAAAGTGCGCAATATGATGTCGAAATTGGATGGCGTTAATAGCTCGCGATAGGTTTTCAGGGTGAATTCGTACTGCACGAGCCCCGAAAATTCGTCGATCGAGAAAAAGCTCTGCAGAAGCAGCGCCGAGAGCGAGCCGATGTAAACGACGCCCAGCCAGGACAGTGGCAGCAGCAGAAGCAGCGCGACGAATATCCTGGGATGCCGCCAGAACGCGTCAGAGAGCCGGGCAAGGGCGGATGCTTGCGCCGCTGGTAGGCCCGGAGCCGCCTTCATTCGCTCTCCATGGCGTGCAGGGCTTCGGGCGACCAGGAGAGGCCGACCGGCGAGTCCGGCGATGGAAGGGGCGAATTCGCTTCAACAAGAGCCGTAATTTCCGCGCCGCCGACATCCACGGTTACCCTGCGCGTCGCGCCGAGATATTTGACCGCGCGGATCTTGCCGGACAGATTCGCATGGCCTCCGCGCGAGATTCTTACGAATTCCGGACGAAGGCTCGACCAGGCCGCCGCGCCGCCGGACCGCGCGCTTAACTCCGGCGAAAGCACATTCGACGCTCCGACGAAATCAGCCACGAACTTGGACTTCGGTCGACTGTAAATCTCCTCGGGCGTGCCGACTTGAACTATCTTGCCGCGATTGACGACCGCCAGCCTGTCGGACATCGACAGCGCCTCGCCCTGGTCGTGCGTTACGAAAATAAAAGTTATGCCCAGCGACTTCTGAAGCGCTTTGAGCTCATCCTGCATCTGCTCTCTAAGGCGCAGGTCGAGCGCGCCGAGCGGCTCGTCGAGCAGCAGCACGCGAGGCTTGTTGACAAGAGCTCGCGCCAGAGCGACGCGCTGCCTCTGACCTCCCGAAAGCTGGCGCGGCGAGCGCAGGTCGAATCCCGTTAGAGCCACCATGTCCAGAGCCCTGGAAGCCTCCGCATACCTGTTTCTTTTCGAAACGCCCCGAACCATCGGGCCGAAAGCGATATTGTCCCTGACGCTAAGGTGCGGAAAGAGCGCATAGTCTTGAAAGACCGTGTTGACCGGCCTGGCGTTCGGCGGAATTCGCTCGGAATTCGCTCCGAAAATTCTCACGTGGCCTTCCGTCGGCTGCTCGAAGCCGGAAATAAGTCGCAGGCAGGTCGTCTTGCCGGAGCCGGACGGCCCTAGCATGGCGAAGAAAACGCCCTCGTCTATGGATAGGTCTATGCCGTCGACGGCGGCGATTTCGCCGAATCGCCGGGTTACGTTGTCAAATTCGACAGCAGCCGCCATGTCCCGCGCCGGTCCGAATCGCGCGCCCCGGCGACGAGCCGGGGCGCGATTCGGATAGTTGGCTCGCCGCCTAGCGGCCGCCGATAACCCCGATATAGTCGGACACCCACCTGTAGTAAGGCACGCACTCCCCTTGGCTCTCGCACCGGGAAATCGGGGTCGACCAGAAATTGATCTTGTCGAAATCGTTGAATCCATTCGCGTCGCAGCCCTCGGCGGTCTGCATCCCGCGACCGTCCGTGCACGCGGCGGGAACGCTCGGAACCGCGCCGAACCACAGCGAAAGATCGCTTTGGAGATTCGAGGATAGCGAATGCTCCATCCACATGTAGGAGCAATTCGGATGCGGAGCTTCGGAGTGCATCATTACGGTGTCGGCCCATCCGGTCGCGCCTTCAACGGGAATGGTCGACGATATGGGCTGCCCCTCGGCCTTGAGCAAATTCACCTGGAAGGGCCAGGACCCGGACGCCACGACGCCTTCGTTTTTGAAATCGTCCATTTGAATGAACGCGTTGTGCCAGTAGCGCCCCACGAGCTTTCTTTGCTGGCGCAGGAGATCTAGCGCGGCCTCGTATTGCTCCTGATTCAACTCGTACGGGCTCAGAATGCCGAGTTCAGGACGGTGGTACATAAGATATTGCGCCGCGTCGGCTACGTGAATCGGACCGTCGTAGGCTTGAATCCGCCCCTCGTTCGACTGCCCGTCGGGAAGCGTCATTTCCTCGAATACGACCGCCCAGCTTTCCGGAGGCTCCGGAAAAACGTCCGTGTTGTACATCAGGACGTTCGGACCCCACATGTACGGCGTTCCGTAGTGGCGCCCATCCACGGTATGCCAGTTCGCATTCTTCAAGCGCTCATCGACCGTGCTCCAGCTTGGAATCAGGTCGACATTGACTTCCTGCACGCGCTTGCCCGCGATCAGGCGGAGCGAAGCGTCGCCCGAGGCCGTTACGACGTCGAATCCGCCTTCGTTCATCAGCGCGACCATCTCGTCGGAAGTGTTCGCAGTTTTCACGCGAACCATGCAGCCTGTATCTTCTTCGAACTTTGTAACCCAATCGAACTCCGCCACGGTTTCGCCGCGTTCAATGTATCCCGGCCAGGCCACGATATCGATTTGGCCCTCGCCGGGCCCGATTTCGGTCATCATTTCGGCGGCGGCGGCGGGCATGGCCATGAGCAATGCCGAGGCGAAGCCTCCAAGTGTTGGTAGAAGTTTCATTTCGTTCCGTTCCCATTTCGGCCTGATTCGGCCATTCGATCGCAGGCTGCATCGCGGATTCTAGTCAGCCGAGCGGCCGTGCCGACGGCCAATTCCAACAAGGTCCGATGCGCGACGCGTCGCGGATTGTTCGCTCTTGCAGCCGCAGGCGGAATTTTTGTCATGATTCCATTTTGATTTCAACCTTGGCGGCCGAGGCGGGTTCACGCGTCGTTTCGCGAGCGGACCGCGGAAAACTTCCGTCCTGAGCGTTTCCACGCGAGCAATCGGGGACATTGCCGGACGATTCGGAATTCAAATGAATCGAGCGCCGGCGACGACCTGCGGCACTGAAAGGCGGAGGGTAACGCTTCGCGACGAGATCCGGTTCTACTTTGCCGCCCCGAAAAACGGGGAATAGATGCTTTCCTTCAAATGCCTGGACATGGACCACGGGCGCATCGCGACAGGCGAGGCAACGATTTGCCGCGACATTCGAATTCCAAAGGGCCTGCATCACGGTCCGGGACTGGAGGTCGTCGGCAAGGTCAAGGCGAGATGCGAGATCGAAGGAATATCTGGCGTTGACGGGATGCCTGCAGCTGAAAATCGCGCGAGCATCCATGCAAGAACGCAAAGCGCGGGACGCCATCGTCGTGGCCGGATGAAGTCCGGATGGGCGAACCGCTTCCGACTCGACTGGGCCGGCCCGCCGTAGAGGGCGGTCAAGCGGCTGCGAAAGTGTCTCTGTCGAAAGACCAACGCGTAGAGCAAGAAATTCGCGCGCATTTCAAATGAAAGGCTGTGGAACGACCGCGGACCGGCGCGCCTCGCGCTGACGACCGGCGGCCGTCCTCGGGTCAGAGCATGATCTCGAACGAAAGCCGGACGCTTGAAATCCGCAAGTCAGGTTCGGCAAGCGGCGGCGAGGATGCGTGAACCGGGGCGCAGCCTTGCGGCGAAAACGGCCGGCAAACTGCTACTCCCTACGCGTCCGCAAGAAAGCGGTTCCCGCTGGCTCCGCGGATGCCGCCGAGGCTTGGTGCCGGATCTCCAGCCGCCTCGGTTCGACGGCGGCGCTCGGATAAGACCCTTTCGCCGCCATCCGGATCGCGCTCGCCGATAGGCCGCCGAAATGACAAGGCAGCCCCTGCGTCCCGTACGACCCCGACAATGGCGAGCAGCCAACTCTTAGCCGGAATACTGGAAAAACCCCTTGTCGACGAACGTATGCACCAGCATGGAGCCATCGCATATCTTCTCGATCAATTTCCGGCGATCCCGCTCGTCCGGCCAGTCATGCCTAATTAGCGAGCATGTTCGTCCCGCCGCGCGAAGCGGTTTTCCGGGATCCTGGTTCGGCGCGGGACCGATCCGGCTCAAATATTCGTAGGTCGCATCGCAGGAGCTTCCGATAGAGTTGGGCAGGAGTCGATCGGTAACGAGCAGCTCTCGAACCTTGTCGGCTGCGACTTCGAAGCCGAATCTCCGCCTGTAGGTCTCCTGCGCCTCGAATACCGCAAGCAGGCTTTCCAGCCCGTATTCAAGCGCGGCCTCCCCCTTGGCTTCTTCGGCGGCCTGCGCCAGCAGGAGCGAACACGCCCCTTGCGCTCTCTCGACCGCGCCGCCGAGCAGCAGGAACAGCCAGGCTTCGTCGCGATACATGGTGGCGTTCGCAACTCCGAAGAAGCTGCGCAGATCTCGCGCGGTTTCGTCGAAAAAGGCTTCCGGCGAGTGGCGCCAGATGCTGACGATATCTGATTCGCAAAACTTCAGATAGGAAAGATTGAGGCTAGTCCACATTTCGGCGGTGATGCAATTGCGCATCTGCCGAGCATTTTCGCGCCCCATGCGAATGCAAGCCGCCAGGGAGCTGGGGTTGCGCTGCTCGAAAGTGGCTTCGCCCGCCAACGTAAAGGAGTCCGCCTGCGTGAAGTCGTCGTTGTCGAAGTCGAATAGGCCGCCCGAGGGCGTATGCCCAATGCTGGCGAACAGCCGGCGCCAGGAGAAATTGATCTCGGCCACGGGCCTGTCGACCAGCGCTCCGACTTGCAGCCCCATCATGCGGCAGAGCAGATCCGCGCGTTCGAGGTAGCGGCCGAGCCAGTAGATGCCCTGTGCGTTTCGAGCAAGCATTCAGTCTTCCAGCACCCAGAGGTCCTTGCCGCCCCCACCCTGGCTCGAATTGACGACGAGGCTTCCTTTTCGCAATGCGACGCGGCAGAAAGCGCCCGGAACGATGCGACTTTGCTTCCCTTTCAGCACGAATGGCCGCAGGTCGACATGCCTCGGCTCCAGTCGCCGGTCTACTATGCAAGGGGATCGCGAAAGCGAAAGTACCGGCTGCGATATGAAATCGGCCGGGTTGTCCCGGACGGCGCGGGCGTACTCGTTGCGCTCCGCTTGCGTCGAATGCGGTCCGATCAGCATGCCGTATCCGCCCGATTCGCCAACTCGCTTGACGACCAGGTCCTCGAGATTGTCGAGCGTGTACTCGAGATCTTCAGGTCGCCTGCACAAGCGCGTGGCGACGTTTTTCAATATGGCCGATTCTCCCATGTAGTAGCGAATGAAATCGGGAACGTAGGCGTATACGCTCTTATCGTCGGCCACGCCCGTGCCGGGCGAATTCACGATGGATACGTTTCCTCGCTTGCAGGCGTCCAGGAGTCCGGGAACGCCTAGCACCGAGTCTTCGCGAAATGCCGTTGGATCGAGGAAATCGTCGTCCAGCCTTCGGTAGAGCACGTCGATGCGCTCCAGCCCTCGCGTCGTCCGCTTGTAAAGAAATCCGTCGCGAACGACCAAATCCTGCCCCTCGACGAGCGTCGCGCCGATTTCATGGGCTAGGAACACATGCTCGTAGAATGCCGAATTGTACACGCCGGGAGTTAGAAGGGCGATTGCGGGATCTGGAGATCCGCTTGGCGCGAGCTCGGTAAGAGTGCGGTTCAATTCCAGGCCGTAATGCTCGATGTCGCGAACCCGGCAGGCGCGGAAGAGGCGGCGGAAGCTTGACTTTATGGCTTTCCGGTTGGCGAGCATGTAGGACATCCCGGAAGGAACGCGGAGATTGTCTTCAAGCACGAAGAAGCCGTCATTCGTGCGGATGATGTCGGTTCCGCAAATCGCGACCCAAACTTTTTCGGGCGGCGAATATCCGGTCATTTGCGGCCTGAACTGGGGGCAGTCGAAGACGATGTCGGCCGGCAAGACTCCGTCCGAGACGATTTTCGCGTCGTTGTAAATGTCGTCCAGGAATAGATTGAGCGCGGACAGCCGCTGACGGAGTCCCGCTTCGATTAGTTTCCAGTCTTCGCCTGTTAAAATCCGCGGCAGGCAGTCGACCGGGATGATCTGCTCTTGCGCTTCCGATTTTCCGTAGACGGTGAAGGCGATTCCTTCGTCGCGGAAGGTTCTCGTTACGCGCTCCTGGATTTCAGCCGCCTCGTCGCTCGACATCCGTTCGAGCGTCGACATGACTTGGCGGCAATGGCTTCGCACCTCGCCGCCAGGCAAAAACATCTCGTCGAAGATGGCGATATCCGTTTCGTAGGAGCTTAAATTCACGTAGGCATGCCGGCTATTGACGAGTTCCGCCCGGGCAGCCTACGCGCAGTTAATTGCGCTGTCAAACATGCTTCGGGAGCCGGAATCGCCGGCGCGGGCCCCTAGGCGGTCGAGCGGCGGCGGCGAATAATACGCTTTGAAAATAAAATTTGCCTGTTCGGAGCGGAAAATGATTGCGTGTTTCACCGCTCTAATTTACTCTTTCGGCTCGCGAGAGAAATTGCGCGACTTGGCGGAGGAGGGCTAGCCGACGCCAGGATATGGGAATCGGCCGCGGAGCTTTACATGCAAAAACTTCACCGTATTCTCGTCGTCGACGACGAGCCGGATGTCGAGCCCCTAGTTCTGCAGCGAATGCGGCGTGAAATACGAAGGGGCGAGTACGAGTTTCTGTTCGCGGGCAACGGCGTCGAGGCGCTGGACAAACTCGGCGAGGACCGCGAAATCGACATAGTCCTTTCGGACATTAATATGCCGGAGATGGACGGCCTCACTCTTTTGCAGCAGATTCCCGCCGTGGACCCCAATATTCGCTCGGTAATCGTCTCCGCGTACGGCGACATGAAAAACATCCGGGCGGCGATGAACAGAGGCGCTTTCGATTTCGTCACCAAGCCTATCGATTTCAACGACCTTCGAATCACGATCGAGCGGACGATCAAGCATCTCGAGCTTTGGCGGGAGGCGCTAGCTTCGCGCGACAAGCTCGTTTCAATTCAGAACGAGCTCGTTCTAGCAAACAGAATGCAGCAGTCGATCCTGCCGGATGTTTTTCCCAGCGGCGAAAAGTTCCAGATATACGGCAGCATGGAGCCGGCTCGCGACGTGGGAGGAGATTTTTTCGATATCATTCGCCTGGACCATGGCCGGTTTGGGCTGGCGATCGCGGATGTTTCCGACAAGGGCGTGCCCGCCGCGCTGTTTATGATGTCTAGCCGCACTTTGCTCAAAGGGGCGGCCATAGGAACCGCGGAGCCGAAAAAGGTACTGGCGGAAGTCAATTCGCTGCTAGACGAAGACAACGAAGCAGGCATGTTCGTCACGTTGATCTACGCCGTGTTCGACTCGGAAACCGGGAACATTTCGTTTGCCAACGGCGGGCACAATCCGCCGATGCTGATTCGCTCCGACGGCTCGACGGAATTTCTCCAGATGCCCGACGGAATCGCTCTGGGCATGGTTGACAGCTTCGATTTCGAGGATAAGCACATTCGCCTTGCGGAAGGTGACGTTCTTGTATTCTACACGGACGGAGTTACCGAAGCGATGAATTCGGACAACGAGTTGTACGGAACCGAGCGGCTAGCGCGAATTTTCGATGACGCTTCCCCGGACGGCGATGTCGAGGCGATCATCAACAGGATATTCGAGTCAGTGCATCACTTTTCTTCGGGAATCTCGCAATCGGACGACATTACCTGCTTGGCGATTAGATACGGAAGAACGCCGTGACCGCTGAGTTCTCTCTGGACCTGTCTCCCGACGCCGGCGAGATCGAACGCATAAACGCCAAGCTTGACGAAGTCGGGGAGGCTGAGAGCTGGGCTCCGGCTTTCGACTACAATATTCGCCTCGTTGTCGAAGAACTGCTTATGAACATCATAATGCACGGGGCTGAAAACGGCGAATGCGAAATTCGCCTGAGCTTTAAATCGACGAGTGAAGACGTGACGATTACGATCGCCGACAACGGCTTGCCATTCGACCCGCTGACGGACGCAAGCACCCCAGATCTCGATGGCGATATCGCTGAACGCGAAATCGGCGGGCTCGGCGTGCATCTGATTCGCAATTTCGTTGACGATATCGGCTACCGGTACGAGTCGGGAAAAAACTCCATCACATTTTCCAAAAGGAAGTAGAATGCGTGGCAAGGCATCATCGCTGGTGCGCGCGGTTCCGCTGATTTTCCTCTGGAGCGCGGCGGTCAGCGCGGCGGACGGCGTTCCGGGAGTTTCCAGCTCATCGATCGTATTCGGACAGTCCGCCGCTTTTTCCGGTTCCTCGGGAGACTTGGGCAAGGGCCTGCGCATCGGCATCGAGGCGGCCTTCAACGAGGTCAACATGAACGGAGGCGTTCACGGCAGGAATATCCATCTGGTCTACCACGACGATCGCCTGGAACCGGACCGCGCGATCGTCAACACCCGGAGGCTCATTGGCAAGGACCGGGTGTTCGCGATTATCGGATCCCTTGGTACGGCAACCTCGATTTCGGCCGCGCCCGTCGCAGAAACCGCCGGAGTTCCGTACGTGGCGCCGCTGACAGGCGCCGATTTCCTTAGGGAAGGCGATCTTCCGAACGTAATCAACTTGAGAGCCTCCTTCAGTCAGGAGATCGAGGCGGTCGTCGAACTTTTGGTCGACGAGCTTGGCATCGAGAATATAGCAGTGCTGTACCAGGACGATGCGTTGGGTCGCAACGGCTACAACGGTGCCAGGAATGCGCTCGCGGTCCGGCAGATGGAACTCGTTGCGTCGGGCGTCTATCCCCGAAGCACGATCGCGATCAAGTCGGCATTCTACGACTTGAGGAAAGCCAAGCCGGAGGCAATAATACTTGTCGGATCCTACAAGCCCGTTGCGAGGTTCATTCAATGGGGGAGATTTTTGGAATTCGAGCCGGTATTCGCGACTATCTCCGTTGCCGGAAACAATTCGCTAGCGAGAGAAATCGGCGATGCCGGCGAAGGCGTCTACGCAACGCAGGTCGTGCCTGACTACTTAAGCGAAACTTTGCCGGTTGCCCGGCGATACCGAGCCGCATTGGACTCGCTGTGGGCCGGCTCGCAGTACGAATTCCTTTCCTTCGAAGGATACCTGACAGGAAGAATGGCGATTTACGCGATCGAAAAATGCGGCCCCGATGTCGACCGCGAGTGTTTCCGCGAAGCTTTGCTTTTTTCCGACGAGATTGACATCGACGGCTTCAAGCTGCGGTTCGGCGAAGGGGACAATCAAGGATCGGACGCCGTATTCCTGACGAGGATAAGCGCCGGCGGAAGCTTCGAATTTTCGGAAAATTTTGAAGAGGCGGGTCAATGACTCCCTGGAATCGAATCCTCGAATTGCGGTTCAGGCTTTCGTCGCAGCTTTATTTCGTAATTGTCAGCGCGGTTGCGATTACAGTTTTTGCAAGTCTTGTCGGCTGGTTTTCGTTTCAGAGAATCGGCGAGTCGCAGAGCCGCGTCAACGAAGTCGTCGTGCCGGGGCTGCAGGTGGCCTTTAGCATCGCGCAGAGTAGCGCGGCATTGGTCGCGGCCGGTCCTCGGCTGGTGTCCGCCAGTTCCGTTGACGAAATCGAAGATGTCGCGGCGTCCATCGAACGCGATTCGGTTGCGTTCGAGGAATTGCTTTCGAGCCTGAGGACTTTGGAAGGCAACGACAAGCGAACCGAGCGCATACACGCCTACGGCCACCAGCTGGTCGGCAATATGCGCGAAATCGAGGAATCCTCAAGGGCGCTCATTGAACTGGAAACCGAGACGGACGGCCTCGGACTCGAATTGGTAAGCGTTCGGAAACAGCTGGACAAAATCCTGCTGCCGTCGATGGACGATCAATTTTTTCTCCTCATGACCGGGTACAAGGAACTTGGAAAGCCGCCCGTCCCGCCGTGGGACCGGCTGTCGGAGGTCGAGTTCAACCGTTTCAGGCATTTGGCCAATCTTCTCCAAGACACGAAATTCGCGCTGCAGCTGCTGGCATCCAGCTCGGTGCTTGCCGATCCCGCGCAAATCGAACCGCTGAGGGAGCAGTTCGAGGCGGCGACGGAAAGCGTCACAAGAAGCCTGACGGCGTTGGGCGACGAGGACAGGGATTCTCTCGAACTGCATTTGAGCCGGCTATTCGGTCTCGGGATCGGATCGCGAGATGGCTTCGACATCCGCGCCGAACAGCTGGACTTCATAGTAAAGCAGAGGGAGCTGCTGGAGGAGAATCACGATCTGGTAATTACTCTCGACGAGGAAGTCGAAGAACTGGTCAGCACCGCCAACGCGCACATTAAAGAGGCGACGGGCGCTTCGAACGACGCGGTGGTGACGGGAAGGCGATTGCTGCTGGCTCTTAGCGGCATGAGCGTAATCGGCGCTATTCTAATCGGCTGGCTGCTCGTCGGCCGCGTACTCCTTCGAAGGCTAGCCGTCTTGTCCGAGCGCATGCGCGCCATGGCGCACGGCGACCTCGAAGGCAAAATCGAGATCAAGGGGCGCGACGAGATCGCCGACATGGCCGCCGCTCTGGAAATATTCCGCCGCCATGCCCGCGAGGTGCAGCGATTGAATCTCGTGGAAGAGCTCGCGGGCGAGCTGCAGGAAAAAAACACGGAGCTCGAGAAAGTTCTCGCCGATCTGAAAAAGGTCCAAAACCAGATCGTGCTGCGCGAGAAGCTGGCCGCATTGGGCGAACTGACGGCGGGAGTCGCCCATGAAATCAAAAACCCCTTGAATTTCGTGAAGAATTTCGCCGAGGCGTCCGGAGAGCTGATCGAAGAGCTGGAGGAAACGCTGGACGCGAACGGCGGGAATCTCAGCAAGGAGGATTTGGAATTAATCCGCGAAATCTCCGGCGACCTGAAAAGCAACGTCGAGAAAATCGGCAATCACGGAAGCCGGGCGGACCGAATCGTCCACGACATGCTGAGAATGGGCCGCGGAGTCGGCAGGTCGACGGATGTCGAGGTCAATCACTTGGTCGACGAGCATGCGCGGCTCGCCTATCACGGCGCGCGGGCGTCCGTGGAAGGATTCCGGGTGAAAATGGAAATGGATTTCGATTCGGACGCCGGATCGGTCAAGGCGATTCCCCAGGACCTGGGGCGCGTGGTGCTCAATCTGGTCAGCAATGCCTGCTACGCGACCCACGAACGACGGACGAGCGCGGAAAGCCAGGACGGCGGCGGCTACGAGCCGATTCTCAACGTTTCGACAAGAAAGGACGGCGACAACGTCGTTATTTCGGTTAGGGACAATGGAACCGGCATTCCTCGCGATGTCATAGACAAGATATTCAATCCGTTCTTTACGACCAAGCCGACCGACAAGGGAACCGGACTGGGACTGGCGCTTTCAAACGACATTATCCTGCGGCACGGCGGCAAGATTTCCGCCGACTCCGAACCCGGGCAATTCACGCTCATGACCGTCGTTATTCCCGTCGAAGGCTCTGCGGACCTGGACGAGCAAATCGAAGACGAAGCCGCATAGGGCCTCGCCGCCGCTTTTGCTACGCGGAAGAGAAAGCGCGCGCGGCTTCGAAAACTAAGGCTCTAGCCGAGGCCACCGCTTATGAAATGGCGGAATATGGCTAGGCTGCGAGCGCCTTGACGGCTTCGTCCCTGCTTGCGTAGATCGGGATGATTTTGTCGAACCCGCTAAGCACGAATACTTCCTTGATGGGGTCCGTCAGCGAGCAAAGCACAAGCTGCCCCTGCGAATTCTTCACCTTTTTGGCCGTTAGCAGTATCGCGCGCAGACCCGCGCTGCTTATGTAATTCAGATCTTCGAAGTCCAAGATTACGGAGCACTCGCTGTCGCCGATTGCTTCGACAAGGGACTCTTCAAATACTCGGGAATTCGAACCGTCGATTCGGTCTTTCGGCTTGGCAACAAGCAGACCGTTAACGCGCTCGGCATTAATCTCCATTTTTGGGCGATCCTCTTCGTTGATGCGCCGTCGCATGCGCAACATTTTCGCGTAAAATATAATGGAACTGGCAGGGGTCAAGAGCAAAACCGACATTCGGCTTTAAAATTAGGCTATTGTTTCCGTTCGGTCGCCGAGCGTCGAATCAGGCAGGCTGCCGGCATTCGACTCCGGCCCGATCGGCTGTCGAAGACTGGACGCCCCGCGGCGCCGGGGCTTCGGCGCTGCGCGCGGCATTGGAGAGCGCACGCGCATCAGGCGCAATTCATTTTGTCGCATCGATGCGCCGAGGGTGGAATTCGGGTCGATTGTGATATATGGCTGGCCGTGAGCGCGGGCGCGGCGAGGACGCGGTTTTATCGCGGCGCCTGTTGACCCCGGAAGCGAGCAAACATATAGATCGCGGGGTTTCTCGGCATGTTGCTCCGGAGCGGGTTTTGGATGATCTTTTAAGGGAATATCTGGCGATTCTCATTTTTCTGGGCGTCGCGATAGGATTGGGCGCGCTGCTTCTGCTCGCTGCGGGGGTCGTAGCCGTTTCGAATCCCGATCCCGAAAAGACTTCCGCCTATGAATGCGGATTCGAGGCGTTCGACGACGCGAGGATGAAATTCGACATTCGATTCTATCTTGTTGCGATTCTTTTCATTATATTCGATTTGGAAGTCGCGTTTCTGTTCCCCTGGTCGGTGGCGTTCAAGGACATTGGCGTGTTCGGGTTCTGGTCCATGATGGTGTTCCTCGCCGTGCTGACCGTAGGATTCGTCTACGAATGGAAGAAGGGCGCATTGGAATGGGAATAGAGAGCGTTTCGGCTGAATCCGGCGCCGCGGCCGCCGATCCGAGATTCGGGCGCGAGCTGCAGGACAAGGGCTACCTGCTTACGACGGCGGAGGATGCCATCAACTGGGCGCGAATCGGTTCCTTGCACTGGATGACTTTCGGACTTGCGTGCTGCGCGGTCGAAATGATGCACACATCCATGCCTAGATACGATTTGGAGCGATTCGGAACGGCGCCGAGAGCGTCGCCGCGCCAATCGGATCTTATGATCGTCGCCGGAACCTTGACGAACAAGATGGCGCCGGCGCTTCGCAAGGTCTACGATCAGATGCCCGAGCCGAGATACGTGATCTCGATGGGTTCCTGCGCCAATGGCGGCGGGTACTACCATTACAGCTATTCCGTCGTGCGCGGCTGCGACCGAATCGTTCCCGTCGACATCTACGTGCCCGGATGCCCGCCGACCGCGGAGGCGCTGCTGTACGGAATACTCCAGCTTCAGCGCAAGATTCGCCGCACCGGAACGATAGCGCGATAGGGGCGGCGGCGATGGACCTTGCAAAGCTCGACAGGCTTGCGGACTACCTGTCGAAACGGCAGGAAGACCGCGTTAGATCGACCTCGGTCGTGCGCGGAGAATTGCTGGTGGAGGCCGTCGACTACGGCATCGACAAATTTGCCGAGTTCCTGAGGACAGATCCGAAGTGCCTCTTTACTACGCTTGTCGACATTACCGCCGTCGACAGGCCGGGCGAAGACCTGCGCTTCGAAGTCGTCTACCATTTCCTGTCGATGGAGCTGAACCATAGAATCAGAGTGCGAATCGGCGTGCGCGAAGGCGAGCCGGTTCCGTCGGTCGTCGCGACCTTTCCGTCGGCGAACTGGTTCGAGCGCGAAGTGTTCGACATGTACGGAATACTTTTTTCGGGGCATCCGGACCTGCGGCGCCTTCTCACCGACTACGGCTTCAGCGGGCATCCGCTGCGCAAGGACTTTCCGCTTACGGGCTATTCGGAGGTTCGCTACGACGGCGAGCTCAAGCGCGTCGTCTACGAGCCGGTCAAGCTCGTCCAGGAATACCGCAGCTTCGATTTCATGAGCCCCTGGGAGGGCGCCGAGTACATCCTTCCCGAGAGCGCGGAAGCGGACGAGAAGGCATGACGGGCTCCCTCGCTCGCCGCGGAGGCGAAAATGAACCGGGCTAGCGGGCAGCTCGAGGAGGGCGAGCGCAGGCTCCGAAATTTCAACATAAATTTCGGGCCGCAGCATCCCGCCGCGCACGGCGTTCTGCGGCTTGTGCTTGAATTGGACGGGGAGATCGTCGAGCGATGCGACCCGCATATCGGCTTGCTGCACCGCGGTACCGAAAAGCTGATGGAGAGCCGCACCTATCTCCAGAATCTGCCCTATTTCGACCGGCTCGACTACGTCGCCCCGATGAATCAGGAGCACGCCTGGTGCCTGGCGATCGAAAGGCTCACGGATACCCGGATTCCGCGCAGGGCGTCGCTAATCAGGGTCCTCTATTCCGAAATCGGGCGAATCCTCAACCACCTGCTGAACGTGACGACCCAGGCCATGGACGTCGGCGCGCTCACGCCGCCGCTCTGGGGTTTCGAAGAGCGCGAAAAGCTCATGGTATTCTATGAGCGGGCTTGCGGCGCAAGACTCCACGCCGCGTACTTCCGGCCCGGCGGCGTGCATAGGGATTTGCCGCCCGAACTGATCGACGACATATTCGCGTGGAGCGAAACCTTTCCCGCCGTGCTCGACGACATCGACGGGCTGCTGACCGAAAACCGGATCTTCAAGCAGAGGAACGTCGATATCGGCGTCGTTTCCCGGGACGACGCCAGGAACTGGTCTTTTTCCGGAGTCATGGTGAGAGGATCGGGGCTGGCGTGGGATTTGCGCCGGGCGCAGCCCTACGAATGCTACGACGAATTCGAATTCAAGGTGCCCGTCGGAGCGAACGGCGATTGCTACGACCGCTATTTGTGCCGCATGGCGGAAATGCGGGAAAGCGTCGGCATCGTCAGGCAGGCCGTCGAGAAGCTGGCGGACGCCGAGGGCGACGTCATTGTTCGAGGAAAGCTCTCGCCGCCCTCGAGATCGGACATGAAGACCTCCATGGAGGCCCTGATCCACCACTTCAAGCTATACACGGAAGGCTTTCGGGTGCCCGAAGGCGAAATCTACGCCGCCGTGGAAGCTCCCAAGGGCGAGTTCGGCGTCTACCTCGTGTCGGACGGGACGAACCGGCCGTACAAGGCGAAAATCCGCGCGCCGGGATTCGCGCACCTGCAGGCCATGGACTATTTGTGCACCGGGCATCAGCTTGCCGACGTCTCGGCGATTCTCGGGTCGCTCGACATCGTCTTCGGAGAAGTCGACAGATGATGCCGGCACGGCCTGAATCCGCGGTCCCCGGCGGCGAAGCCGCCGCGATCGGGATAGCGTCTCGGCATTCGGCCGACTAGCGAGGAAAGGACTTCAGAGCCGACATGCAACGCCGCCTGCATCCCGAACAGCCCGACGGCTTCGAGTTCAGCCCGAGCAATCTGGCATGGGCGAAGAGCCAGATCGCCAAGTACCCCGCCGGTCGCCAGGCCTCGGCGATCATTCCGCTGCTTTGGCGAGCTCAGGAGCAGGAGGGGTGGCTGACGCGCGCCGCGATCGAGCGCGTCTCGTCGATGCTGGGCATGTCGCCAATGCGCGGGCTCGAGGTCGCGACCTTTTATTTCATGTTCCGGCTCAGCCCGCCGGGGTCGGTGGCGCACGTCCAAGTCTGCGGCACGACGACGTGCATGATCTGCGGGGCCGAAGATCTCGTGGAGGTCTGCAGGAGGCGCATCGCGCCCGCGCCCCATCAAGTGTCGGAGGACGGAAAATTCAGCTGGGAGGAAGTCGAATGCCTCGGCGCTTGCGCCAATGCGCCGATGGCGCAGATCGGCAAGGACTATTACGAGGACCTTACTCCGGAAATCTTCGAAGGCATCCTCGACAGATTCGCGGCCGGGGAGGTTCCAAGGCCGGGGCCGCAGAACGGGCGCTACGCGAGCGAGCCGAAATCCGGCCTTACGTCGCTTGAATCGCTTGATGGCGAAGCGCCAGCGGCCAGCCCTTCGGTTGCGCTCGCGCTCGAAATGGGCGATACGGTCGCGCTCGTCGGCAATGCCGAAGGGCGGGGCTGACCGATGAAGCGACGCCGAAGAGAGTCCGCGGCCGCGCGGAGCGCGGCGGGGAGCGCCGCCGGCTCGCGGGACGCGCGGAAGAACGCGAGAACGCGCGTCGGCGCGATCGCAGTGATTGCGACGATGATTCTCTGGATGGCGCTGTCCTTCGGCGGCGGCAAGCTCGGACTGCCGATTCGCTACGCGTTTCTTCTGGATTTCGCGGCCTTGGCGGCATTCGCCTGGGCGATCGCCGTCATGTGGCCGTCGCTGCGCGAGCGGTTCGGCGGCGGAGGCGAATGAATGCTCGCCGACCAGGATAGAATTTTCACGAATCTCTACGGCATGGCCGACTGCGGGCTCGCGGGAGCCAGGGCTCGAGGCCATTGGGACGGAACCGCGGGCATCATCGCCAAGGGGCGCGAGTGGATTGTCGCGCAGATCAAGGAGAGCGGGCTTCGCGGACGCGGAGGCGCGGGATTTCCGACGGGCCTGAAATGGAGCTTCATGCCGCGCGCGTCGGACGGCAGGCCCCACTACCTGGTGGTCAACGCCGACGAATCCGAGCCCGGGACCTGCAAGGATCGGGAAATCATGCGGCACGAGCCGCACGCCCTCATAGAAGGCTGCCTTGTCGCGTCCTTCGCGATGGGGGCGAATGCTTGCTACATTTACATCCGCGGCGAGTACGTCCGCGAAAGGGAACTGCTGCAGGCGGCGATCGACGAAGCGTACGAAGCCGGGCTGATCGGCTCGAACGCTGCGAATTCCGGATGGGATTTCGACCTGTATCTCCATCACGGCGCGGGAGCCTACATTTGCGGCGAGGAAACCGCCTTGCTGGAAAGCCTGGAGGGAAAGAAGGGCATGCCGCGCATGAAGCCTCCCTTCCCGGCCGGAGCGGGCCTTTACGGCTGCCCCACGACTGTCAACAACGTTGAATCCATTGCCGTCGCGCCGACCATTCTTCGCCGCGGAGCAAGCTGGTTCGCCGGCTTCGGCAGGCCGAACAACCAAGGTACCAAGGTTTTCGCGATCAGCGGGCATGTCAACAATCCCTGCGTCGTCGAGGAATCGATGTCGATCCCGATGCGCGAGCTGATCGATCGCCACTGCGGCGGCGTTCGGGGCGGCTGGGATAACCTGAAGGCGGTCATTCCCGGGGGGGCGTCGGTTCCGTGCCTGCCGAAGGCTCTTTGCGACGAGGCCGTCATGGATTTCGATTGGCTGAGCCAGCACAAGTCCGGTCTGGGAACCGCCGCCGTTATCGTCATGGATAGATCGACGGATGTCGTGAAGGCGATCTGGCGGCTGTCCAAATTCTACAAGCACGAGAGCTGCGGCCAGTGCACGCCGTGCCGCGAGGGCACCGGCTGGATGATGCGGGTGATGGAGCGGCTGGTCGAAGGCAACGCCCACCCGGGAGAAATCGATATGCTCTTCGATATCTCTAAGCAGGTCGAAGGCCATACGATCTGCGCTTTGGGCGACGCCGCGGCATGGCCGATCCAGGGACTCATTCGACATTTCCGCGAAGAACTCGAAGACCGGATAAGCGCGCGGCGGAGGCCTGAATCCGCATTGGCCGCGGAATAGAGCGGATCGTCCCAACAGTGCCTTCAGCGGGAGAAGATTGATGACGGAACTTCGCAAGGTTGTAATCGACGACCTGGAAATCGAAGTGGAACCTGAATTCACCCTCCTGCAGGCATGCGAGCAGGCGGGCGTCGAGATCCCTCGATTTTGCTATCACGAGCGCCTTTCTATCGCCGGCAACTGCCGGATGTGCCTGGTGGAAGTCGTCGGCGGCCCGCCCAAGCCCACGGCTTCGTGCGCCTTTCAAGTCAAGGACCTTCGTCCCGGACGGGACGGGTCGCCGCCGCGCGTCAGCACCAACAGCCCGATGGTCAGGAAGGCGCGCGAGGGGGTGATGGAGTTCCTGCTAATCAACCATCCGCTGGACTGTCCGATTTGCGACCAGGGCGGCGAATGCGACCTGCAGGATCAGGCAATGGCCTACGGCGTCGATTTCAGCAGGTACCGGGAGCCGAAGCGAGCCGTCGAGGACCTAGATCTAGGCCCGCTTGTCGAAACGCACATGACGCGGTGCATTTCATGCACGCGCTGCGTTCGTTTTACGACCGAGGTGGCCGGCGTGGAGCAAATGGGTCAAACGGGCCGAGGCGAGGATGCGGAGATCACCAGCTATCTCAATAGCACGCTTGATTCGAACCTGCAGGGCAATATTATCGATCTGTGCCCGGTCGGCGCGCTGACGTCGAAGCCGTATGCCTTCACCGCCCGGCCCTGGGAACTGCGAAAGACCGAAACCATCGATGCCATGGACGCGCTGGGATCCAACATCCGCGTGGATGCGAAGGGTTCGTCCATTATGCGCATTCTGCCTCGAAACCACGACGGCGTGAACGAGGAGTGGATAAGCGACAAGACGCGCTTTGTCTGGGACGGGCTCAGGAGCCGGCGGCTCGACAGGCCCTATGTCAGGAAGGGCGGCAAGCTGCAGGCTGCGACATGGGATGATGCTCTCGGCGCCGCCGCGAAGGCGCTGGCGCGCGGAAACAGCGCGGCCGCAATTGCAGGCGACCTGGCTCCGGTCGAGGCGATGTATGCGCTGAAGAGACTAATGGAGGGATGCGGCGGCAAGGTCGAATGCCGGGTCGACGGCGCCAGGCTGCCGGCCGGCAACAGATCCGCGTATGTTGGCAACGCGCGAATCGAAGACGTGGGGCGCGCCGGCCGAATCGTTCTCGTTGGATGCAACCCGAGAGTCGAAGCGCCGGTTTTCAATGCGAGGATTCGCGCCGCGTGGCTCGCCGGAGCGGAAATCGTCGCGGTCGGCCAGACCGCGGACCTGACGTACGAGTGCCGCCACGCGGGAACGGGGCGCGATTCGCTGACGGCATTGGCGCAGGAAACTTTCGAACGCCCCGACGCCGATCGAACAATGGTCGTCGTAGGGCAGGGAGCTCTTCGCGGCGCGGACGGCGAAGCCGTGCTGTCGCTGGCTATGCGCATCGCCGGCCAGGGCCTCGGCATGCTTGTTCTGCATTCCGCGGCGAGCCGCGTCGGCGGAATGGACATCGGCTTCAATTGCGACGGCGGCATCGACGCGGCGCTTGAAGGCGCGGACACGGTCTATAATCTTGGCGCGGACGAACTCGACATTCCGGAAGGGCCATTCGTTATCTACCAGGGGAGCCACGGCGACAGGGGCGCGAAACGCGCCGACGTGATCCTGCCGGGCGCGGCGTATACGGAAGAGCATGGAACGTTCGTGAATACGGAAGGTCGCCCGCAGCTTGCGGCGCAAGCCGCATTCCCTCCGGGCGAATCCAAATCGAACTGGGCCATTGTGCGAGCTCTATCGTCCGCGATGGGCAATCCGCTTCCCTTCAATACGATCGGCCAGCTGCAGAGGGAGATTGCCGAACATCATCCGGTCGTCGCGTCCCTGGACGAAATCGCCGATTGCGAGTGGAGGCCGCTTCCCGAAGGAAAGCTATTGAAAGGCGAGTTCCCGCCGATTATCGAGAACTTCTACCAAACGAATCCGATCGCGAGGGCGTCGGCGATTATGGCCGAACTTGCAGCAAGCTCGGATAGGCCGAAACAGGTCGCAGCCGAATGAAGCCGATAGCGGAAACGGCGGGCGCGACGCGAGAAAGTTGCGGGGCGAGATGAACGAATTTTTCGATTCGTCGCTGGGCGTGTTCGTCATCATTCTCGCGCAGTGCCTGGCGATGACCGCGTTCGTAATGATTTCGCTGCTGTTCCTGGTCTACGGCGACCGGAAAATCTGGGCGGCCGTGCAGATGCGCCGAGGCCCCAATGTCGTCGGCGCCTTCGGCCTTCTCCAATCCGTGGCGGACGCCCTGAAGTACGTGCTCAAGGAAATCGTGATTCCCGCGAGCTCCGACCGGGCGGTATTCCTGCTTGCGCCCTTGGTGTCCTTCGTGCTGGCGATAACGGCCTGGGCCGCTATTCCGTTTGCGGACGGGTGGGTGATCGCCAACCTGAATGTCGGAATTCTCTTTATTTTCGCGGTGTCCTCGCTTGAGGTCTACGGCGTAATCATGGGCGGGTGGGCGTCGAATTCCAAGTATCCGTTCCTGGGGTCCCTGCGCTCGGCGGCGCAGATGATTTCCTACGAAGTTTCGATCGGGTTCATAATCGTCGGGATCCTGATTTCCACGGGATCGCTGAATCTTACGGAAATCGTCAGGGCGCAGGACGGGCCCTACGGATTCTTCAGCTGGTACTGGCTTCCGCACCTGCCCATGGCCGTTCTGTTTTTCGTTTCGGCGCTTGCGGAAACCAACCGTCCGCCGTTCGACCTGCCCGAAGCCGAATCGGAGCTCGTGGCGGGGTACCAGGTCGAATATTCGTCGACGCCGTTTCTTCTATTCATGGCGGGGGAGTACATCGCCATTTTCCTTATGTGCGCGCTCATGTCGCTCCTGTTCTTCGGCGGGTGGCTGTCGCCGGTGCCGGGATTGCCGGACGGCGCGCTTTGGATGGTTGCGAAGATGGGCTTTTTCTTTTTCCTTTTCGCCATGGTCAAAGCGGTCGTTCCCCGCTATCGGTACGACCAGCTCATGCGCCTGGGCTGGAAAGTCTTCTTGCCCCTCTCGCTCGGCTGGGTTGCCCTGACCGGCCTGTTCGCGCAATACGGATGGTTCGGCGGCGCCTACGTGCGCTGGGCCATTGGAGGATAGACGGATGGCAAGCAAATTCAGCGCGAGCCGCGCGGCCAAATACCTCGTCTTCTGGGACTTTCTGTCCGGATTCAGGCTCGGCCTCAAATATTTCTTCGCGCCCAAGGCGACCGTCAACTATCCGCACGAAAAGGGCCCCCTTTCGCCGCGATTCCGCGGCGAGCACGCGCTGAGGCGGTATCCCAACGGCGAGGAGCGCTGCATCGCCTGCAAGCTGTGCGAAGCGATCTGCCCGGCTCAGGCGATCACGATCGACGCCGAGCCGCGCGAAGACGGTTCGAGACGAACGACTCGCTACGATATCGACATGACCAAGTGCATTTACTGCGGCTTTTGCCAGGAGGCGTGCCCGGTCGACGCGATCGTGCAGGGTCCGAATTTCGAGTTCGCGACGGAAACGAGAGAGGAATTGTTCTACGACAAGGATAAGCTGCTGGAGAACGGAGACCGCTGGGAGGCCGAAATCGCCCGCAATATCGAGATCGATGCGCCGTACCGCTAGCATGAATGGTCGGCTGAATCGGGCGCGGGCGCCATGGGCATAGCGGCATTCGCCTTCTACCTGTTCGCCATCTTGGCGGTCGGCTCCGGCCTTTGCGTCGTAGTCGCGCGGAATCCGGTGCACGCCGTGCTCTGGCTCATCCTGGCTTTTCTTTCATCGGCCGGCCTGTTCGTCCTTCTCGGAGCCGAGTTCGTAGCGATGCTGCTGATCATCGTCTACGTGGGCGCCGTCGCCGTGCTGTTCCTATTCGTCGTCATGATGCTCGACGTGAATTTCGCCGAATTCAGAGCGGGAATGGCTAGATTCGTGCCGGTCGGCCTGCTGATCGGGCTGGTTCTCTTAATGATGCTCGGCCTGGCATTCGCGGAATGGTCGCCGTCGGTCGTCGCGCCGTCGCTCAGGCAGGCGGAAACGCCGCCCCTCGACGCAATGCAGAATACGCCCGCGCTAGGCAATCTCATCTACACCAAGTATGTTTACCTGTTCCAGGCGGCGGGATTGATTCTGCTCGTCGCCATGATCGGGGCCATAATCCTAACGCATCGGAAGAGGGAAGGAATCAAGAGGCAGGATATCGTCGCGCAGATTCAGCGCGACCCGGCGGAATCGATAAAGCTGGTGGATGTCCCGTCCGGGAAGGGGCTTCAATGATCGGGCTGGAGCACTACCTCGCGGTCGCCGCGGCCCTTTTCGTTACGGGCGTGTTCGGTATTTTTCTGAATAGGAAGAACATCATCGTAATTTTAATGTCGATCGAGCTCATGCTGCTAGCCGTCAACATCAATCTAGTGGCTTTTTCAGCTCATCTAGGCGATCTCGTCGGCCAGGTCTTCACGCTTTTCGTGCTAACCGTCGCAGCCGCCGAGGCCGCGATCGGTTTGGCCATTCTGGTGTGCTTCTTCCGCAATCGCGGCTCGATCGCCGTTTACGACGTGAACTTAATGAAGGGCTAGCGCGCCGATGGAAAAATTCATCCTGTTGGCGCCTCTGGCTGGCGCGGTATTCTGCGGATTCGGCTACCGCCTCGTCGGCGAGCGCGCGGCCCTGATCGTCGCGACCGCGCTCGTATTTCTTTCCGCCGCCCTCAGCTGGGCGATTTTTCTGACATTCGACGGAGAGGCGCAGAGATTTCCGATCCTGCGCTTTATCGACAGCGGCTCGCTTGCCGCCGGATGGTCCATCCTGCTGGATCGCCTGACCGCGGTCATGCTGGTCGTGGTCACGACGGTTTCGGCTCTGGTCCATCTCTACAGCTTCGGCTACATGCACGCCGACCCGAGATGGAGGGAAGGCGAAATCTACAAGCCGAGGTTTTTCGCCTATCTTTCCTTTTTTACCTTCGCCATGCTCGCGCTCGTCACGGCGGACAATCTGGTTCAGCTGTTTTTCGGCTGGGAGGGCGTCGGCGTCGCCTCGTACCTCCTGATCGGCTTCTACTACAGGAAGCCGGAGGCCAACTCCGCGGCGATCAAGGCGTTTATCGTCAATCGCATCGGCGATTTCGGCCTGGCTCTAGGCGTTTTCGCTCTGTTTTTCCTCACCGACTCCATCCAGTACGACGTGATTTTCGCCAGCGCGCGCGAATTGGCCGATACGCGCATCGGATTCCTCTGGGCGGAGGTCAACGCCGCGGAGCTGACGGCCGTGTTGCTGTTCGTGGGCGCGATGGGCAAATCGGCGCAGCTGTTCCTTCACACCTGGCTGCCCGATGCGATGGAGGGCCCGACCCCGGTGTCCGCCCTGATTCATGCGGCGACCATGGTAACCGCCGGCGTCTTCCTCGTCTGCCGCATGTCGCCGCTGTTCGAATACGCGCCGTTCGCGCTGTCGGCGGTGGCCGCTGTCGGCGCCGCGACCGCGTTCTTCGCCGCGACTGTCGGCCTGGTTCAGAACGACATCAAGAGAGTCGTAGCCTATTCAACCTGCTCGCAGCTCGGCTACATGTTCGTGGCCGCGGGGGTAGGCGCATACCCGGTAGCCATGTTCCACCTCTTTACCCACGCCTTTTTCAAGGCTCTGCTGTTTTTGGGAGCGGGCTCGGTTATCCACGCGATGCATCACGAGCAGGACATGAGGCATTACGGCGGATTGCGGCGGAGCATCCCGTGGACGTTCTGGGGAATGATGATCGGCACTCTGGCGATTACCGGGGTCGGCGTTCCGCTGACCCACTTCGGCTTCGCCGGATTCCTTTCGAAGGACGCGATCATCGAATCGTCCTTCGCCGCCGGAACCGGCGTGGGGGAATTCGCATTCTGGCTTCTGGTCGCGTCGGCGCTGATGACCAGCTTCTATTCCTGGAGGCTGATGTTTCTGACCTTTTTCGGCGAGTATCGGGGCCGCGAGGGCGTCGCCGCTCACGAATCGCCCTGGACGATGCTCGCGCCGCTCGCCGTGCTCGCAGTCGGATCGGTTTTCGCGGGGATGGTCTGGTACGAGGAATTCTTCGGGTATCGCGCGCTGGAATACTTCGGCGCGTCCCTGCACGCCGCGCCGGGCAACGAGGTCATCGGCGACGCGCACCATGTCGCCTCCTGGGTCAAGGCGTCGCCCTTTGCGGCGATGGCCGCCGGATTCGCGCTGGCGTGGCTGTTCTATATCCGGAGCCCGGCGATACCGGGCAAGCTGGCGGCGACCCATAGGCCGCTCTACCTCTTCCTTTACAACAAGTGGTATTTCGACGAGGCCTACGAGATCGTTTTCGTGCGTCCGGCGAAATGCCTCGGCAGGCTGCTCTGGAAAAAGGGCGACGGCGCGATCATCGACGGCGCGCTCAACGGAATCGCTATGGGCGCGGTGCCGTTCCTGACCAGACTCGCCGGGCGGGCGCAGTCCGGGACGGTCTACCAGTACGCGTTCGTCATGGTGCTGGGGCTGGCCCTGATTCTGGCGGCGATTTCCGTAGCGGGCGGCGGCTGATGGAGAACCTTCTGTCCATCGTCGTATTCACGCCGCTTATCGCCGCGCTCATCATGGCCGCGTTTCTTCGCGGCGAGGACAAGGCGGCCGAGCTGAACGTCAAGCGGCTGGCGTTCGTGGCGTCGATGGCGACATTCGCGGCTTCGCTATTCATCCTGGCGGGATTCGACCCGGACGATACCGGATTCCAGTTCGTCGAGGAGCATTCCTGGCTTCCGGGCCTGAAATACAAGATGGGCGTGGACGGCATCAGCGTTCTCTTCGTGCTGCTGACGACATTCCTTATGCCCGTCACGATGCTTGCCTGCTGGAACGTAACGCATCGCATCAAGGAATTCATGATCGCCTTCCTCGTGCTCGAGACGTTCATGGTAGGAGTATTCTGCGCGCTCGACCTGGTTCTGTTCTATCTTTTCTTCGAGGCGGGCCTCATTCCGATGTTCCTAATCATCGGGATCTGGGGCGGAAAGGAGCGCATCTACGCCTCTTTCAAGTTCTTCCTGTACACGCTTCTGGGATCGATTCTCATGCTTGTGGCGATGATCTATCTCTGGCTGGACGCCGGCACGACGGACATTGCCGAACTGCTGAATCATACGGTTCGGCACGATGATATCGCATTCTGGGGCTGGCGAATCGCCGGCGGCGTCCAAACTATGCTCTGGCTGGCGTTCTTCGCGTCCTTCGCCGTCAAGCTGCCGATGTGGCCGGTGCATACATGGCTGCCCGACGCGCATGTTCAGGCGCCGACCGGCGGGTCGGTCATTCTCGCGGCGATACTTCTGAAAATGGGCGGCTACGGGTTTCTCCGGTTCAGCCTTCCCATGTTCCCCGTGGCGTCGGACATCCTCGCTCCGTTCGTGATGTGGCTGAGCGTCGTCGCGATCATCTATACCTCGCTGGTGGCGATGATGCAGGAGGACATGAAAAAGCTGATCGCGTATTCGTCGGTCGCGCACATGGGATTCGTTACCATCGGAATTTTCGCGGCCAATCGGCAGGGGGTCGACGGGGCTATTTTCCAGATGCTGTCGCACGGGTTCATTTCCGGCGCGCTCTTCCTGTGCGTCGGGGTTATCTACGACCGCATGAAATCCCGCAGAATCGACGACTACGGCGGGCTGGTGGTGCGCATGCCCGCATACGCGCTGGTCTTCATGATATTCACGCTCGCGAATGTCGGCCTGCCGGGGACCAGCGGCTTCGTCGGAGAGTTCCTGACCTTGGCCGGAGCGTTCCAGAAAAGCACCTGGATAGCGTTTTTCGCGGCGACCGGCGTGGTTCTTTCCGCCGCCTACGCGCTGTGGCTGTTCCGGCGGGTGGTTTTCGGAGATCTGGTCAAGGAGGCGCTCGGAGCCATCGGGGACATGGAGCGGCGGGAGAAATGGGTTTTCGCGCCGCTTGTCGCGATGGTCATCGCGCTCGGCGTGTATCCCAGCCTGGTAACGGATATCATCGGGCCTTCAGTGCAGCAGCTGGTCGAACATGTCGCCGAGAGCCCCGGCATGACGGCGCGGCTGTCAGGGAAATAGGCGAATGAGCGCGTTTCTAGACATTTATTCCGCCGCCGCGATTCCCGAGATAATACTCGCCGTCTATGCGATGGCGGCCCTGATCTGGGGCGCGTTCTCCAAAGGGGAGGGCGCCGATTCCGGCATTCTCTGGACGACGGCGCTGATATTGCTCGGATTGGGAGCGTGGCTGGCGGTCGCGCCGCCCGGATCCCGTTCCGCCTTCGGCGGCCTGTTCATCGACGACGGCGTGTCGAGGTTCTCCAAAGTGCTTATCCTGGTTTCCTCGGCTCTCGTGCTCGTGCTAAGCCACGACTACTTCCGGCGCGAGCGGCAGCTTAAGTACGAGTTCCCGGTGCTCGCCGCCCTTTCAGTCGTCGGCATGATGACGATGGTTTCGGCCGGCGATCTGATGTCGATGTACATGGGCATCGAGCTGCAGTCGCTATCGCTCTACGTCCTGGCGGCGTTCAATCGCGACAGCGCGCGGTCGTCGGAAGCCGGCCTCAAGTACTTCGTGCTCGGCGCATTGTCGTCCGGACTCCTTCTTTACGGCGCGTCGCTTGCCTACGGCTTCGCCGGGACGACCAGCTTCGTCGGCATTGCGCAAGCGATCGAGGCCGGCGGCGTTTCTCTGGGAATGCTGTTCGCCTTGGCCTTCATGGCCGCCGGGCTCGCCTTCAAGGTTTCGGCGGCGCCTTTCCACATGTGGACTCCCGACGTCTACGAAGGCGCGCCGACTCCGGTTACCGCATTTTTCGCCACGGCTCCGAAAGTCGCTGCGATGGTTCTGTTTACCAGGCTTCTGCTTGAGGCTTTCGGCGACGCGTCGGGCGACTGGCGGCAGATCCTGGTGTTCCTTTCGGTCGCTTCGATGTTCATCGGCGCGATCGCCGCCATCGGACAGAGAGACATCAAGAGGCTGATGGCGTATTCGTCGATCGCCCACATGGGCTTCGCGCTGATGGGGATATGCGCCGGCACGAAGCAGGGCGTCGACGCGATGCTGCTGTACATCGCCATTTACCTGACCATGAATATCGGCACGTTCGCCTTCATTCTCTCCATGCGGCGGAACGGCGCCCCGGTTACGGACATCGGCGCGCTGAACATGTATTCGAGGCAGTCTCCGCTGCGCGCGCTCGCGCTTCTGCTGCTTCTGTTCTCCTTGGCGGGAATCGTTCCGCTGGTTGGTTTTTTCGCGAAATTCTACGTCTTCCGGGCGGCTCTCGACGCTGGAATGATCTGGCTGGTCGTCGCCGGCGGAATAGCCTCGGTCATCGGGGCGTTCTACTATTTGCGAATCGTCTACTTCATGTACTTCGGGGTCGAGCAGGAGCATCTTGATTCGGAATTCCCGAAATTCGGCACTCTCGCGCTTGTCGCGTCCGCCGCGCTAATGCTCGTCGGCGCGGTGAACCTTTTCGGCGTTCCTGAAATCGCCTCCGCCGCGACGTCGGCGTGGTTCGCTGAATGACGGAGTGGCCGGACGGCTTCGCGCTCCGCACGCTCGACAGCGTGGACAGCACGAATAGCGAGGCGGAGCGACTCAAGGACGCGCTGACGTGCCCGACGTGGATATTCGCCCGCATGCAGACGGCCGGGCGCGGCAGGCGAAATCGCTCCTGGCGATCGCTGCAGGGAAACCTGTTCGCGACGCTGGCCATGAAGGTCGGCGATTCGCCCGGCCAGATAGCGCTTCGATCCTTTGTTTCGGCGCTGGCTCTCAGGGATGCCAGCGTCGCGCTGTCCGGGGGACTCGGCTCGTTTTCGATAAAGTGGCCCAACGACCTTCTGGCCGGCACCCGCAAGTACGCCGGGATACTGCTCGAATGCGATTCCTGCGGAGACGGGCAATTCCAGGCGCGTATCGGCTTCGGGGTCAACGTGGCCGCCGCGCCCGGCGACATCGCCGCTCCCGGAGGCTCCGGCGGGGCGACCAGCTTTCTCGAGGCGACGGGAATTCGCGTTCGCCCCGAAGCCTTCCTCCAGGAGCTTGCGTCGGCCTACGCCGGCAGGGAATTGCAGTTCCGGGAGGCGGGATTCGAATCGATCCGGCTGGATTGGCTCAGCCATGCGGCGAAGCTGGGCGAAACAGTCGGCGTGACTCTGCCCTCCGAATCCTTCCGCGGAATCTTTCGAAGCATCGACCGGGCCGGCCGGGCGATAGTCGACGCAGCCCACGGGCGCCGACTCGTCGCGGCCGCCGACATGTATTTCTAAAAGGGAATCCGGCATGCTTCTGGCAATCGACGCTGGCAATACCAATACGGTCTTCGCCGTCCTCGAGGAGCGCGAAATTATCTGCAAGTGGCGCTGCGCGACCGACAGCGACAGGACCGGAGACGAGTATTTCGTCTGGCTTTCGGCTCTGTTCGGCAGGCCGGGGATTCGGGCCGAGATACGGCATGTCGTCGTCGCTTGCGTCGTTCCCCGGGTCCTGTTCAATCTTAAGCAGCTGTGCGAGCGCTACTTCAATTGCAGTCCGCTGGTCGTGGGCGCGCCGCAATGCCGGCTGCCCGTGCCGGCGAGAGTGGACGAGGGCACCAATGTCGGAGCCGACCGCCTGGTCAATACCGCCGCGGCTTTCGATCTATACGGCGGGAACCTGATCGTCGTCGATTTCGGCACGGCGACGACATTCGACGTCGTGGACCGCGACGGATCCTACGTCGGAGGCGCGATCGCGCCGGGCATAGACCTTTCGCTGAAAGCCCTCCACGACGCCGCAGCGGCATTGCCTCACGTCGATATCGCGCGCCCCGAAAGAGTCATTGGCACGAATACCCAAGATTGCATGCATTCGGGCATCTACTGGGGGTACGTCGGGCTGATCCAGGGAATATGCGAACGGATTCAGGCCGAACGGATTCAGGCCATGAAGGTAATCGGAACAGGAGGGCTCGCTAGCTTTTTCGCAAAGCAGGACGGCCTTTTCGACCACGTAAACACGGATTTGACGATTCACGGCCTCGAGGTCGTCCTCAGGGCAAACAGGAGTTGAACAGCTTGGCAAACGAACGGCTTTTCTATCTGCCGCTGGGCGGAGCGGGCGAAATAGGCATGAACGCGTATGTCTACGGATACGGACCCAAGGGACGCGAAAGGCTGATTCTGGTCGATGCCGGCGTTACCTTTCCCGATGCGGCGGCAACGCCCGGCGTCGACCTCATCGTTCCGGACTTTTCTTGGCTCGTCCAGCGTTCGAAGCGCGTGGAGGGAATTTTTATTTCGCATGCGCACGAGGACCACCTGGGCGCGATCGGAATAATCTGCAGCAAGATTGACGCTCCGGTCTACGCAAGGCCGTTCACCGCTTCGATCGCTTCCAGAAAGCTGGAGGAATTCGGCGTGTCGCCAAGCGCGCTGCGCGTGGTTTCGCCCGGTTCCGCCGAAACGAAAGCCGGCCCGTTCAGCGTTACTTTCCTGAAAGCCGCCCATTCGGTTCCCGAAGCCTCGGGGCTGCTTTTGAAAACTCCGGGAGGAGCGATTCTGCATACGGGGGATTTCAAGTTCGATGAATCGCCGGTAATCGGCGAATCGATGACGGCGGAAACCTGGAAGAGCTCGGCGGGAACCGGGCTCAAGGCTCTGGTCTGCGATTCGACCAATTCCCTGCAAAGCCGAAAGGGGCGCTCGGAAGCATCCGTCGGCCCGGAAATCCAGAAGCTGATCGACCGGGCGACGGGCATGGTCGTCGCCACGACGTTCGCCTCGAACGTCGCGCGGATCAAGCAGATTGCCGAAGCGGGGCGCAGGGCGGACCGGGAAGTCGTTCTTCTCGGCAGGGCGTTGCACAGGATGCTGAACGCGGCATTGGAGTCCGGAGTGATTTCCGGCTTTCCGCGAACAATCGACTCGTATGAAGCCGCCAAGCTTTCCAGAAAGAACGTCCTGGTGATCGCTACGGGGAGCCAAGGCGAGCCTCGAGCCGCGACGATGCAGCTGGCGGTCGGCAAGTTTCACGGGATCGAGGTGGAAAGCGGCGACATTTTGCTCTATTCGTCCAAGACGATACCCGGAAACGAGAAGGCCGTGCTGCGCGTAATCAACCTGATGGCGAGAAAGGGCGTCGAGGTAATCGACGACAGCGCAGAAATCTACCACGTTTCAGGGCACCCGAACGAACCCGATCTCGAAGACCTCCATCGCGCGCTGAATCCGGAATGCGTCATTCCGATGCACGGCGAGCACCGCCACATGCTTGCCCACGCGAAGCTGGCGAATCGATCGGGAATAAATTCTCTGGTCGCCGAAAACGGCTGTCTTGTCGAATTCCGGAAGCGGGGCCCGATTATAGCCGAAGAAGTCGAAACCGGGCGCGCCTACTTGGACGGATTCGAATTGGTCGAGCCGGGCGATTCCGTTGTTGGGGATCGGCGGCGAATCGCGCAGAACGGTTACGTCAGCGTCGTATTGACCGGACGCGGCCGAAAGCGAGTTCGATTCGATGCGGCGGTTGCGACGGTCGGATTGCCCGCGAAGGATGCCGAGGAACTAGAATTGCATCTGGAGGAGATAGCCCTCTCGGAAGTTGGCGACAAGCTGCCGGCGCCATTGAATGCGGACGAGATCAAATCGGCTGCGTCGCGCGCCGTTCGGCGGGAAGTATCGGAGATATTCGGTAAAAAGCCCGTCGTGGCGGTCAAGATCGTTTACAGGGACTAGGTCCGGCGCGCCGGAAGTGACCGAGGAGCACAATATCGACTGCATTTGCCGGCGGCGAAGCGCACGCGCGCCGAATTTGGCCTGCCGGCCTTAAGTGCGGATAGATCGTCAGTCCGACCGGACTCTCGGCGCGATCGTCGTTCTGTCATCCGGCATCTGGGGCCTCTACTGGCTTCCGCTGCGCGTGACCGAAGCCAACGGGGTATCGAACGCTTGGAGCATAGCGCTTTTCAACGCGTGCCCGATCCTGGTGATGCTTCCGTACCTGGTATTCTTCCGCAAACCTCAGTTCGAATCGCTGCGGGAAATTGCGCTTGTCGGAACATTCACGGGCACGGGAATGAGCTTTTACGCTTTCGGCCTCGTCGAGTCCGAAGTCGTGCGCGCGACAATGCTATTCTACCTGACGCCTGTCTGGTCGACAGTGATCGGGTATTTCTGGCTTGGCGAAAGATTCGCTCCGGGCCGAATCGCTGCGATCGCAATTGGATTGACAGGCCTATTTCTGCTACTTTCGGGCCTGGGCCCGGAATCGGCCCCCCTCAACGTCGGAGATCTTTTTGCTTTTATGTCCGGCATTGCGTGGGGTTTCGGCGCGGCGGGCCTGAAAAAATGGCCGAATCTTCCGGTCGCCGCCACGGCGTCGATGCAGTTCGCGGTCGCGACAGCGGTTGCCGCGGTCGCGGGCGTCGCGTTTTTTTCAGACCCGTTCCCGACATCGAATGCGCTCTTGAATTCGCTTCCCGTGGCCTTCGCGCCATCGGTCCTTTTGCTGCTTCCATCGGTCCTGATCCTATTCAGGATTTCAAGGCTGCTGTTTCCCGGGCGCGTTGGAATTCTTATGATGTCGGAAGCGCTCGTAGCGGTCTTGAGCGCGTGGATACTGATTCCCGAGGAGAAACTTACCGCATGGCAATGGGCCGGCGCGGCGGCGATTATTTCCGCGGGCCTAGTTGAACTTCTTTGGGGGAACGAGCGCAGGCCTATTCGATGATTCCGCATCCGCAAAGCCGAGCCATTCGAGATTTCGAATAGCGCAGAAACCGATTCGACGGGAACCGCGGCGGCGAAATGAGCGTCGCGCCAAGCCAGCGCGCTATTCGGTTTGCCTGCGCGCCAAGCCCCGGATCGCGCCCGCTTGAAACTTCCCAGGGAAAACTTCGTATCGCGGCGCTAAAGTTCGAGCCGTTGCAGCAGCTTGCCGAACCGGGCGAATCGCGCAGAGGCCGCCTCTCCGCGCAATTCCGGCTAATGAATATCGCTACTGAATGCTTCTTAATAGGAAAGCGGGAACGTGGCTTCCCATGCCGACAACGGCCTCGTCCCTGGCCGGTTCCCTTGCGGCCGCGGGACGCCTGTCCACTTTCTTCGGCTTTTTCGAGGCGACTCCGGCGGGCTTTTTGCTTGCGCGCGCGATTTTGCCTTCCGCGGCGCCCGAAGGGCCTTCGACTCGAGCATCTTCGCGGCCGGCGCTGCCGCCGCTCGCGGGCCGCATGGACGGATTCTTTATTTCTTCGCGCGGCAGCTCGATGCCGACAAGGTCTTCAATCGCATCGATAAGCTTCCCATCGCCCGGCGTCGCGATCGACAGCGCGAAACCGCTTCGGCCGGCTCGACCCGTGCGACCGGTTCGGTGAACGTAATCCTCGGCGCGAGTCGGAACATCGAAATTAAAGACATGGCTTACGGTGGGAATGTCCAACCCTCGCGCGGCGACATCGGACGCAATCAAGTATCGGATGCGTCCCTCGCGAAATTTTCCAAGAACGTTGGTTCTTATCGACTGGTCCAGGTCGCCGTGGATCGCACCGCAATCGATCCCGTGCTTGGACATCGATTTCAGAAGGATATCGACATCGTTCTTTCGATTGCAGAATATGATCGCGTTTTCGACCTTGCCGTCGAGTTCCTCAAGTAGATTGCGCAGAATCGCGCGCTTCTCCTTGAATGCCGAAATCTTGCGAGTCGGCTTGAACTGCTTGACCTCATGGCTGATTTTGTCGACCGTCGATGCAGGCGGCGCCACCTCGACGCGAACGGGGTTCGAAAGGAATTCGCCCGTTATCCTTTCGATTTCAGGCGCCATTGTCGCGGAAAAGAAAAGCGTTTGGCGGGTAAACGGCGTTAGCTTGAAGATTCTCTCGATATCGGGGATGAATCCCATGTCGAGCATCCTGTCCGCCTCGTCGACGACCATGATCTGAACGCCGGAAAGAAGGAGCTTTCCTCTTTCGAAATGATCGAGAAGCCGTCCGGGCGTCGCGATGAGAACGTCGACGCCGTTTTCAATTCTTGCGAGCTGCTCCTTGAAGGAAACGCCGCCGATTAGCAGAGCCATCGACAGCTTGGTATTGAAGGAGTGCAGCGTAAAATTTTCGGCGACCTGAGCCGCGAGTTCCCGGGTCGGCGCGAGAACGACCGATCGAGGAAGCCTGGCGCGCGCGCGCCCCTTGCTCAGAAGCGCAACCATGGGAAGCGTAAAGGACGCCGTCTTGCCAGTCCCAGTTTGCGCGATTCCGATTATGTCGCGCCCTTCGAGCGCACACGGTATAGCCTGGGCTTGAATTGGGGTCGGGTCGCCGTAGCCTGCGGATTCGACGGCTGATAGAGTTTCCGTCGGCAGGCCGAGTTCTGCGAATGTGGTCATACGAGCTATTTAGCAGCGACTTTCATTGGATATGCTCCAGAAGGATTTTCTGCGAGTTCTGCCGTCCCTATACTCCATACGCGAACCGGAAATCAATAGCTTTGGAATGCCGATCGCGTATTTCGAACAATGTGTCGCAGATTGTCGATGCCGGCGCTTGCTTCGGACAAGAATCTCTATGGGCGACGGGCCTTTGCGGCAACTAGAGAATCCTCCCTCGCATCGGCATTTTTGTGCCGTCGGAAATTAATTCGAGTCCCGGATGCGACAATAATTCGAGACCTGAGGAATTTTCTCGCGAGCTAGGAAGCTTCGCGAATGCCCCTTTCGCCTCAACGCGGCATTCCGCCTTTTGCCCAAGTCCGCTAGCTGGCGGGAGGGAGCGGCATTCCATGACGGAGGTTGCGATTTTCGCGCCATGGCCGAGGTCCCGTTCCGCGCAATTGCACTTCATTGCTCTGCGGCAAGTTCGAGAAGATTTTTCTTCCCGTAATCCTTTAAGCGACAAGGCATTTTCAGCGCCGCCGCGGCAGCGGACCGGAATTTACTCTAGCGGCTGCACCTCCAACGCCGACTTTTTCGTTCGCGCACCCGGCGATCCGAAGTCAGAAGAGGGATGGGGAACCCTCCGGCAAATCAGGCTTAGGCGGAGGAGTCGGTCCCCGGCGCAGGATTCGTTCCCCCGCATCGATCAGAAAACTGCGGAAACTTGGAATCGGGCAGTGGAAGCGGCCATCCGCGCCTTCGTGAAGTGCGCCCTGGTGGACTAGGCGGCGGAAGAACGCCTCGGGCGTCGTCGAGTCCGGAAGCCTGAAGCCAGGCGCGTCGGCGGCGTTCGCCTCGATCAGCCCGACGACATCGCTCCATGGCATGTCATCGCGAAGATCCCGCATCACCGCCGCGACTAGGCGGTCGGTCGCCTTCAACTCCGGGCTCTGCTGGGCGCGGTAGTAGCGCAGGCGGCTCTCCGCCGCCTCCTTCGCGGCGGCGCTCCACGAGATGCGCCCGAGATCTCCGTCGGCGGCTAGCGCCTCTTCGCCAAGGGCCTGCAGCGCAAAGTGCAGATGCCGGGGCCAGCCCTCGGCGCCGGCGGCGAGTTCCGCAAGATAGGGCTCGCTCCCGTCGGCCCTGAGGCCGAAGCGCCTGCAGAATCCGCGCATGAGCTCGTCGGTCTCCTCGACCGACAGGCGCCCGACCTCGTATAGCTTCAGCCCGCGCGTCAGACCCATCTTCTGCGCGCGGTCCTGCGTGTCGCCGAGCCCGGCCAGGACCAGCGTCAGCGGCAGCCCGCTAGTGGCGTTGTGAATCGACCGAAGGAAAATGGCTGTCGGCATCGTCTCGCCGGCAGGCAGGTTCTGCGCTTCGTCGACGGCGGCGATCAACGGAGCGTTCCATGCCGTCGCAGGCATCGCTCTGGCCAGCTCGATCAGGTTGTCCGGCGGCTTTGCGCCGGATCGCGCCAGTTCCAGGGAAAGGCCGAAGGCTCCGACCGCGGAAATCCGATGGTGGATCCTTCCGGCGCGCTTGGACCATTCGTCGTGATTCATCCCGCCCGCTGCGGACACCGCCGCGAGCGCCGAGGGCAGATCCGAGGTCAACCATTCGCTGGAGAGAACCAAAACGCGGGGAGATCCCGGCGCTGCCGCCCTGTGGCTTCGGAATTCCATCTCGGCGAGGATCGAACTTTTACCGGCACCGGGCGCGCCTTGGAGGATGCGGGTGATACCAGGCTTCCCTTGCTTCGATTCGCCGGGTTTCCACGCGCGCCGGGCCGCCGCCTCGATATCCGCGATGGCCTCCGTCCTGCCGACGAAGACCGGAGGCGGCGACTTTTCGCCGGCGGCGACAAAGTCCCGGAGTCCGTCGCCATCGAATAGTGCCATCGCCACGTTCGTTCTCGTTTTCTGCGGTGCGCCGCGATTTTAGCGCCGGCGCGCCCTTCCGTCCAATGAAACCGGAAAGCCGGCGCCGGACGCTGTCGTCGAGGTCGCCTGCGTTCGTCGCCATAGTCGCTTGGCGGCAGTTCTGAGTCGAGAGGATCGTCGCGAATTGCCAAGAGCCGGAAATTATTCCGAAACCGTTTTGGCGCCATTTTCGCGGAATATCGCTCGCCGCCCGTCTTATCGGTCCATTGCCCGGCTTCGAGCCGACCTTCCAAATAGCCGGAGCATACTTTGCGCAGGTAATTTTCGGCAACTCGGACCGGTGATTCGCTGAATCCCGGCGGTTCGCCGCGCCGTCAAAAGGGCGAGGGCGATTCGTCCGGATCCTCAGTCTCGGGCGGGCGCGCGCGACCCGGATCGAAGCCGAGAGCTCTCTTCCCTTCCTCGATCAGAAAACTGCGGAAGCTTGGAATCGGGCAGTGGAAGCGGCCATCCGCCCCTTCGTGAAGCGCGCCCTGGTGGACTAGGCGGCGGAAGAACGCCTCGGGCGTTGTCGAGTCCGCAAGCCTGAAGCCGGGCGCGTCGGCGGCGTTCGCCTCGATTAGCCCGACGACAACGCTCAATGGCATGTCATCGCGAAGATCCCGCATCACCGCCGCGACTAGGCGGTCGGCCGCCTTCATCTCCCGGCTCTGCTGAGCGCGGTAGTAGCGCAGGCGGCTCTCCGCCGCCCGCTTTGCGGCGGTGCTCCACGAAACGCGCCCGAGATCTCCGTCGGTGGCAAGCGCCTCTTCGCCCAAAGCCTGCAGCGCGAAGTGCAGGTGCCGGGGCCAGCCCTCGGCGCCGGCGGCGAGTTCCGCAAGAAAGGGCTCGCGCCCGTCGGCCCTGAGGCCGAAGTGACTGCAGAATCCGCGCATGAGCTCGTCGGTCTCCTCGACCGACAGGCGCCCGACCTCGTATAGCTTCAGCCCGCGCATAAGTCCCATCTCCTGCGCGCGGTCCTGCGTGTCGCCGAGCCCGGCCAGAACCAGCGTCAGCGGCAGCCGGGTCGTCGCTTCGTGAATCGTCTGAACGAAGTAGGCCGCCGGAGTGCGGTCTCCCGCCGGCAGTCGCTGCGCCTCGTCGATCGCGACGATCAGCGGGAAATTCCAGGGCGACGCCTGCGCGGATTCGGGGCCGCTCCAGCCGCTCACCCACTCCGCGAAAGCGTTCATCGTCGGCGCCGGCGCCCCCTTCGCGCGGTCGCGGTCCAGGCCGCCGTCGAAACCGGATCCCAGGAACTTCAACGCGCCGCCGACGCTCAGCCCGCGCCGGGTTGCTTCGAAAAGCCGTTCCGCCTCCCGAGGATTGACCGCCGATGCCAGCGACCCGTAGACGGCGGAGATATCCGCGAAGTCGGCAGAGCTCAGAAGCAGCACGCGCGGCGCTCCCGAGCCGCGAGAAGCGCCGCACCTAGCGGCCAGCTCGGCGAGGATCGAGCTCTTTCCCGCGCCGGGCGCGCCATGGAGGACGCGAGTGGCGCCAGGCTCGCCTTGATTCGATGCGCCGGGTTTCCATGCGCGCCGGGCCGCAGCCTCGATATCCGCGATGGCCTCCGTCCTGCCGACGAAGACCGGAGGCGACGACTTTTCGCCGGCGGCGACGAAGTCCCGGAGTCCGTCGCCATCGAATAATGCCGTCGCCATGTTCGTTCTCCTCTTTCGCCTTGCGCCGCGACTCTAGCGGCGGCTTGCCCTTCCGTCCAACGAATCCGGAAAGCCGGCGCCGGACGCTATCGTCGAGGTCGCCCGCGCTCGTCGCCATGGCTGCTTGGCGGCAGTTCTGAGTCGAGAGGATCGTCGCGGCTTCACGGCATCGGTAGTTTGGTCCGGAACGGCCTTGTGCCACGTCCGCGGAATATCGCTCGCTGCCCGTCTTATCGGTCCATTACCCGGCTTCGAGCGGACCTTCCATATAGGCGGAGCATACTTGGCGCAGGTAATTTTCGGCAACTCGGACCGGCGGCTCGCTGAATCTCGGCGGTTCGCCGCGCCGTCAAAAGGGCGAGGGCGATTCGTCCGGATCCTCGTTCTCGCGCGAGCGCGCGCGACCCGGATCGAAGCCGAGATATCTCTTCCCTTCCTCGATCAGAAAGCTGCGGAAACTTGGAATCGGGCAGTGGACGGAAGCGTCCTCGCGTTCCTGCAGCGCTCCCCGGTGAGTTAGATGGTCGTAAAAGCTGTCCACGGTCATGCCGGACGGAAAACTCGCGTCCGGAGCCTCGGCGGCGAGCTTCGCAAGTAGCTGCCTGACTTTGAATAGGGACGGCCGCTCGCCCATCTTCCCGAGCGCCATTGCAATTAGCGGCGCGGCAACCTTCATCTCCCGGCTCTGCTGAGCGCGGTAGTAGCGCAGGCGGCTCTCCGCCGCCCGCTTCGCGGAGGCGCTCCACGAAACGCGCCTGAGATCTCCGTCGGCGGCAAGCGCCTCTTCGCCCAAAGCCTGCAGCGCGAAGTGCAGGTGCCGGGGCCAGCCCTCAGCGCCGGCGGCGAGTTCCTCAAGAAAGGGCTCGCTCCCGTCGGCCCTGAGGCCGAAGTGACAGCAGAATCCGCGCACGAGCTCGTCGGTCTCCTTGACCGACAGGCGCCCGACCTCGTTTAGCTTCAGCCCGCTCGCGAGCCCCATCTCCTGCGCGCGATCCCGCGTGTCGCCGAGCCCGGCCAGAACCAGCGTCAGCGGCAGCCCGATCGTCGCTTCGTGAATCGTCTGAACGAAGTAGGCGGCCGGGGTGCGATCTCCCGGCGGCAGTCGCTGCGCCTCGTCGATCGCGACGATTAGCGGGAAATTCCAAGGCGATGCCTGCGCGGAATTGGGGCCGCTCCAGCCGCTCACCCACTCCGCGAAAGCGCTCATCGTCGGCGCCGACGCCCCCTGCGCGCGGCAATGGCATTGCCTTTAGCACCGGAGTTTCCGTCGAGATTTTTTTTTGACTTCAACCGGCTGATTTAAAGGACTTTTCGAAAGCCGCGGAATCTTCGGAAGAGGGCTTGACTCACGGCCGCGAATCGGTCATGCAGGAATCGAATTGGTCCGTCCGCTGGAAAATCGCCATGGATCCGCGCATCAAGGCCCTTAAATCCACGACCTTCCGCAGCAGGAGGCCGGCGCGCCGCCGGATCGCGCAGATCCAGGAGACGGTGCAGCTTCTGCCGAAGAACAGCCGCCGGGAGGTGGCGCGCACGATCTGCGAGCACTTCGGCTGGCGCACGGCCCGGCGGCGGCTACAGGGAGCAGAGCGCCCTGCGCTTGCTGGAGGATCTCGAGGCGGTCGGCATCCTGAAGCTTCCGCCGAAGCTGAAGCGCGGCGGGCCTCGCGGGCGCGCGGTGCATACGCCGCGCTCGGATCCGGGGCCGGAAGTCAGCTGCGACCTGCGGGAGCTGGGGCCGCTCTCCCTGGAGCGCGTGTTCGAGAGGGAGGCGGCGGAGGAATGGACGGAGCTGGTCGACCGCCACCACTATCTCGGCTACGCCTCTCCGATCGGCCAGTACATGAGGTATTTCATCGTCGACGCCTCCGGCCGCAGGCTCGGCTGCCTGATGTTCGAGGCCTCCGGCGCGCTGGCCTGCCGCGACGCATGGGTGGGATGGACGGAGAGGCAGCGCGACGCCGGCCTGGGCCTTGTGGCCCGCAACAGCCGCTTTCTCGTGTTCCCGTGGGTGAGGGTGAAGAACCTCGCCTCGCGGTCGCTGGCCCTGGCGGCGCGGCGGCTGGCGGACGACTGGGAGGAGCGCTGGGGCGCCCGCCCGGTCCTGGCGGAAACCTTCGTCGATCCCGAGAAGTTCGAGGCGTCGTGCTACCGGGCCGCGAACTGGGAGATGATCGGGCGCTCCTCGGGAAGCGGCTCGAAGACCCCGAAGGACGTCTACGCCCTTCCGCTCGCTCCCGGCTGGCGGGCGATCCTGAAGGGCGAGCGCAAGCCGCCGAAGCGGAAGCGGACGCTGGATCTGCCGCCGGAGCGGGCGGACGCGGCGGCGGCCACTTGGCAGAAGATCGTCGACGCGATCGGGCGGCTGGCCGCCGAGCAAGACCGCGAGTGGATGCGCCGCCGCCGGGTCCTGGACACCCTGCTGGTCATTCTTTTCACGTTCCGGCTGGTGCTGTCGCAGGCGGACAAGGGCTATGAAACGGTGCTCGCCGAGCTCTGGGAGCAGTGCCGCAAGCTCCGCATCGAGCTGCCGCAGAGCAAGCCGGTGGCCGCCTCCTCGATCTGCAGGGCCCGCGCGAAGGTCGATGAGAGCCTGTTCGTTCAGCTGAACCGGGAGATCGTCCGGCACGCCGGCGCCGGCGAGCTCTGGAACGGCCACCGCATCCACGCCGTCGACGGCATGAAGGTGAACCTGCCGCGGCAGCTGGCCGACGAGGGCTACGCGATTCCCGGCGGCGCGCACTACCCGCAGGGGCTGGTGTCCTGCCTCTACCGGCTGGACTCGAAGATGCCGATCGACTTCTCCCTCACCGCCAGCACCAACGAGCGCCTGGCGGCGCTCGCCCATTTCGACGCCCTGGAGCCGGACGACGTCGTGGTGTTCGACCGAGGCTACTTCTCCTACGAGCTTCTCTACGATCTGGTCGGGCGCGGCGCGCACCCGGTATTCCGGATCCAGCGCAACTCGGTTCCCGCCTTCGACAGGTTCGGGGACGGCGACCGGGACGACGCGACGGTGGTTGTCGAGCCGGGCGAGGACGCGCTCCGAGATCTGCGCCGGAAGCATCCCGGACGGGAGTTCGGCCCGCTCCGGGTCCGTCTGGTCCAATACGAGGCCGGCGGCAGCGAATACTGCCTCGCCACCACACTTGCCGACGCCGACCGCTACGGCGTGGCCGATCTCTCGGACCTGTACCACGGGCGCTGGTCGATCGAGGAGCTCTACAAAATCTCGAAGAACTTCATCGCGGTGGACGAATTCCACGCCCGGAGCGAGCGCGGCGTCCGGCAGGAGGCCTACGCCCACTTCGCCCTGATCGCGGCGACGCGCTCGCTCGCGAAGGAGGGCGACGACCTGCTGGCGCTAATGCGCGAGAAGGGAAAGCCGCGCCAGACCGTGAACTTCAAGCATGCGCTCGCCCTGGTGGCGGCGAATCTGGAGGAGCTTCTGCTGGCCGGAGCCGTGTTCGCGGCGGAAGCCGCGGCGCGGGCGGCGGAGTGGATTCTCAGGGCGCGAAGCCGGCTGCGCCCGGGCCGCTCGTACCCCCGCGTATCGAAAAAACCGGCGAGCAAATGGGCGCGGAGGCGCGGCAAAAAACCCAAAGTCCCAAAGGCCGGCGCGGCGCAGCCCGCCTGACGACCGGCTCGCCGGAGACTCGACCAACCCGGCGCCGAAGCACGGCGCCGACGCGCCGGATTCCGACAATTCCCCCTTGCAGGCCGCGGACGCCGGCCATCGAAGCGGAATCCTGCAACCGGATGCCGGCCGTCGACGGAAATCGCGCCCGGCGCGGCTGAATCTTCAAAAAAATCCGACAAAAAAAGCCCGAATCAACCGAATGCGCGAATTCCAAACTGAAATTCGAACGGTCGATTCACTAAGGCAATGCCATTGGCGCGGCGACCGCGCCCGGAACTCTCCCCGACCCAGATCCAGCCCGACGCCGCCAGGCAGGCGCCGCTGAATCCCGGCCCGGTGAAGGTCTCGCACAGCGTCGGCACAATCCCGTAGCAGTCGCGGAAGTCCGCCGCAAGCCGGCTCAGGCACAGGCCCAGCGCCTTCGAGGCGAGGTTCCGGCAGCGGACCTGCGGGCGGATCAGGAACCGCGACATCCCGACCACCTGGTCGAGACCCTCAAGCCGGGCCTGCGCAGTCCAGCCGATCCAGCGGTCGCGGGGAGCGAGAGCCGAGGACGGGCTCGCGAACACGAAGCCGCCCAGCCAGCCATGGTCGGAGGCGACCAGGTAGCGAAGCTGGCGGCCGCCGTGCTGCA